>JANNNS010000122.1:0-11264 GCA_031398645.1 Acidobacteriota bacterium
TTCACCACCATCCGGTTCGCGAATAAAGATGTCGCTCGGGGCAATGCAGGAGGTTCTGGAAGCTCAGGGCAAATGCACCTACATCCTCGTCAAGATACGTGACGGAGCCGATGCCAACGCTGTTGCGGCTCGCATCAACGAAGTTCTCCCAGGCAACAAAGTCCACCTGACAAGCGATTTCATCATTGACGCACAGCAGCGCGTTCCGGGGCTTAACACGTTCCTCAAGGTGCTGGTCGGCCTCGGGGCGTTTGTCAGTACGATATTCGTTCTGCTGTCGATGTACACCACCGTGACCGAACGCCGCAAAGAGATCGGCATCCTCAAATCAATGGGTGCTTCAAAAGGATTTATCGTCCAGACCATCGAGGGCGAAGCTTTCCTGATAGGAATCCTTGGTGTCCTGCTCGGCCTGGTCACTGCATTTGTCGCTTCCGCCGGTATCGACCGCGTCTTTGATCTGGCATTCGAATTCAGTTCCGGATGGGTGGGCACAGCCGTCCTGATCGCCATTGCCGGCAGTCTTGTAGGTGCCCTATATCCGGCGTGGAGTGCATCGTCGATCGACCCCGTCGAGGTAATGGCAAACGAATAAGTTCGACGAACTAAAACAGTGATTTTTTCGTTAGATAGATTTGAATGAGCGAAACTACCCTTCACTCTGCCGTCCAGAATCAAAAGATCTCCACAAAACAAGGGTTACTTCAGAAGATGTTTGCCGTCTGGTTCGACGCGTTTGTCTATAACCAGATATGGGAAGATCCGCGCGTCGATCTGCAGGCCCTGAAACTGGATGGCAATTCGCGTGTACTCACAATATCTTCCGGCGGCTGCAATGCCCTAAATTACCTGCTCGAAAGCCCCGAGTCGGTCACCGCGGTCGACCTGAACCGACATCACATCTACCTTCTCGACCTTAAACTTGCGGCGTTGAAAAACCTTCCGTCCTACGAAGACTTCTTCGACTTTTTCGGCTACGGCAAAGGCACAAATTGCGGCACCAGCTATCTGCGCTATATTGCCGAACATCTTGATAAAGATACTCGAAGGTTTTGGGAATCGAACACGCTCGGCGGGAGCTATCTATACGGCGACCGGATCAGTTTTTTCACCAACGCGGGCCTTTACGATCATTCAAGAAATGGATATTTTCTGCGCTTCTTTCACAGTGCGGCAAGGCTCTTAGGCTGCAGGCCGGAGGCGATATTACAGGCTTCCTCGCTTCAGGAACAAGAGCAGCTTTACAAAAAGCATATCGATCCGTTCTTCGATAATTTCGTTATCAGGACGCTCGGGAAACTTCCCGTCACGATGTTCGGCCTCGGCATTCCGCCGCAGCAATATGAGGAGCTGAAAACTGACCTAACCGACGGTAAAACCGTCATCGAAGTCTATCGGGAACGCGTCAAACGGCTTGCCTGCGATTATCCGATCGACGAAAACTATTTTGCATGGCAGGGTTTTGCCCGCAAATACGATACGGAAAATCGAAAAGCACTTCCCGAGTATTTGAAGCAAGCTAATTACGAAACGTTGAAAGCAAACGCCGGCCGGTTGAAGACCGTGATCGGCTCGGCCACGGACGTTATCAGAAACAGCGAGATCGGCACATTTAACCGATTTGTTTTCCTCGATGCGCAGGACTGGATGAACGCTGAAACTATGACAGATCTCTGGACCACCATTGCCGAAAAAGCAGATCCCGGCTCGCGGATCATTTTCCGCACTGCCGGAGCTGCTTCGCCGATAGAAACGACTTTGCCCGCTGAACTGCACTCAAAATTTCATTACGAGAAAGAATTGTCTGAAGCCCTTTTCAAGCAAGACCGTGCCTCGATATACGGCGGCTTTCATCTCTATGAGCTAGAGAAATAGAACGGGAAACACTCCGTGTACTCGGTGGCTGATCTACCTATGGCCGATGCCTTCGAAAATATGAACCGTATGTACCGTATGCAGCGGTACTTCTACGACTTCACAAGAAAATACTACCTTCTCGGCCGCGATCAATTGTTAAATGAGATGGACGTCCAACCGGGTGAGCGTGTGCTTGAGGTCGGATGCGGCACTGCTCGAAATCTGATAATTCTTGCAAAGGGTCATCCGGAAGCTCACCTCTACGGCCTCGACGCCTCATCGGTTATGCTGGAAACAGCTCAGGCAAAGGCCGATGCTGCAAGAGCCGCCAATATAACTCTCAAAACCGCTCTGGCGGATAATTTCTCGTTCAGCGAAACATTCGATCTTTCCGGGCCATTCGACAAGATCTTCTTTTCCTACTCCATCTCCATGATCCCGCCATGGCGTGAATCGATCGAGAACGCCCTAAAAAACCTAAAACCCGGCGGACAACTATTCTTCGTCGACTTTTACGACCAGGCGGAGCTGCCATTACCCTTTCAAAAACTTCTCAAATGGTGGCTAAAAAAGTTTCAGGTCCAGTTTTGGGGTGATCTGATGCCTTATCTAAACTCTCTGGCGGCCAGCGGAGCAGTCGAACTTTCCATAAAGCCATTGTTCCACCGCTACTCATTTATTGCAGAGCTTAAAAAGCCGCTCTAATCCTTTAATTCCACTATTTACAGTATTTAGCTTAAAGCAACGCCTCAATTGTCGGCCATTTTATATGCCGGAAAGACGTTGACATCGTTTCATTGATGGCATATATTCTTAATCTCAGCACGGCTTGAAATGGGAAATCTAAGTTTAGTAAAAACCTTAACCCACCTCAAAGAGGAAAAGAAACATTCAGAAGAGATCTCACTAGAATCAGTCGGACTGAGTTTTACTAGGGGGACGATAGCAGAGATAGCCGGGGGCCCGAGCACTGGAAAAACAAGCCTTCTGTTGTCTCTGCTGTCAAAACTGACCCGGACCGGTGAAGTGTGTGCAGTGGTCGATTCGTGTGACGGTTTTGACCCATATTCGGCTGTCTCGTCAGGCGTCGAACTTGACAATCTACTGTGGGTCAGATGCGGCGGCAACATCGAAAAAGCATTTATGTCCGCCGACTATCTGGTTCAGGCGAAGGGGTTTGGGGCGGTGTGGTTAAACCTGAACGGCCTCGCACAGCGGGACCTGCGAATGGTGCCAAAAACATACTGGTACCGCTACCGCACGCGGATAAAGGAAACCCCGACAATGTTAATGGTCACCGCCGAAGAACCGGTCACCGGCTCGGCTTCGCAGCAGGCATTCACGCTTTCGCGGCAACCAGCCCAGTGGAAAGGTAAAGGCCGTTTCAAGCTGCTGGATAAGCTGATGACCGATATTCATTCGCGCAAAGAATTTTACGGTAAGCCTTCGCTAACCGAAATAAAATTCAGCTACACAGATGTCTAAATTGTACGCCTGCATAATTTCAGAAAACGTGAAAAAGGACAAAGCTATTTTATTGTCCGTTGCAAACGCGTTTTCCTCTAATATCGAGATACTGGAGGACGGCGTACTGTTCGATGTGAGCGGGATGAAAACCCTCATCGGCAATTCGGATGAGATCTACTCTAGCATCAGCCGAAAACTGAATGAACATAACCTATCCGCCAAAACCGCAGTCGCCGGTTCCGCCGACACTACGATCTTGCTTGCACGCCAAGGGGCAGTCTTAAGCGATACGGCATTTGGACAGCTTCCTTTGCACAGCTTGCAGATCAACGAAGATACGCTCGATATCTTTAACTCTCTCGGCATACGCGAGATAAGCGACCTGCGGCGAATACCTTCTGACGATCTGGTGAACCGTTATGGGCAGGGGTTCAGAGAAGTGGTCGACGTTATCGAACAAAAAGGCGGCCGTATTTTGACGCCGAACGTGAAGGAAAGCAGTCTCACCTGGACTTACGATCTCGACTCGCCCGTCGAAAATTTCGAGCAGCTCATCTTTATCGTGAACCACGGGCTGGATAAGCTTTTCACTCAAATATCCTATTCAGCATTGAGTACCGAACAGCTCGACATCCTTCTCGGCCTGCGTAAACAGGAAAAACTCTACGAGATAAAAACCTCCTTCCCGACCCTCGAAAAAACGTTTTGGCTAAAGCTAATAAATCTGCGCATATCACTCGATCCGCCCGAAGTTGACATACTTTCTGTTCGAATCGTTTCACATTTCACACGTCCTCGCCCTAATCAGCACGGCTTATTTTCCGTTTCGCGTCCGGAGCCGGAAAGCCTTTTATTAACGATCAATAAATTAAAAAAACTGGTCGGCGAAAATAACGTCGGGGTGCCTGCGGTGGTCGATCAGAGAATACCTGAGCCCTTTCGCATTGATTCTGAAAAACTTCCGCGCGGCAACGAGAAATTAGAGGTGAGAACCGAGAAACTCACCGCCGCATTCTACTATTTTCGTCCGGCCATTCCAGCTAGTGTGACTGTCGAAAACAAGCGGCTGTTTTTCATCAGTACTCCTCGTTTCAACGGAAGAGTGAAAACATACGGCGGCGTCTGGAGGAAAAATTCTCACTGGTGGAATCGCTCCTGGAACAATCACGAGTGGGATATCGAGGTAGAAGATGAAGGCATATACCGCTTATGCAAAGTCGCCGATGAGTGGTTTTTGATTGGAGAATATGACTAGATTTCAAATTTCACATTTGAGATCTCAAATTTAAAGTTTCAGATTTTAGATTACAGAAATTTAACTTGAAGAGCAGGACGATCATCAGACATGAGACACGCCGGACAGCGTGTGAGCAATTATGTTTTGCGAATTACATACACGATCCGCATTCAGCTTTCTCTCCTCTGGCTCACTGCCGCAGAGGATGGCTCAGCGTGCGGCCGAGTTGAGTATTCCATATGTCGCATTGCTCGACCGCGACAGTGTCTCAGGAGCGGTGAGTTTCCATTTCGAAGCAAAAGCCCAAGGCATAAAAGCGATCATTGGTGCCGAGATAACCATGTACAACGGCACTTCTCTTCCTCTGGTGCCAATTGATATCGAAGGCTATCGAAACCTCTCAAGGCTCATAACCACGATCAAGCTTCGCAACGAAAAAGGAAAGCACTTCGCGACACGTGAAGATATCGAGAATTACTCATCGAAGCTTCTCTGCTTTTCAGGCGGTGCCGATGGATTCATACCCAACAGCATAAGGAACGACACCGAAAAAGCCGATCTCGAATGGCTCTCACATGTATTTGAAGACCGTTTTTACGTCGAGTTGCAGCGTCATTATTCCCGCAATGAGGAATATATAAACCAGTGCCTAATTCATCATGCATCTAGGCTACGGCTTCCTTACTTTGCCAGCAACAACCCTTACTACGCCGACGAATACGACAGGGAACTGTTCGACGTTTTCACCTGCATCAAGAACCACCGCACCATCTACGAAGCAGGAAATCTTCTCTCCGAAAATAGCGAGCGTTACCTGAAATCTGAAAAAGAAATGCTGGGGCTTTTTGAAGATTATCCGGAAGCAGTAGAACGGACCGAGGAGATCGCGTCGAAGATCAAGTTTTCGTTGGATGAACTCTCTTATAGCTTTCCGGATTTTAAGGTGCCTCATGGGGAAACAATGGGCTCATTCCTCAGAGAGAAAGTTCAGAACGGTGCGAAAGAACGATATAAAGACAAAGAAAAGACGATAAGAGATCAAGTTCAAGCAAGACTGGATCAGGAACTTGCGGTAATAAGCTTTAAGGATCTTGCTGGGTATTTCCTGGTCGTTGCCGACATTTCTGATTTCTGCAAACGCGAGAAGATCCTCTCGCAAGGCCGTGGTTCTGCCGCGAATTCTGTCGTTTGCTATTCGCTTGGGATAACCGCAGTGGAACCAATTCATAATAAACTGCTTTTCGCCCGCTTTCTATCCGAAGATTACGACCAATATCCAGACATTGATATCGATCTTCCTTCGGGAGATGACAGAGAGCGGGTTATTCAGCACGTATACGAAAAATACAAAGAGCGCGGCTCGGGAATGACCGCAAATGTTATTAGCTATCGCGGAAAGTCAGCAGTGCGGGAGGTTGGGAAAACTTTTGGCTTCGGAGAAGACGTTTTGAACAGACTCTCCAAATTAAATTCCTATTACGAAACCTTCAAAGGCAAAGAACTTAACCGTCATCTAAAGGAAGAAGGTTTCGACCTGGACGAGAATCATAAGCTGCAAAAGTTTACTGAACTTTATACCCGTATACTCGATTTTCCCCGTCATCTCGGACAGCACTCCGGCGGCATGGTTGTTTCCTGGGAACGTCTCGATGGTATTGTGCCGATCGAGCCCGCGTCTATGGAAAACCGCCGGATAATTCAATGGGATAAAGATGCCTGTGAAGCCCTAAAGATCGTCAAGATCGATCTGCTCGGCCTCGGCATGATGGCTGTACTTCGCGATTCGATTGAACTTATAAGTAAGCACTACGGTGATGACGTTAGTCTTTACAAAATTCCCAGCGATGATAAAAAAGTGTTTGAAACCTTACAACAAGCCGACACCGTTGGAATGTTTCAGGTCGAAAGCCGTGCACAGATAGCATTTTTGCCAAAGTCTAAACCAAAAGTTTTTTATGACATCGTGGTACAAGTAGCCATCATCCGTCCTGGTCCGATTGTAGGGAAGATGCTCAAGGCCTATCTCAGACGCAGGCAAGGTCTTGAGAAAATAGATTATATAGATGAAAGATTAAGGCCCACGCTTGAACGCACGTTGGGCGTTCCTTTATTTCAGGAACAGCTCTTGAAAATTGCAATGGATATCGCTGGATTCACCGGTCCCGAAACTGAAGAACTGCGCCGAGCGATGGGATTTAAACGTCCAGACAAAAAGCTTGAAAAGTTGAGTCAGTATCTGCGAGAAGGCATGACAAAAAAAGGAGTGCCAAAAGAGGTGCAGGAAAATATAGTTGCCTGCGTCAAGGCATTTTCCAACTATGGTTTCCCGGAATCCCACGCTTACAGTTTTGCATTGCTCGCCTACGCATCGGCATATTTCATAGTTCATTATCGAGCCGCATTTATGGTCGCAATGTTTAACAATTACCCGTTGGGATTTTATTCGGCGGCAACGCTTGTTAAGGACGCTCAGCGACATGGACTGCGGTTCAAGCCCGTTGACATTAATTACTCTCAATACTTTTTCACGGTCGAAAACATAATTGATGAAGGACAAGTCCGCGTCGGGTTGAAATATATACGCGGATTGCGGCGGCCGGTTGGTGAATCGATCGTCGCCGAACGTGAGATGAACGGTGCATACGACAGCGTAGGCGATCTTATAGATCGCGTACCGGCTATCAACAAACGCGAGATACGAGCCTTGAGTCTCGCCGGTGCATTGAATTTCGACAACACCGTCCATCGCCGTGAAGCCCTTTGGAAATCGGAGTTAGCGATACAGCCCAAAGGAGGTTTGTTCACAGACACCAGTGAAGAAACTACCGAAACACCTTTTCTAAAACAAATGAAAGGCCTTCAGCTCGTCGATACCGATCTCCGAAAGACCGGCATATCTATCGGTAAACATCCGATGGCTTTTTTCCGTGAAGAGATGACCAAACGCGGCATCCTGTCTGCCCGACAAACTTTAGGTCTAAAAAAGAACCAGATCGTGTCGTCCGCCGGTGCCGTTATCATTCGCCAGCGTCCGATGACCGCTAACAAAGTCGTTTTTATCACGCTTGAGGATGAGACTGGGTTTTCAAATTTCGTGGTCATGCCCGACGTGTTCGAAAAATACAGAGCAGTCATCAATCAAAGCGATTTTCTGATCATAAAAGGGATCTTCGAAGAACGCGGAATGTTGAAGGCCCTGCACTTCACGCCGCTGACAGAAATAACTACCGAAGTGGTGTCGCACAATTTTAGATAGATGCCGACCAAACCCGCCATCGCCCTCGTTGTCTGCAACAACTTCTACGCTTCCTGCGAGCGTGTGGTGAATCCTGAGTTGTACAAGCGGCCGGTGGTCGTGTTGTCGCATAATGACGGTATCGTCATCTCGCGAAGCGACGAAGTAAAGGCTCTCGGCGTTCCGATGACGGCTCCTCTGTTTCAGTACCGCGAGCTTTTGGAGCGTCACAACACCGCGATCATCTCGGCTAACCACGCTCTATATTACGAATTCTCGCACCGCGTGATGGACATTCTCAACGAGGACATCGGGGCGAACAAACTTGAGCTTTACTCCATCGACGAAGCGTTCATCGACGCCGGAGTTCCCGACAAACTCTCTTTCTTAGGCCGCCATATCAAGGAAACTATTTTCGAGAAAACGAAGATTCCCGTATCGGTCGGCATCGCTACCACCAAGACGCTGGCAAAGCTTGCGAACAACATAGCCAAGAAATCGAAAAAGGCCGATGGCGTTTTGGATCTGTACGGCTCGCCCTTCGTCGATCTCGCGTTGCAAAAAACTGCGGTCGGAAATATTTGGGGGATCGGGCAGCGTTCGGCGATGAAGCTGAACGAAGTGGGTATCAAGACCGCTTATGAATTGAAACTCTCCGAGCCGGATCGTATCAGAAAGCACCTCAATCAATTTGGCTCGCGCACCGTCCTGGAACTGAACGGAATTCCCTGCCTCTCGATGGAAGTTTCCGAGCGCACTAACAAATCCATCGCACATACCCGCACCTTCGGCCACCCGGTCACGGAACTCGACGAACTTCGCGAGGCAATTTATTATTTTACGACCCGAGTTCTTGAAAAAATGCGGTGGAACAACCTTGCTACAAAAACCGTCGAGGTTTTCGCAAATACAGACCGCTTTAATCCGGTCCCTTACTATTACAAAGGTACGCACACCTACCGCTCCGTCTATCATTCCGACGTGACAAGCGAGATCTACGCGTGGGTGATGATCTGCCTTGAAAAGATCTACCGTCCGGGAATGAAGTTTCGCAAAGCGGGCGTGGTACTCACCGATCTCGTTTCGCCTGATCAAGTTCCCCATCGCCTCTTCGACCAGCGAAAATTCGAACGCCAGCATCACCTTGGCAAATTGATCGACGAAGTTAATTACCGATACGGCCGCGATGTCGTTCGGTCCGCGTCGCTCAAGGAAAAAGGAGACTGGCAAGGCAAGAGCGAACACCGCGGCAACGACAATTACCACGCCATCGGACGCGACACGCTGGGGCTTGGCAAAAATTACAGCAAGTCTGTCAGATTTTTGTAAACGGCTGAAAAGCCCGCACAAAGTAACGGCGATCAATCCAAGCTTGAGCATATCGCCCTTACTTCGTGCGGGCTTTTGTACTACCGCGGCCCTTCGCATATAGAACGATCATTATTCCTCCGAGGATCATAACTGACGCGACAAACAACCGAACCGCTAACACTTCCGCCAACAGCAGAACACCGCCGACCGCCGCTATCACCGGAACGGCTAACTGCAGCACGGCCGCCCGCGTCGAGGTGTGATATTTCAACGCCGCATACCAGACCGAATACCCGACACCGGATGCCAACGAACCTGATAATACGGCAAGCACCGCACCCCGAACAGACAAATGCATACCGCCGATAAACGGGATCGCCGCAATCGCGATCATCGGCACGGCGCGGATGAAGTTCCCGGTCGTGTCTGCCAGCGGGTTTTCACTTCCTCTGCCCCGCAGGGTATAAAACCCCCATGCTGCACCGGCCGCGGCCATCAGCAACGAGCTAACGATCGGCGGCGACGCCAATCCCGGCAGCATTAGATAAACGAGTCCGCCGAAGGCAACGGCAACGCCGCACAGTTCCCAAATTCCCGGCCGCTCTCCCTTCAGGATCGACGCCGCGATCATCGTCATCTGCACCGAACCGAACAAAATTAAAGCTCCGGTTCCCGTTGTCAGGCCGAGATACGCAAACGAGAAGCACACGGCATACGCGAACAAAAAGAAAGCCGACACCCAGTGTCCTGTTCGCAGGACATTTTTCGTCTTTCCAAATAAGGCTGAGATCAAAGCGAGGGTGATCGCACCGGCAAGCAGCCGCACGAAAGTGAAGCTCGCCGCGTCCGCCTCATCCTTTCCAAGCGCCATGCGGCAAAGGATCGAATTAAACGCGAACGCGGTCAGTGCAAAGGTGGTGAGGAGGAATGATCTCATCTCGAACAATGGAAAAATACTACCACGCAGGGCGATGAAAAAGCGCTTGGCAGCTCTTCAGGGAAATTTCAGAAATTCTTCAGAAATTCCTCAAGACATCTTGAACCGCCCGAGTTTATCTTTTATTTGTGGAACTTTGTCCACGGGTAGTTTTCTTATATATAAATGGAGACATAATGATGAAAGACAGCAATTTTAATCAGCAAAAAGCAGAGGCGTTCTCGGAACGCCTCCTGGATACGTTAAACAAAAGTGCGATCGCGTTAGCGTTGAGCATTGGTGACCGGTGCGGTTTGTTCAAGGTTCTCGCAAACCTGCCCGCATCCACCTCAAAGCAGATCGCCGCCGCGGCCAACCTGAATGAGCGCTATGTTCGCGAGTGGTTGGGCACGATGGTTACAGGCCGCGTCGTGAATTATTTCCCGGAAACCCAGACCTATCAGCTTCCGGCGGAACACGCTTCCTTTCTTACGGATGAAGGCGAGTATAACTTTGCTTCGGCAATGCAGTTCGTACCTGTTCTGGCGGGCGTCGAGGACAAACTTGTCGAATGTTTCGAGAAAGGCGGCGGCGTTCCTTATTCGGCCTATCCACGATTTCAGGAAGTTATGGCAAAAGAAAGCGATCAGACGACGGTCGCCGGGCTTGAGCCATTTATCCTGCCGCTTGTGCCGGGCCTTAAGGAAAAGCTTGACGCAGGCATCGAGGTACTCGACGTCGGCTGCGGGGCAGGGCGGGCGATGCTCAGGCTTGCCGCGAGCTTTCCCAAAAGCAATTTCGCGGGCTACGACTTCTCGGAGCAAGGCATTTCGAGTGCGAACGCCGAAGCAAAGCGTCTCGGGCTTGAGAACATCCGGTTCGAGGTTCGCGACGCGGCGAATATCGGTGAGTCCGATCGATACGACCTCATTACGTCGTTCGATGCGATCCACGATCAGGCTGATCCGGCCGGCATGCTAAGAAGTGTGGCCGCAGCACTAAAAGCCGACGGCGTTTATCTGGTGCAGGACATTACGGGTTCGAGTTATCTCGAAAAAAATCTCGACCTTCCGGTCGCTCCGTGGCTCTACACCATTTCCCTAACACATTGCATGACGGTCTCTCTTGCCTATGAAGGCCAGGGCCTCGGCGCAATGTGGGGCGAGGAAAAGTGTGTCGAGATGCTGAAGGCTGCGGGTTTCCAGAACGTGTCATTGAACCACCTCGATCATGACTTTATG
>JANNNS010000142.1:0-12277 GCA_031398645.1 Acidobacteriota bacterium
AGGTTCGCCGTCTCGGTCGTGATGTGTGCACAAGCGACCAGCTTAACGCCCGTCAATGGCTTTTCTTTCTCGAAGCGCTCGCGAATAAGCCGCAAAACGGGCATTTCACGGTCTGCCCATTCGATCCGCTGCTTGCCCTGTGGCGCAAGGTTGATGTCCTTAATATCGTACTGAACTGAAGGTGATTCTGTTGGCATATTTGTTGTGATCTAACCGTTGGTGGCTACCTGATGGGCCTCGGCCGCGGTCCTCAAAGCCTCTGCTTTGTCCGTCTTTTCCCACGAAAACTCGTCATTTACGCGTCCGAAATGACCAAAACGCGCCGTCGCCTTATAGATCGGGCGGCGAAGGTCAAGCGTTTCGATGATCGCCTTCGGCGTAAGCGTGAAATTCTCGCGAACGATGTCCGATATACGCTCGTCGTCGATAGTTCCGGTACCGTGAGTGTCGATCAAAACTGAAACCGGTTCCGCAACTCCGATAGCGTAGGCTAACTGAACAGTACACTTATCGGCGAGGCCGGAAGCAACGACGTTCTTCGCAATATAACGCGCCATGTACGCCGCTGAACGGTCAACTTTCGTCGGATCCTTACCCGAGAAAGCACCGCCTCCATGAGGAGCATAACCGCCATAGGTGTCAACGATGATCTTTCGACCCGTCAAGCCAGCGTCGCCCATCGGTCCGCCGATCACGAATTTACCCGTCGGATTGATGTGATATTTTGTTTCGTCGTCCAGGAGTTCGGTAGGGATGACGGCCTTGATCACGTGCTCCATGATGTCGGCACGAATATCTTCGATATCGAGGTCTGCAGTCTGAGTCGAGATCACAACGGCCTCGACGCGGAATGGTTTGCCGTCGCGATACTCTATCGAAACCTGCGATTTTCCGTCGGGACGCAAATAATCGATCGTGCCGTCGCGGCGAACCTCGCTTAACCGACGCGTCAGATTATGCGCCATCTGGATCGGCATCGGCATCAGTTCAGGCGTCTCGTTGCAAGCATACCCAAACATGAGGCCTTGATCACCGGCACCGCCTGTGTCCACGCCTTGGGCAATATCCGGTGACTGCGTACCGATCGCATCAACAACGCTGCAGGTGTTCGAATCATAACCGAACTCGGCGCTGTTATACCCGATCTCTTCGATGGTCTCGCGAATGATCTGCTTATAATTGACCGTAGCTGTCGTAGTGATCTCGCCGGCTACGACGGCCAAGCCGGTGGTGACGAGCGTTTCGCACGCAACCCGGGCAGTCGGGTCCTGAGCCAGGATGGCGTCGAGGATGGCGTCAGAAATATTATCTGCGATCTTATCCGGGTGGCCTTCGGTGACCGATTCGGACGTAAATAGAAAATTTCCGTTACTCAATTGTTTATCGAACTCCTTACATTAGCCGTCTAGGGAAGTTTAACAAAACGATAATGATAGCTTTTTGCTGTATTACTGTCAAACTAGCATATCCACGGCGTCCGATAATAAAGATTATGTTATCCCAATAACGACTAAGCAGGTGTTTAAATCGTATCGCTATCCCAGGCCGTTTGACTTTACCTCGTCAAAAGCTTGTTTCAGGGCCTTTAGGACGTCCGCCCGGCTGAAGCCTGGTTTTGAGAAACGCACTTCCAGCGAAAAGTCTGCTTTCGGCGAGTTGAATTCAAACGACGTTTGATCGGCCACAGCGTCTGGCTTACCGTCAACCGTGCTGTCTTTCTTTTCAGCCTTTGACGAGGCTTTCCTTGTCACTTTTCCTGCGCCGAATCGGTCGAGGTAATCGAACATCGCCGACTCATCAAACTGGCGGGCGATCTCAAGCAAAGTGGTTTTCGAGTTGATCTTCGCCTGTCTGCATTTCGTCCGAACCTCATTAGGAAGCCCCGCAATGGCGAGCAATTCCGTGACGGTCGTGCGGCTCTTGCTGATCTTATGAGCTATCTGGTCATGGGTGTAGCCGAATTTTTCCCCCAGTGCCGCCAAGCCATCTGCCTCTTCCCAGACCGTTAGGTCCTTACGCTGAAGGTTCTCTATGAGAGCGATCTCGGCTACCGAATTATCATCGATATCGAGCTCGATGCATGGCACCTCGGTCAATCCTGCAAGCTGCGAGGAACGCCAGCGGCGTTCGCCGGCGATGATCATGAAGGTCCCGTCTGGTTTCGGCTTCACCAGCAACGGCTCCAGTACACCTTTTTCGCGAATCGAGTCGGTTAATTCCGTCAAATCGCCAAATTCGCTTCGCGGCTGTTCCGGATTTGGAAAGATCGATGTAACCGGGATCGTCCGCCCGACGCTTCTTGAGCGTGACGCGATCTGGTCAACGTAGTGTGAGTCATGGCGCATCTTTACGCCGAGCGGTAAGCCTGATTTAGCCACGTTTAAGCACCTCCTTGGATAGGCTCTGATATTCGGTCGCACCGGAGGAACGGGGTGCGTAGTCGAATATTGCCTTTTTATGAGCGGGCGATTCCTCTAACCGAACGCTCCGCGAGATCACTGTCTTGAAGGCCTTTTTGCCGAATACGTTTCGAATATGAGCTTCAACATCTTTCGAGATCGTCGTACGGCGATCGAACAGCGTCACGACCACACCCATCAAGTTGAGGTCTGGATTCGGACGCGACCGAATTTTTTCGATAGTCTCAAGCAGGTCATCCGTTCCTTCGAGAGCGAAGTAAGAAGACTGGATCGGAATGATCACGTGGTTGGCCGCCACCATGGCGTTAACGGTCAAAATTCCCAGGGTTGGAGGTGTGTCGATCAAAATAATGTCGAAATTCCCTCTTAACTTATCGATGCGGTCGCGAAGTTTAAATGCCGCGTCAAAGTCCCCTATCAGCTTCGCCTCAAGTTTTGCCAGGTTGATACGAGCGGGTATGAGCCAAAGGTTTTCAACGCCAGTTTGATATACAAGTTCTTCGATCGGCTTTGATGCATCCGCAAAAAGCTCATAAGATCCTCCGTTCATTCGCTCGGGTTCGAGGAAGGAGAGCGAAGAATTGCTCTGCGGATCAAGGTCGATCAAGAGAACTTTTTTCTTGTTCGCAGCCAGCCCGGCCGCAAGATTGATGGCGGTTGTGGTCTTTCCAACACCGCCTTTTTGGTTAGCGATTACAATTATCATTACGTCAATTCTACTGACCAACGGAGCCGTTAGCGACGATCCGGAACCTCTAGGGATTACGCATCATCCGATCAGTTCAGGCCATTCTTCCGGTGACTGGAGTACATCGTCATCTCCTTTGTCCGAATCGGCAGGACTTGAGGCGGCCGACAGATCAATGACCTTTTGCTGAACAAATATGGGGCAATCAAGACGAAGCGCGAGGGCGATCGCGTCTGAGGGGCGAGCATCCATCGAAACCAACTCATCGTTCTCGTTGAGCAATTCTATCAGAGCATAAAATGTGTTCTCAAGAAGGTCAGTCACAATTACGCGGGATGGGCGTAATCCACACTCAATTATCAGATTTCGAAGCAGGTCGTGCGTCATCGGGCGTTGAGGTACGATCTTCTCGATCTCAAGTGCGATCGCATTAGCCTCAAAGGCTCCTACCCATATAGGCAGAACGATCTCCGAATCAATTCCCTTCAGCACCACGATCGGGGAGTTGGTATTCGGGTCCATTATGAGAGCCCCTATCTTTACTTCAACTAGCATAATTTCGACGCGGATGTAGTCTCGCGGCAAAGCTCACCGAACAGCGAGTTCGGCTTCACCTTCGATATTTTTACTTTTACGACATTGCCTATCAGTTCGCTGGAACCTTCAAAATTTACCACCTTGTGGCAGGTCGAATGCCCTGTTACCTGCGTATCGTATCGCGACGCTTGCTTTTCAACCAATACGTCGAGCGTTTCGCCCATGTAACGTTTAAGCCGCTCATTTTGAGACCGCCGTTGTGCAGCCTCGAGCGTTAAGAATCTTTCTGTTTTCTCTTCGTAAGTTACATCGTCTACCATCTCATACGCCGGCGTTCCGGGCCGCGGCGAATAGCGGAAAATGTAAGCTGCATCATATCCAGCGTAGTCTATCAGGGCGACGGTCTGTTCAAAATCGTCGCGGGTCTCGCCCGGAAAGCCGACGATAACATCTGTCGTTATAGAAATATTACGCGGTGACGTGCGTAGGGCATCGATCTTTTTTCGATAACTTTCGACCGTATGCCCCCGCTTCATCCGCTTAAGAACCCGGTCACTTCCCGACTGTACAGGCAAATGCACCCAGTTACAGAGATTCTCGTGCTCATTGATCGCGTCCACAATATCGGCGTGAAAGTCGCGTGGGAACGAAGTGTTGAACTTTATCCTCTCGATACCCGTTGCTGCGACTGCTCTTAAAAGACGGGAGAAAGGCGTCAATCCAGCGAACCCCTCCAAACCGCTATCGGTTGAAGGCCGATAGCTATTGACATTTTGCCCGATCAAATGAACTTCCTTGATCCCCGACCGACGCATGTCAAGCACTGTTCGTATTATGTCCGACGCCGGTAAACTCACTTCTCGGCCTCGTGAAAAGGGGACGATGCAATATGTGCAAAATTTATTGCATCCCTCAATAATTGGTAAAAACGCGACGTACGGTGAATGCCGCTGCGGCTCGGATACCGTCCAATCGTAATCCTTCTCGCGGTCGCCAAGATCAACAATTTGCCCTTCGCCGTCAAGGACTCGTTGGATCACTTCGGAAATGCGGCCGACGGCCTTTGTTCCGAGCACAAGATCGATACCCTCGATCTTCTTGAACAGCGTCTCCCCTTCAAGTTGGGCAACGCACCCAAGCACGCCCACGACAGGTTTGGGCCGCCCTGAGTTTCGAACACGTCCGACGCGAGTGTACAGTTTTTGCTCGGCCTTCTCCCGGACCGAGCAGGTGTTAATAAGAATGATGTCGGCCTGATCTTCTCGCAAAGTCATCTCGAATCCCTTGTTCGCCAGGCTGGTCGCGACTCTCTCGGAATCCGAAACGTTCATTTGACAGCCGAACGTTTCAAGATAGACTTTCTTCATAGCTTCGCGACACAATGGACCCGCTCAAATTCAAATCTCGAGACTTCGTTCATCTGCATCTGCACACGGATTATAGCCTTTTGCAGAGCACAATCCAACTAAAGCCGTTGGCTGAAAAACTAAACGAGTTTGAGATGCAGGCGTGTGCAATTACCGACTTCGGCAATATGTATGGCGCCGTATCTTTTTACAGCGCAATGACTTCGGCGGGCGTTCGCCCGATCCTCGGTTATGAGGCCTATGTAGCCTCAACGAGCTTGTCCGAGTCGGGATCGGCAGTTAGTGCGGGTGAGCGGCCCTATTATAATTTGGTTCTTCTGGCAAAAGACCTTACGGGTTACCAGAATCTTGTCCGGTTGTCATCCATTGCCTTCACCGAAGGATTTCACCATAAGCCTAGGATCGATATGGACCTGCTGGCCGCCAATAGTGAGGGGCTGATCGGGTTGTCGGGCGGTCCAGTCGGAGCGGTGGGACACTATTTGAACAGTGGGAATGACGATCGGGCTCTTTCCGCCGCGAAGGATCTGGAGTCTATATTTGGCAAGAATAATTTTTATCTTGAGATCCTGGATCACGGGCTTGATGAGCAATCTGAAAACAACCGGCGAATTGTAGAACTATCACGGAAGTCCGGCATCCCGATCGTTGCAGGGAATGACGCTCGTTATTTGACTCAGGCTGACGCACGTGCCCACGAGGTGATGCTTTGCATTGGAGAAGGACGAACGGTTCGATCGGGCGGCGAACCAAGCAGCGGAACGTCCAACTATTTCCTTCGATCGGCTGAGGAGATGTGGGCATTGTTCGGCGAATTGCCCGAAGCACTTAACAACACTCTGGAAATTGCCCAGGCTTGTCAGGTCGATCTATCGATAGATGACCAAAATCTCGTTCTACCTAACTATCCGATACCTGCGGATTCAAATTGTGAAACGCTGGCGGAGTACTTTGAGCTTCAAGTTGCGAACGGCTTTGAAGAACGAAAACGGGCCATGCTTCTGCCGCTTCAAGCTGCGGGAAAATTGAAATACGACTTTGACGCTTATCAGAAGCGGCTCGACCGTGAGGTGCAGGTGATCGAGGGAATGGGCTACGAAGGCTATTTTCTGATCGTCTGGGACTTCATCAAATACGCGGTCGAAAAAGACATACCGGTCGGCCCGGGCCGAGGCTCTGCCGCCGGATCGCTAGTTGCCTACGTCTTGGGCATTACCGGCATTGATCCACTTCAGTATGACTTGCTATTCGAGCGCTTCCTGAATCCGGAACGCGTCTCAATGCCCGATATCGACATAGATTTTTGCATTCGGGGGCGAGGTGACGTCATCAACCACGTGACCGAAGTTTATGGTCGCGAATCAGTTTGTCAGATCATCACCTTCGGGACGATGGCGTCAAAGGCCGCTATTAAGGACGTCGGCCGGGCTTTGAACATGCCCTATGGTGAGGTAGAGCGTATTGCAAAGCTCATCCCTCCGCCGATCCGAGGCCGAAACGTAAGTATTTCGCAGGCTCTGGAAACAGTTGGTGAGCTAAAGGCATTGGTCGGTAAAGATCCGGCGGTCAAGGATCTGATCGATCTTGCACTTCGGTTGGAAGGATGCTCGCGGCATTCTTCAGTTCATGCCGCCGGTGTCGTGATCTCTCCGAAACCGCTTCACGAGATAGTTCCCGTTGCTGTGTCGGCGAAAAACGAATTGACCAGTCAATATTCCATGAACGACCTCGAAAAGGTCGGGATGCTGAAGATGGACTTTCTCGCGCTGACCACCCTTACAGTGATCAATGATTGTCTGATCGGTTTGCGAGCTCGCGGTGGAGTTGAGATCGATTGGAACGAGATCTCGCTGAGTGATGAGAAGACGATGACCCTGTTCGGCGAAGGCCGAACCGATGCGATCTTTCAATTTGAATCCTCCGGCATGCAGGAGATCTGTCGCCGGCTAAAACCAAAGGAACTCGAGGATCTATCCGCGTTGAATGCTCTATACCGTCCGGGCCCGATCGACGGCGGAATGATCGAGGATTTTATCCAGCGGCATCGAGGCGAAAAACAGGTGCGATATCTCGTGCCTGAGATGAAGGAGATCCTGAGCAATACTTATGGTGTCCTCGTCTATCAGGAACAGATCATGCAGCTCGCTCAGAAGCTTGCGGGCTACAGCCTTGGCGAAGCCGACATGATGCGTCGCGCGATGGGCAAAAAGAAGCGCGAGGCGATGGCCAAGGAAGAGATCAAATTTACCGAAGGAGCAATAAAGAACGGGATAAAAAAGGACAAGGCCGACGAGATATTTAAACTGATGGCCCAGTTTGCCGATTATGGCTTCAACCGCAGCCACAGCATCGCCTATGCCTATCTCGCGTTTCAAACGGGGTATCTTAAGGCACACTACCCAGCGTACTTTTTTGCGGCCGTGCTTTCGCACGAAGCTGATGACAGCGCAAAGGTATATAAGTACTCGACCGAATTGCGTTCGATGGGCCTGAAGCTTCTGCCGCCCGACATAAACGAAAGCGAGGACAGCTTCACGCCATTCGATGATTCCGTCCGGTTTGGGCTGACAGCGATCAAAGGGATCGGAATGGCTACGATCGCGGCTATAACCTCAGCTCGTGCTGAAGGGAAGTTCACTTCCCTCCTTGATTTCGTGTCGCGGATCGATCAGGGAGCGGTGAACAAGCGGGGCCTGGAAAGCCTGATTGCGTCCGGGGCCTTTGATTCTTTGATGCCGGCGGGAATGCAGTCAAGCGAATGGCGTTCCCGGCTTAATGCGGGTGTCGACGAGGCCTTGGCGTATGGGCAGAAATCCTGGAACGATAAAAAGAGCGGCCAGCACGGACTGTTCGGTGGTGAGCAGTCCGCGGAGGCGGTTAGCGATATTCGCTTACCGGCTGCAAAACCCTGGACGCAGGCTGAGGTTTCGCGAAATGAAAAAGCCGCACTGGGCTTCTATTTGACCGCGCATCCGTTGGACGAGTATAAGGGTATTCTTGACGGGCTCAAGATACAGACGATCGCGGACTACGAATCCATTACGCCCGGCGATACTCTAACGCTTGCAGGTATCGTCTCGGGTTCGCAGATAAAGTATAGTAAGAAAGGAAATAGATTTTGCATCTTTAGGCTTGAGGACCAGTCGACCGGCGTTAAATGCCTGGTATGGGCCGAGGCTTTCGGTAAGTATGGTGAGCTGATAAAAGATGATGGGCTGCTGATCATTGAGGGTCGCGTTGAAACGGCGGAAGGCGCGGAGATCACGTTAATCGTTAGCGAAGTTCGTTCTCTATTGGACGCTGAATCGGGAAATGCCCGTCGACTGTCGATATCACTCCCGTCGAACGGCGTTGACGAGAACTATCTTTTCGATCTCTTCTCGATCCTCAGTCAAAGCCGTGGAACATGTGAAGTAGTTCTGGATATTCCGGTCGATGACCTTGCGGTAAAGATCGAAACCCAGGCTCTGCGAGTCAGAGGTTCAGGTGGTTTGGAGAGTTCCCTGAGATCAAAGGGCTGTTCTGTCGCATGGCAACTGTAAGAACACAGATAGAAATGGAAACGAACGAAACCAAGGCCGCATTCGACCGCGTTTTAATGGCGCGAAATCCTGAAAGGCCCTACTCGCTAGATCTTTTTGCAAGCATCTTCACTGACTTCATTGAGATCCATGGTGATCGCCGTTATGCGGATGATCCTGCGATAGTCTGCGGCTTTGCCCGGCTTGATGAGGCCGAGGTCGTGGTGATCGGCCAACAAAAGGGCCGCGACACAAATCAGCGGCGGCATAGAAATTTTGCGATGCCGAAGCCCGAAGGCTATCGAAAGGCTCTGAGGATCATGGAAATGGCCGAAAAATTCGGGCGCCCGATCATCACCTTCATCGACACGCCCGGTGCATATCCGGGTATTGACGCCGAAGAACGCGGACAGGCAGAAGCGATCGCCTTGAATCTTCGTGAAATGGCCCGCTTCAAGGTGCCCATAATAGCGGTGGTGCTTGGGGAAGGCGGATCCGGAGGCGCATTGGCGATCGGCATCGCCGATTGGGTTCTAATGCTGGAGAATGCCGTGTATTCCGTGATCTCTCCTGAAGGCTGCGCCGCTATTTTGTGGAAGGATGCCGGGAAAGCAGACCTTGCGGCGTCCTCGCTAAAGCTAACTGCAACAGATCTAAAGAGTTTCGGTCTAATAGATGAAGTGATACCTGAGGCTGAAGCATGGGAGATCGAGGCCGAAGGCAGTAAAACCGATAAGTTCGAGCCAGTGGCTCAAAAGCTCAAGCAATCGCTTTTGAAGGCGATCAAAGAACTTTCGGCGACCGACCCGACAAAATTGACAGCGGCCCGATTCCAGAAGTTTCGTGGAATGGGCCGCTGGGTATGATCTAAAGTTTCTTTAGAAAGGAATATCGTCGTCCGAAGCCGCCGGACGTGTAAATCCGCCGCTCTCACTACCGGATGATGCAGCCTTTTCAGCCGGGCCGGCAAACTCGGCTTCGCCCGAGGGCTGTCCCGAGGAATAATCCTCCGACGACCGTCCGGCGCCGCCAATAAAGTGCATATCGGTGGCGTTGACCTCGAAAGTGAAGCGTTTATTGCCATCTCGGTCCGTCCATTCTTCAACACCCAGACGTCCCTCAACATAAACCGGACTGCCCTTGGTCAAATACTTCGCAGCGTTCTCCGCCTGCTGTCGCCAAAGCGTGACCCTGAACCAGGTCGCCACTTCCTGCATTTCCCCGGCCTTGTCCCGCTTTTTCTCATTAGTCGCTAGTGAGAAATTGCATACTGCTGTTCCCTGAGGCGTGTAGCGTAGTTCCGGGTCTCTACCCAGATTTCCGACTATAATGATCTTATTGAAAGACATGAAAAGCTCTCTCCACTTGAGTTAATAAATTGATAGCAAACTTTGTCGGATGTTACCTTCATCAATCTAGGGTGGTCAAGTCGGCTGTGTTAATATTTGAATTCCGCATCGGTCCTCCAACTTTGATGAAGAGTCTGCCGTCCAATCGAGCCACTAGCACCTGCCGCATCGGGTAAGTAATGCCATACACAAGACTTGCAGCAATTCTCGCCGTCTTTCTCCTGCTTGCAGGCGAGGCCTCTATGGCCGCCCAAACTCCGGTTGGAGGTGCTATCACAAAGTGCTCATCCAGGATACTCGCGTCGCCCCCTTCTTTGGACGTACTGGCGTCGGACGGAAATATGGTCTACGTGGGCACGATCGATGGCACCCTGACAGCCTTGTATCCTGAAACGCTCGAAATTGGGTGGCGTGTCGAACTCGGCGGCCAGTTCGCCTCAAACGTTTTAGTGTCGGCCGCCGGCCTGCTAGTTGTTACAAATTCCATCAAGGCCGCCGGTTCTATCGAAAATTCCACCTTGCGGCTCATCAGCCAAGGAAGTGGTGTGACTGCTTGGACGCTTTCCCTGCCCCCATCCGAGCAGTTCTTTCTAGGAAAAGTGAATGGTGGCGTTGCCGTTATCAGTAAGGAAGGTGCAATTACCTTTGCTGAGCGTGCCTCAGGACAGGTTCGATGGCGATCAGAGGCATTCGGGAATGTCAGTGCTAAACCTTCCTTTTCAATAGAATCGATCGTTTTCGGTACATCCGACAAACAGTTGCTTATTATCTCCGGCAAAGACGGCGAGCCGATAACCAAGTATCCGACGGACTTTGTACCGACATCAGTGGCATTCGCAAAGAATCAGGGGTTCGTGGCGGGTGATCAGCGAGGCAACCTTGTCTTGTATGGGCCAAGAGAGACGAAGTCCGTATGGAGATTCAAAAGCGGAGCTGGTGTATCTTCTGTTGACTCGGACACGGCCGGGATAATTGTGTCTTCGCTTGATAATTTTATCTACTTTATTTCCGATTACAACGGTGACGTCATCTGGAAACGGCGTCTTTCCGGCCGTGTCGTTGACGCGGGGCTCGCTATCGATCAACAGCTGGTCGTGCTGATCAATGGTGAGAATTCACTCTTTCTTATCGACCTTCAGAAAGGTAAGATAACCGATTCTATCCCGGCGGTGGACTCGGACCTTGTTAGCCAGGTGGCTGTCTTTGTCCGCGAACGGACGTTTGTGATAGCGACCATCAACTCGGTTCAAACCTACGCTCTCGGCAGCTGTCCGGGAAAGCAATAGCGCTTGTCTGAAGGGTCGGACTGATGGGCTTCCCAACTAGAACAATAAAAGAGGCCGCCTTTTCAGGCAGCCTCATCAAACTTCTTCTATATAAAATCTCTCGTCTAGTGTGAGACCTGGTAATCGTTCATGATCGCGTAGATCTCGTCCTTAATAAGCAATTTCTTCTTCTTCAGTGTGGATTCTTCGATTTGTTCGTCGTCGCTTGGGTAGGTCAGGTGGGAAAGTTCGTTGAGCCTTTGTTCGTAGTTCGTGTGTTGATGAACTAGATCGCGAAACGTGGGATTTATCTTCAGTAGTTCATCTCTTACCCGGTCGGGTGCTGACATGTCCATAACGGTCTATTCCTCACTTTTCAATCAATTTGCGCCCAAAATCTGTTACCTTGCGTAAGTCATCTGGGTTCATTCTGAAGTTTAGACTAATTGACTATCGATTTTCAAGCATTGTTTACAGAAATTTAATCTTTAGCGATGGCTAGCTGCATTACAATGCCAGAATCCGACGGATCTGTATAGAAATTGCGGCGCACATCAAAAGGTTCGAAACCGGCCCTCTCGTAGAATGCTCGTGCCGCATCATTGCTTTCCCGAACGTCAAGCCAGACAGCTTCAACCCTTTCGTGCTGACACTTTTCCAAAAAACCGGACAGGAGCTTAACTCCAATACCTTTCCGTTGCGCTTTGCGGTCAACGCCGATGTTGTATATTTCGGCGTCAAATCCTCCGGATCGGCCGCTGCCGGGTACCCGACGGCCGACGATGAATCCAACCAGTTCACCTTCGCTGACGGCGACCGTCATATGCGAGTCCGGTCGTTTAAGCTCCGCGACGTAGTCATTTTGAGACCAATGACTCAGCCCCAGGTCATCCGCAAGGGCGACCACTTTCTTGATGTCCTCGACTTTCAACTGCCGCAGCTGCATTTATAATTGGTGAGAAGGTCGAATTGAGCTATCTCGAGCGTAGAACGGTTCAAGGCCGTCATCACCCGTGTTTGACGCGATCCCGATCTTGGTCGCGAGGTCGAGCCCCCCATTGATCAGCACTGAGCCGAGCAGCCCAAGCTCGGCCAGTTGCGTGAAGGCTTGTTCGTGAGCGATCACTTTA
>JANNNS010000151.1:0-3716 GCA_031398645.1 Acidobacteriota bacterium
GTATAATTCGCTATCGCAGATGACCGCCGAAACGCGTTCGTTCAACGATACGCTGGCGAACGCTCCCGAAACGGGGAATGGTTTTAAGCTCCAGTATTCGTACACCCTTTCAGGTGGCCTGAAATCTATCACCGACCCTTATGACGACGTAATAAACTACGCATACGAAAAGACGGGAAGGCTCGATGCGGTTACTGGAAGCTCTTATGACGGTCTTACAAGCTACGCTAGCGGAGCGGAGTACCGGGCATGGGGTGGTCTAAAGGAACTTTCTTACGTTACCGGCGTGGAAATGAGTACGACATTCAACAATCGGCTTCAGCCGGAACACTTCGAGCTTAACAAGAGCAGCACGGCGATAATGAAGAAGAATTATGAGTATTACGCCGACGGAATGCTCAAGTATACAGAAGACGAGCTGAACGGAATTTTTGATCGATTAAACATCTATGATCACGTAGGGCGCATCAAACAAGGGAAAACCGGGCTTGAGGCTCGTGGGGGAAGCGTAACGACAAACCAGAATACCGAGCTTCCATACCGTCAAAGTTACGTGTACAACGCCTTCAACAATCTGGCAACCCGCAACAACCTGCATTGGGGAACAGAGACTTGGTACGGGCGATCGAACAATCTCAGCTATACCTATCAAAACAACCGCATCACTAACTCGGGCTGGCAGTACGACGCGGACGGCCGCGTACTGGCATCAGCTGCCCCGGACGACTATGCATCCTCGACGTACAATGCGAACGGACAGTTCATTACTTATCGGGCCAACGACTGGTATTCGAGCAGCTATAATACGATCAAGCGCTATTACGATGGGGACGGCCGCGAGTCAAAGAGAGAGAAGATAAATTACGCCGAAAATTACACTGCGACCGAATTGCCGTTTGGCACCTGGACTGAGGAGGCCCCGATCTACTTCATTCGCTCGACAATCCTCGGCGGCCAGGTGGTCAGCGAAACCTACGGCGATGGGAAGAAGAAAAAGACGTTTGTGTTGGCTGCCGGTGCGAAGATCGCGACGCAGAGCGAGTATACCTATAACAGTAACTTGGTTGAGAGCGTTTATTTTGAGCATTTCGATGCGTCAGGCACGACGTATCGCTCTACCAACTCCGCGGGCCAGGAGACCTCTGGCGACGGCCACTTCGATGGCGCCCCGTCCGAGATGGACCCTATGGGCGGAAACGTGGGCACCTATACTCCGTACGTGGAAGACCCGTAACCGGTAAGTCCACCGAGTGAGAACTTCCCGTTTTTCCCGCTCGACGGAGAATCGCCAATGATGGTCAACGGGCAGCGAATGACATGTACGCTGGATGGAATGTCAGTTGGGTGTGGGATGGCGATGAATGCTCTCAATAACGGATCGGCGGTTCAGTGTTCTAATAATGACTGCGGACCTCGCACAACCGTAAATTCAAGCGGGCAGACTGTCCTCACTTCACCATTTATTGCATACGCGGATGGGCGAAGTGGCTTCAACGTACCGACATGGGGGAGCACAACAGTGAATGTGGTCGGCGAGCCGAGAGGGCCTGATAATTGGACGATCATCGGATCTACGTTTCACCAGACCTCATCGTCGTCAGTCTGGTGGGGATATTTCGACTTCTTAAAACCAACGAGCGATAGTGTGGAAGTTGTTTTCGGAGACAAGGAAAAAGCTAGGGACGGCCTAAAAAGGCTTATTTCTCTGGGTGAATGCGGAGCGAAGCTGAAAGGGCTGCTCGCTGCGCTAGGATCAACGGCTGATGTGCGGGCATCCGACATATTGGGCGTGTTCGACGACGTTAGAGGCGGTCTTCTACTGAACACGGACGAACGTTCCTATAGTTCGGCTCACAAAGAGTTGACCGGTGGCCGGGATGTGGCTCAAGGGGTAGGTGGAGGCGGTGGGGCGGCGGTCGCCGTGAGCGAGGCGGGCAACACCGCAAACGGCATATTTATGCTTGTCGGCGTTCAAACCTATCGATACGCGCGAAATCCAAATTCGTCCCACATAACCATTACACCTCAGGACGTTAGAGGCAGATCCGATACGATTCAGACCCTTATGTTCCGTCTTGTGCACGAATTAATTCACGCGGCCGGTAAATCCCGCACATTCTCGCATGCAGAGGTTGCGAAGGCTGCCCGAAGCGTAGACCCAGAGCTATCAGACCCAACCCTTTACAACAGAACAGGGAACAACGGCGAAGAAGAAATGAACGAGTTTATTAAGAAACACTGTACTAGCTTGATTTCGGCTTCACGATAAAGAATAGTTTTCCAAGAAAAATTCCAGGAAAACTCAATGGGGGGTTCAAAATGAGAGTCTTTTTGGTATTGTTGCTTTTGTTCTTCGGCATGGCCTTTGCGTCCCACGGGGTTGCTCAGCAGATCCCTCAGGTTCCGCGAGGTATCATGATTTTAAGATCGAACAAGGCTGATTTGTCAAAAATCGCTAAGGTTAAGAACGAGAATGGCCGTTCGCCCGAATACGATTATGACGGAATGAAAATCAAAGCTGAAATCGCTGTTGAACCATGCCTATGGCACGGCTGGAATGTAAGGCCGGGGACAATTGTCGGCCTAACAATATACCCGGGATCACCTCAAAAGATAGATACTTCTGAACTCCTTAGTGAGGGTTTCGATCTTGTCACTGACGACACATTTCGGGAGTATTATACAAACCGAGGTTCGGGAATTCAGTATTATGTCGAGCATGACAATTCTTCTTACAAGAATCTTATAAACGTGCGTTACTATCCGACAGCGGCAGATTCCAAAATGAGATGCGTTGGTTTTCCGCCATTTAATGCTACTTCGGAAATATATTCATTAGGAGACTCTCCTTTTAGGATAGCTGATTTCAATACCTGGGATATGGGACTTTTGGGAGATATCGGTTTTCGGGTGAAAGACTCGAAAAGTCTAAAAGGATTTATCGTCATATATTTCTCTGAAACAGATTTCAAGAAGGCTGTCTCCTTCCAGAAAAAGCTCATTAAATTTGCGCGATCAATGCTTCGCGTCCCTTCTAACCGCTTTCAAATTCAGCTCGGAGGTCTTCGTGACGAGAATATGATTGAAACTTATTTGTTATCAGTCGAGCAGCCTGATCCCACGCCTAGACCAAAATATCAGTCACCGATGGTATTCGGTCTAAGGTAATTGTCTCAGATCGCGTCAACAAACATTAGTTTTTTGACACCAACAACTTAGAACAGAACCGTGTATCAAAAAGAGTATTAAGAAGTCCAACTCTTAATGGGTTTTTTGACACCCCTATCTTACGTGATTGCCAGAGAATTTAGGTTGTTCGAAATGGAAGCTCATCCGGAATAGTTACGAAAGAAGCATCGTCACTCTTTTACTGTGAGTTCTGAGTTCTGCTAGGAAGTTAACGATCCCGATTTCTTTAGGCTTGTAGTCGAAAAAGATTCAACTGGCCGGTAGAAATCCCACAAAATAACTATATATAAATGAGCGTTTTTACGGCTCTTTGGGGCGTGTATGGATAGCAGTTCATACATCAAGATCCCGAGGGCGCAGTCCCGCGCATGCGAGAACATAAGGACGCTCCGACATATGCTTACAGATCAAGATATTATTAAAGCTTTTCGTGTCGGATTTGGTTTTGACGATGAAGCCCCGTTTATTAGTCGTTTTAGGGATGGCCAAGGTCTCATATTCGGTATCGGCGAAACTATAGCCGAATA
>JANNNS010000163.1:0-2925 GCA_031398645.1 Acidobacteriota bacterium
TTTCTCCTGCATCATCCTAAAGCCGTGCTGAACTGCAAGCATCAGCAGCGTCTGTTTTAACGCTGGCGTAATTCGGAAGCTTTCCGATCGGGTTTTCTGAGCCTTCGTAAGTGATGTCTTGGAGAGTGGTTTAAAACCTAGAAAGTCCTTTTCGGTAAACGGCGGCGATGGGTCGAGTTGGCTGATCTGTTCCCGGCCGGAACTCTCAAATCTGCGTCTAGGACGGAATTCGCGGGCCACGCCGCGCAAATCATTGTCGACAGGACCAAATCGAAGCAGTTCTTCGGGAAGTAAAACGTGAGCCGGGCGCTGAAAGTTGTTCTGCGCAAACGATATTCCGGCGAACGCGATTATGAGGATAATGGGAAACATGGTGTGGGCAAGTCTCCGGGCGAGGGTCATAGCTTTTAAGGGGCATCGAGAATTTCCGTTGCCAGTCCTTCACTTCGCTCTCAGCCGAGAATTCTACTGGATTCGGGCTCAGAAATACAGTTGACCCAAGTTCGGACGGCCTTTCGGTGGTAACGGGCGACCTTCCGACAGTCGGTCCGGGCGGATTCTCGAAGATTCTTTCGAACTTCGCTCCTGCAGGATTCGTACAATCCAATGAAGAACCAATGGATTTATCCGCAGGTATTCTGAGGCGGATGGGAGAAAGAAAATGATAGAAATACTAGAATCGCCAAATCATCTTGTCGCACTCAAGCTGTCTGGCAGTTTGACCGCCGACGACGTCACAAAGGCCTATGAGGCCGCCGACAAGGCGTTGAAGAATAACGAAAGGATCTCGTTCTTTGCCGAGATCGAAGACACGACAAATTTGACCTTTGAAGGTCTGGCTAAAGACGTGGTCAAGGGCTTGGGCCAGTTAGGCAAGTTGTCGAAGTATTATCGTGCGGCAGTCGTGACCGACAAGGGTTGGATCGGCGCTCTCGCGCGGGTCGAGGGTTTAGTGTTCTCTTCGATCGACGTGAAGGTTTTCGGCCTTGAGGAGCGAAACAAAGCGTTTGCATGGGCATCCGAAGCACCTGAGCCGCTGCCGAAGCCGGAAGTGCCTGAAGCGTCGGTGAGGTTTATCCAGACGACAAGCGACAATGTGGTCGCATATGAGGTCGACGGACGTCTGCGGGAGAAGGACATCAAATATGCGGTCGAAGCCGTTAAACCCTATTTGGAACGCGAAGGCAAGGTAAATGTTTTGGCACGTTTGAAGAACTTTAACGGATTCGACCTAACGGCGGTATTCGACGACGATCTTGCCAAGTTGAAGTACAAGGCATTATCCAAGGTAGATAAATACGCGGTCGTCGGAGCAAAACCCTGGATGAGGAACTTCCTCGAATTGCTGTCTCCACTGTTTTCAGTGCAGATAAAGGTGTTCGAGGCCTCCGAAGAGGCGGCCGCTTGGGAATGGGTCGGTGCCCAACAGGCGTTGCTGACCGAGAAGAGCGCATAATTTGCGTCCTGGGACCGCAAGCGTCCCGCTTGCATGAGTGCGAAGCACGAACGGCTTGCAGTTATCGGTACCTTACGATTTAATCGACGGAAGCCTCGGCGTTGCAAGCGGGACGCTTGCGGTCCCATGTCGGGGCTTGATATTTATTGGATTTCCTTGTAACATTCTAGGATTGTTAGAAAAGCGGTAGGCACCATGCCTGCCGCTTACAATTTTCGGTAAGATGCTTTCGAAGAACTTTGCTGGTTTTACAACTACTACGACACGCTTCTAACGGCGTGACATTCGCGGTTTCGAAAGATACTGCAAGGCAAAGTCGCTCTTATCGGATCTGATCTAAATTAGTAGTGGTGATTTGTTAATTGCTAGTTGTTAATTGTTAGTCGATAAGAGCCCGTTCATGTCGAACGGTTTCGGTTCGTATGTATGTCGATCAACAATTAACTCTATTCTATTAACAAAGTTATGAATGAATTGAACATAAAATTTGGTGAGGATCAGCGGGCTATTCCTGCGCCTGCGACGGTCGCGGATGCCATTAAGGCGTTTGATCGCGACGCGTTGAAATCTGCCCTCGCGGCGAAGGTCAACGGTCAAGAAGTTGATCTAAGCAGTCAGTTGGCAGCAACGGACGAAGTTCTGTCGATCGAACCGATCACGCTGGAAACGCGCGACGGCCTTGAAGTAATTCGCCACTCAACCGCTCATTTGCTTGCGGCGGCGATTCTCGATCTGTTTCCGGGCACGAAGCTCGGCGTCGGGCCGGCTTTGATGGAAGATCCGCGTTACGGATTTTATTACGATATTATTGCTCCGCGAAATTTGACGGAAGAGGATCTGCCTGTCATCGAGAAGAAGATGAAGTCAATGGCGAAGCAGAATCTTGTTTATCGCCGCGAAGAAATTGAAAAAGCTAAGGTTCTCGATCTATTTAAGGAACGCGACGAGCCTTTAAAGTGCGAGTTGATCGACGAAAAGGCCGGTGATTCGGCAAGCGTTTATTACATCGACAGTTCCACGTTCATCGACTTTTGCCTCGGGCCGCACGTTCCTCATACCGGTAAGTTGAAGGCATTTAAGCTGCTTGCTTTGTCGGGTGCCTATTGGAAGGGCGACGCTGACAATCAGCAAATGCAGCGTGTTTACGGCACCGCATTCGCAACGCAGGAACAACTCGACGCTTGGGTCAAACAGCGTGAAGAAGCCGAGAAACGCGATCATCGCAAGCTAGGCAAACAACTCGACCTGTTCTCGATCGACGACGATTACGGCCAGGGTCTGATCTTGTGGCATCCGAAAGGCGGAATTATCCGTAATGAGATGGAGCGACTGCTGCGCGAAGAACTTGAAGTGCGCGGGTACAGTTTTGTTTACACACCGCATATCGCAAAACGCGAGCTGTGGGTGACGAGCGGCCACGAGGGTAACTATTCCGATTCGATGTACGCTCCGACGAGCATCGAGGACGA
>JANNNS010000240.1:0-6500 GCA_031398645.1 Acidobacteriota bacterium
CCTTGCGCCACCGCATCGCGCCGGGCGACCAATGACTTTGGCTTAGCTTTTTTTCAGGGTTGGGAGAGCTTCTCGCCTGAGGAAAAGATCGTCGCTCTGCGCGACGCTAAAAAGGTCGTTGACCGAACTCTCCGTCGCAGGGTTGCTTAGTGATGTTGCGAGTGTGGTACAATGTTGCATACTATAGATCGCTGCGACCGCTGACTTCCATGCTCCGTCTATTCTTTAATAAAATCGATGCCCTAAAGTGCGGCTGGAACAAGAGGCCCCTGACGGAGGATGATTTCCACCGCTTGTGCAAACGAAATCACATAACTGTGGACGAAATGCCATTGCGCGTGAGCGGCTTCTATTACTGCCTGCTTGGGCGTCATTACATAGCCGTTAACTCCCGCCTTGGTCCGCACGCTAAACTGTTCGTAATGTTTCACGAATTTGGCCATTTCCTGATGCACGCACCTGATGATGGTGTCACGGCAAATTTTCACGGATTCGGTAAACGCTCGCGAAAAGAACTGGAAGCCGATGCTTTTGAGCTGTGTGCCATTCTTCCGCGCCAGAAGGTCGAGGACCGTTCGCCTCAAGAGCTCATCGAAGAGGACGGATTTCCCGACGATCTGGTCGCAAAAAGGATCGAACTGCTAAAGCGTAGTGGAATATGACAATGATGGATCTCGTCTCGAATTGAAGTGTCTATTTTTCGGGGTTCTATAATCCACCTGGTCCTAAGCAAGCATGAAGCTCAACCTCCTGAATCGGAAGGTCCATTACTGGGCCGCGTTTGCGATCTCGCTGCCGTTGCTCATCATGATCTGCAGTGGGATCGTCCTTCAACTGAAGAAGTATTCCTCGTGGGTCCAACCGTCTGAACAGATCGGCATCGCCACGGTGCCGACGATCGGGTTTGAGGAGATCCTGGCCGCGTGCAGAAATGTGCCCGAGGCCGAGGTGAAGACGTGGGCAGATATAAACCGGCTTGACGTGCGGCCCTCAAAAGGAATGCTGAAGGTATGGGCAAAGAATGGTTGGGAGGTGCAGCTAGATTCGGAGACTGGGGCTGTTTTGCAGGTCGCATACAGGCGATCGGACCTCATCGAGGCTATACACGATGGATCGTGGTTTCACGACAAAGCAAAGCTTTTGATCTTTCTGCCCACCGGCGTCATCCTTTTACTTCTTTGGCTAACCGGTATGTATCTTTTTATTTTGCCCTACATCGTACGAAGGCGGCGAAGATCGAAGGACGTTCGAGGGTAAGAATGTCTTGCTTGAAACCACTGGAAGTGCTACAAATCTTATTCACGCTTGCTCGATAGTTCTCTACCTAAAGTTGTTCTAAATCGTCTGCCTAAAATTGATCGGAGGCCCGTTTGTGAGATCACTAAGACCGCTGCTTTTAGTTGTTCCCGTCATCCTAATTGTCGTCATCTCTGCCTGGTGGTACATTTCTGCCGTTCAGAGAGATGGAAAGATCTTTGATGAGTCCGAACCCGACCTACCGGTCTCGAGCGTAAAAATCGACAAGGCGGAGTATAAGCAATTGCGAACCGAGCAGATAGCAATGTGGCGCGGCCTTGACACGGCAGAGCAAGGTTCCCGGAGCCGTGCAATAAAGAACATGGAACGCGGCGAGCGAGAGCGGGATGCGAGGCGAGCCGAAAAGAATGAACGTCCATCCGGGGTTGAACGCTGGCATTTTCTCGGGCCAGCACCGATTCCTGTTAATGCTTCGACAACATATAGCGGCCGTGTTGCTTCGCTTGCAGTTCACCCAACCAACCCGAATATCGTTTATGCCGGAGCGGCCCAGGGCGGTCTTTATCGATCATTGAACGGCGGGGCGAGTTGGACGCCGCTTCTGGATGAGGCTCTGACTCTCTCGATCGGGTCGATCGCGATCTCGCCGTCGGACCCAACTACAGTTTTCGTTGGTACAGGCGAAACGTCATTTTCGTCGGACAGCTTTTTCGGGGTCGGGATCTATCGGATCACCAACGCCGAGACCAACCCGGTTCTATCCGGCCCTCTGAACAAGAATGCGGGCGGGACGGATGTATTTACCGGCCGAGGAATCAGTGAGATCATCCTTCATCCAACTGATCCCAACCGGCTTATTGCGACGTCAGCTCAGGGCATCGCGGGGATAGGAGGCTCGACGATCGGAGCAAATCTGCCAAACGCTGGTGTTTACCGAAGTACAAATGCGCTTGCGGCGAATCCGGTGTTTGAGAAGTTGTCGATCCAGGGGACGTTGGGTGCAGGCCGCTCGATCGCCGACGCCGCTGTCGATCCGGCCGATCCGAACCGGGTTCTTGTATCGGTCGTCGGCATTGGTGGAGACGGCGGTGTATATCTGACGACCAACGCTTATGATGCGGTCCCTACGTTTACACGGACCCAGGCGATCGGGGACGGCACTTCAACGGGCCGCACCGAGTTCGCCGTTCAACGGACCGGCGGCGTAATGACGGTCTATGCGGCCAGCGGTGTGTCGAACGGAACGGTCTATAAGTCGGTCGACGGCGGGGCGACCTTTGCACCACTTAGCGGTGGCCTCGGCTTCTGTTCGCCGCAGTGCTTCTATGACATTGCGATCGCGGTAGATCCGAATGACGCAGAAAAAGTTTACCTTGGCGGCTCTCCCTCGTTGGTGTTCGGTAGATCCCTGAACGGTGGTGCGACTTTCACGAACAGCTCGGCGAACCTTCATGTAGATACACACGCGTTCGCGATCGCCCCTTCCAATCCGAGCATTGTTTACTTTGGCAGTGATGGCGGGGTTTGGCGGACGGACAACATAAATGCGACGCCAATTAACTGGATAACGCTAAATAATTCTTCATTCAGCTCAACCCAGTTTCAGGGCATTTCGCTGCATCCCGTCGATCGAAATCTGACCCTCGGCGGCACACAGGATAACGGCACACAGTTTCTGGCGCCGAATGGCACCACCTGGGTTCGCTCGGACGGAGGTGATGGTGGTTTTTCCGTTATCGACCAGAATCTTACTTCGACGAACAGCATCCTTGCTTATCACACGTACTTCAATCAAACGAACACGCAGATCGGCTTTGTCCGAGCCACAACGGTAGACGGCGTTGGAGATCCGTTTTGGTCCAGCTTCCGGGGATGCACTGGTGGAACTTCGAATAATGGTATCAACTGCGCGGACTCGGTCCTTTTTTATGCTCCGATGGTTCATGGCCCGGGCAATCCGTCCACCCTTTATTTCGGAACTACCCGGCTCTATCGATCTACCGACACGGGAACCACGATGACTGATGTGAGCGGCGTCCTGCCTGCTCGTATAAGTGCGATCGCGATTTCACCGCAGAACGACGATATTCGGCTTGTCGGGACCACGGCCGGGACGATATTTCTCTCGACGACCGCCGGGGCGACGAGCATGGCGAACGTGACCGGTCCAATACCACCACGCTACGTCGGCCGTGTTGCGATCGATCCGTCGAATGCAAATGTGGCTTACGTTGCCTTGAACGGATTTGGTTTGGCGGCGGGGCAGCACATCTGGAAAACATCGAATTTGCTCTCCGGGACGCCGACCTGGGCAGTGGCAGGAGCAGGCGTTCCCGATGTGCCCGTCAATACCTTTGCCATCGATCCCAGCAACACACAGGTTTTGTTCGCGGGAACGGATATCGGCGTTTTTCGCTCATCAAACGCCGGAACATCTTGGGAACCTTTCAGCGACGGGCTGCCTCGGGTAGCTGTTTTTGGAATGGAGTTTCATCGAACTGAGCGACTGTTGCGTATCTCGACCCATGGCCGAGGCGTTTACGAGTATGACTTTGCGGCCAAGCCGACGTTGTTTGACTATGACGCTGATCGTAAGGCCGACCTTTCTGTACGCCGGCCGACGGATAATGTCTGGTATCTTCTTCAAGGGACGGCCGGGTATACGGCACAGCAGTTCGGGGAGGTTGGGGATCGCATAGCTCCGGCGGATTACGATGGTGATGGGAAGACGGACGTCGCGGTGTTTCGGCCTTTGACGGGGACCTGGTTTGTGTTTGCCTCGCAGTCGCAAACTTTTCAGCAGTTCGGTTGGGGAGCTAATGGCGACCTGCCGGTGCCGACCGATCGGGACAATGACGGCAAGGCTGATCTGGTGGTGTTCCGGCCATCTAATAATACCTGGTACACGCGATATGCGAACGGCACGTTTGCTACGACTGAGTTCGGTGTGGCGGGAGACAAACCCCTTGTCGGAGACTTCGACGCGGACGGCATCGGCGATATCGCTTTGTTCCGCCCGTCGAACAACAACTGGTACATCATTAAATCTAGCTTAGGCTTCTTTATCCAGACTTGGGGTGAGGCGGGAGACATTCCTGTACCGGCTGACTTCGACGGTGACGGAGCGACCGATCAGGGAGTGTTCAGGCCTTCGACGGGCCAGTGGTTCCTGTCGCGGACGACTGACGGGTTCGGTTCACAGAACTGGGGCCAGGCGGGAGACATTCCGGTGGCGGCCGATTACGACGGCGACGGCAAAGCCGATGTCGCAGTCTTCCGCCCAACGAACGGCACCTGGTACATCGTCAACTCATCGACCGGTCAACTGATCCAACAGTTCGGCCAGCCCGGCGACGTGCCGACGCAGAGCGCGTTTATTTTCTAACCTAATGCTCTCTGATCCGGAAGTCTGCTCGAGGATCTCTTGTCTAGAGCTCTCGGTACATGATCAGGGCATTTGTCAGCCCGTTTGCCTTGTGGCGAAAGGCGTTCGGGATCTCGCCGATGATCTCGAATCCAACTCTTTGCCAGAGCTTTACCGCGACGGTATTGCTCTTTACGACAAAATTGAACTGCATTGCGGTGAAGCCCAGCCGCTTTGCTTCTATTAACGATTCTTCGGCCATCCTCTTGCCAACACCCTTTCCTGTTGCGTCTGGTGAAACCATATAGGCGGCGTTTCCCACGTGTGATCCCAGCCCGGGCTGATTTGAACGCAGCCAGAAAGTACCGACAACGTTCCCGTCGGAAACGGCGACGTAGTTGTGCTTGTCCGGGGTGAACCAGTAAGCCATCATCTCGTCTTCCGAACTGTCCGGCGCAAAAACATAAGTGTCACCGCCGGCGATCACAGCTTTAATGATCTGCCATATTGCGGGCTTGTCTTCTTCGCGTGCCTTTCTTATTTCTGTCATTCAATTTGCTGGGACGACGCCACCATTAAAGCCTATGGTCTCAGGTATTTCTCGAACCAATCTAAATTGCTTTGCATCGCTGCAACCTGCATTTTGGGCTCGTTCGGCCCGTGGGGCATTCGGGGCAGGACGATCATCCGGGTTGGAACACGCTGCTGTTTTAGGGCGTTATACAGTTCATAGCCCTGTGAGATAGGGACCCGAACGTCTGCCTCTCCATGCTGGATGAGTGTCGGCGTCGTCGCATTTTTGATGTTGAACATCGCCGAGTGCTTCGCGTAGATCGCCTGATCGTTCCAGAACTCGCCGCCGAAATAGTCGGGAACGAACGATGGGATGTCTGCGGTACCGTTGAAACTCATCAGGTTTGTAACAGGAGCTCCAGCCGACGCCGCTTTGAATCGCTTTGTTTTCGTGATGATCGTCGAGGTCATATAGCCGCCGTAACTCCAGCCCATTACGCCCAGCCGTTCCGGGTCTGCTACGCCCATCGCGATCACCTTGTCGACGCCGGTCATTAGATCATTGTAATCGCCGTTTCCCCAATCTTTGATATTTGCCCGGCGAAACTCGGTCCCGTATCCGCTTGAACCGCGCGGGTTAGGACGCAGAACCGCGAATCCCTTGGAAGCGAAAGTAGCTATCGGATAAGAACCGCGATTTCCAATGAAACTCTGCTGGAAAACGCCTGCCGGCCCGCCGTGAATATTTAGGAGAAGCGGAACTTTTGTTCCCGCGACATAGCCGACAGGATAAGTAAGAAGGCCCTCAATGTCGCGTCCATCAGAGCTTTTCCATCTGATAACCTCAGTCTTTCCTAACGCGAGTTTCGACACATCGTCGTTGGCTCGCGAGATCTGTCTTGGCTGCCGATCCGATATCCGGACGACGAAGGCTTCGGGCGGCCGTTCGGAATTCTGCATCACCATCCCCAGCATCGTCCTGTCTTTATTGAAATTGACGCCGGTGACCACGCCGGGAGCATAATTGTCTTCGGTGATCCTGCCGGTCGCCACGTCGACATAATAGAGCGCAGTTCCGGTGCCTTTAGATTCGAAGAAATAGATCCTTGTTCCGTCCGCCGACCAACCGATAATACTTGGTTGGCTGTCGTGAGAATTGCTGAAAACGCGGGGCTCGCCGCCGCCTGACGGATAGACTCGGATCGTATAGTGCTGGGCCCATCTGACCGGCACGTCGGACGCGATGGCAGAGATCCATTTCCCGTCCGGCGAATAGTGAAGGGCGGATTCCGCCGCGGGCGTATTTGCCAGTTGCGAAACTTTTCCGGAAGCCACGTCGATAACGGAAACATCGGAGGACGGCCAG
>JANNNS010000244.1:0-6300 GCA_031398645.1 Acidobacteriota bacterium
AGCAGGTATTCGTGAGGGCTGCCTAGGACTGAGCAAGACAAATGGAGCAAATTTCTCCATCAAAGCGAATGCATACGCCAATAACCCTTGTGACCTGCCTCGCGAGATGGGCAGGAGTCCATCTCGCGAGGCAGGTCACAACCTTGTTCGTAGGATCAGCTTATCAGCGGTTCGGTCAAGAGTCTGTGTGAAGGCTAACACTCGCCGAAATTTGTGCTTGGAAACAACTTGTAGTAAATAATTACCCGTAACGTTCAAACGTGAGACCTAATTATGCCTCTCCTGCTTAATTCCGACGGCCCTAGGAAGAATCGGATCCTCTCTGCACTGCCTGACGCGGAGTTTCAGAGCCTGCTGCCGGTTCTAGAGCACGCGGAACTTAGGTCCGGAGCAACTCTCTGGGAATCAGATCAGACGGCCCGGTATATCTATTTTCCAATCGATTCTTTGATCTCTCTTGTCTACGAGAGCCATACGGGACGTTCTATCTCGATCGCTACCCTAGGGCGAAATGGTGTGGTAGGAACCAGCGTGGTGATGGGAAATGTGAAGACACCGGATCGCGCAGTAGTTAATTACGACGGTGTGGCCTATAAGATGAGATCCGATCGCGTAAAGAACGAACTTGCTGAGTGCGGCGACTTTCAGGATCTGCTCGTCACCTACACTCAAACTCTGATGACCAAGATCGCCCAGAATTCGATTTGTAACCGCCTTCATCGCATTGATCAACAGCTTTCAAGACTATTGCTCGATTTCGCCGACGAGCTTGAAACTGAGACCTTCCGGTTAACGCACGATCTTATCGCCGGCCTATTAGGTGTACGTCGGGAGAGCGTTTCTATAGCTACCGGAACTTTGCATAAACGAGGGCTCATTAGCGCCGCCCGCGGTAAGGTCACTATCATCGACCGCAAGTCCCTCGCGAATGCTGCGTGTGAATGTTACTCGGTCGTGAAAGACCAGCTTGAGCGCAGTCTCGCGAAATACGCTACGAATCACACCCGGTGAAGCCCTGCTTTCAACATCGTTAGACATCGCACCGACTTTATCCTCGACTAAATCTACACTTTAATTGGTTAGGTGAGGCTCAGACAGGCTTACCTCTAGGCTCGAACGACCTTTTCGCAGGCCATGGAATGCTAATTGCACTCCTCTGCTTTAGTAAGAAGGGGTGTCCGATTCCGATACATATTCGCTTGGGTTGATGGAGAAGTATGCTTTGGACAATTCTAGTTATCATTGTGATCTTGTGGGCCTTGGGCTTCGCTTTCGGAGGTGCAGCCGTCGGAAACATGGTCCACCTGCTCTTAGTGCTCGCTCTAGTGGTACTCATAGTACAAGTTGTGACCGAACGCCGCTCCGCTTCATGAACGAGCGAAAAACGAGCGGCTGTGGGTAGGCCGCACGCCGATCGAACATGGGAGACCGAGATTATGTCGATTGCACCAAGGATCTTGTACGTAGATGATGACCCGGACGGACGTGACTTTATGGTCTGCCGGCTCACTCAAGGACACGGCTTTGAACTGACCACCGCGGCAGATGGCAGCCACGCGAGCAAAAGCATTGAACAGGAGTTCTTTGACCTGTACCTCTTGGACTACTGTCTCCCTGACACGACTGCGACCAGCCTTTGCCGTCAGATCAGGCTTTTCAATCCCGATGCACCGATAATCGTATACAGTGCTCTCGACCGTGAGATCGATCGAACGCTTGCGCTGGAAGCCGGTGCGACTCTGTACTTCATAAAGCCTGACCAAATAGAGCTGATGGTTAGCGAGATCGGTCGGATGCTCAGTCGCCGGACGGCGGGCCCGCCAAAGCCGCTATGGCCTGCCGGCGGGCATAGTTCTTTCGTAATCCCGCAGCAGCAGGTTCACGTCCGGAGAAAAGCTTCCGGCATAGTTTGATCTTAATTAGGACGGATAACAACAAATGACTGACGATAAACTCTTGAGAGATGAGGCCCAGCGAGCGGCGAACTATGAGGCGGTTAAATCCAATGTCAAAGCCGATGTTTCGAATGAAATAGCGGCGGAAGCTGACAGGATGCCGAGACGGGAGATTCCCGAGGTTGCCCAGGATATGCGTGAACAGGCCGTTCACGAGGTAGCGCAGACGCATCGTGAAGTAGAACGTGGGCGGGTCGCTGCTAGGGTTTCTCAGGTCATCGACTACATTTTCTTCGTCATCTATGGGCTGCTCGCGGTCAGACTAATGCTTGAGCTCTTTGCCGCTCGAGAAGGTGTTGCGTTCTTCAAACTGATAAAGTCGTTGACGGACCCGTTCTATTGGCCCTTTCGTGGCTTGGTCCCGAGTCCGACAACGCCTGATGGGTTCTCGCTTGAACTACCCATAATCGTGGCGATCATTGTTTACGCCTTATTGCATATGGCGATAAACGGCATCTTTCGCATGATCGCGCACAGAAAGGTCCAGATTTAGCGGCGTATCCCGTCGGAAACACGCAAGACTTTATCACTAAAGATCGATTTGAACATTTCATCGGCAAGCGGAACGTTGGTCGACTTGACGGATTGATACATATTCAGTGCCGACTGTCGATCGTTCGCGAGAAGATATATCTTGCAGAGCATTAGGTTCGCCTGAAGATCTTCGGGCATACGCTGAGCTACTTCCTTAACGGCGTTGACCGCCTCGGAATAACGATTCTGCTTTGCATATAAAGCGCCAAGATAGAGTTTCACTTCGGGGTTGGCCGGATCGAGCTCGGCCGCCCGTCTCAGCGCGACTTCGGCTAGCTTCCGTTTATCGGCCCACAAGTAAGTTGCTCCGAGATTAAACTGCGCGCGTGCATAGTCCGGCTTTAGTTCTATGGCCTTCTTAAGCGACGCAACGGCCTCGTCAACCTTTCCCAATTTCTCGTACACCACACCCAGCTGGTTTCGCGCTTTGTGGCACGTAGGCTCTATTTCGATCCCGCGAAGCAAGGGTGCCACTGCAAGCTCGGGTTTGCCTGCAAGGAGATAGGCGGAACCGAGGTTCATGTGCGCTTCGCTCATTAGCGGCGCGATCGAAGTAGCTTTGCCCAGAAGTGAGATCGCTTCATCGAATCGTTTTTCTCCGATCTTGGTGATGGCCTGCCGGTTTAGATCTTCCGCCACCGGAATATTTCCGCTTTCAACCTGTGCTCTGACGTTAAATGATACCAACGAGATGAAGGAAAAAAGAATGCCTAATAGATATGAAATTCTGGCTGCTCTGTTCATAACATGCTCCTTTTTTAGAAGTACTAAGGAAGATCATGTTGTCGAGCAATCGTTGTATCGGGAGGCTTCGCTACAAGACGCACACCTTCTGTAAACAACTCTTCGCTCGCAAACACAAAATGAATTGGATCGCAGCGAAAATCAATTTAAGGTGCTTGGCCTTTGCACGGTTAAGTTGGTTCTCAAACCGTAATACACCGCCGAAAGGAAAAATGTTGCAGAAAAGTTCTGAGGAAAGTGTTGAAAATGCAGTATTTATTCAATTCAGTGAACTGTGTTCAACATCGCGGACGATACTTAATTGAATCACGAACATTCGTGGAAAATTACAAGTTGCGTTGGGTCAGAACAGCGAACGGATCCATCCGCCATCGACGGCGATCGAACTTCCGGTTATATAGCTTGCCCGGTCGGATGCAAGAAAAGCCACCAGCGCGGCAAACTCCGCCGGTTCAGCCAACCGCCCGAGTGGTATCTCCGATTCCCATCGAGCCCGAATTTGCTCGGGAGCCACGCCCTCTTTTGCAGCCAACGCCTTAGCTAGTTCCTGGACCCGTTCTGTAGCGGTATAGCCGGGAAGGACGGTATTTACTGTTACTCCGAACTCGGCCACCTCTGCGGCCAGAGTCTTGGCAAAGCCGGTTAATGCTGCTCGCAGACTATTCGACAACATCAAGTCGCTCACGGGTTGTTTTGCCGCGATCGAGGTTATGTTCAGGATCCGGCCCCATTTGCGTTCTTTCATTCCGGGAAGAACCATGCGTGTTAGATCAACTACGCTAGTAAGCAAGGAGCTGGACGCCGCCGCCCAGTCCGCCGGATCCAAGGTGTCAAACCTGCCCGGCTTTGGACCGCCTGAGTTGGTAACCAGAATGTCGATCCTACCGAATTTCTCGCAAGCGGCCGCAACTATCCGATCCAGATCGTCCGTGATGGTGAGATCGCCAGCGATCGCAAAAACCTCACTTCCGCTTTCCCTGGCTATTGTATCTCCGGCCTTTAAGAGCAGTGATTCGCCGCGAGCGCAGATCACTACCTTCGCCCCTTCGTTGGCAAGCTCCGCCGCAACCGCATAACCCAGGCCTTGGCTGGACGCCGTAACCAGAGCAACACGATTCCGCAGGCCTAGATCCATGTCCTTTTATTTCTGTCGCAGATAATCGTCGGTCTTGTCGAGCCAATCTTGTCTCGGTGGGCTAAAGATGTCGACGTCGAGGGTATCTTCAAGAGCTTCTGCTTTATGAACCACGTGCGACGGTATAACCAGGACTTCTCCTGCCCGAATGGTGACCTCTTCTTCGCCATTCTCGCCGATCCAAAAATGCAAGGCGCCGCTCAGAACATAGGTCAACTGCTCGTTCTCGTGCGAATGGGTCGGCACAATACAGCCCTTTTCGAGATACACGTGCGCCAACATCATCCTATCCGCAGTAATCAACCGACGCTCCAGCAGATCACTAACTCGCTCTCTGGGCATATCTTCCCAGCGATAGAATTGAGTCTGAGTTGTACTCATAGGTCGTTCGTAGAATTTAATTCTCGCGAGCGTCAGTATACCCGGTCGACACTAAAAGCAGAAAAAGGGGCATCCGCTGTACACGCATAGCCAGAAACTCGGATGGTATTGTTCTTCGTGATCAAGTGGTCGAAAACATCATCGCGGTGCTCCTCGGGAACACGTTCCAGCGGCACCGTAACGGTCGAAACCTTTTTGTCTATCTTGATACCAACCTCGGCGGAGGTGCCTGATTTGTCGATCTTTCTAACTTTGCCGACCATGGTCTTGACCGAACACTCGCTCAAGCCCATAAGGTTAGATAAACCGATCAACTTGTAATTTACGGAATAGGTCACAACGGCCTGTTCGGCACTTTGCGAATATCCGCTAACGACAAAAACGAGGAAGATCAATGGAAGAAGGTTTTTCATATTGATTATTGTAGCGCCATCTGCAGTTGATGAAGGAAGGACGTCATCAATTGCCCCCTAACACATTATGTTTATCCTTGGAAATATCTCTAATTTGCCTTAAATTCCATTTTGCGAAAGCTAACGTGCTGACCCGATCAAAGCCGGGCAAACCCGTTTTACGCGGCGTTCCAATCTTACTCAAGTTAAGGTAACCTAGTACGAACACACGCATTTAGAGACCTATATGGCAAAGAACCTTACACTTTCTCTTGACGGCGACGAATTTGAGGTCGTGATCACGAAGCTTGACCGCGAGGACCTCTATGGGTCGGTCGAGATCGAGGCCTTTGATGAAAAGGGTAAACCGGCAGTCCTGAAGGTCCTCGCTGCCGACGGCAAGACATTGATCGAAAAAGGTGGAACCGCCTTGGAAACGATCAACAGCAAAGGCGATTCGATAGACCGAACCGAGTTGAAGGCCGTTGACATCGAAGGGAATGAGATCCAGAAGGTCGAGTCCTCGTTCGGCCAGGTCAACAAACTCAACAAAACTGACGTAGATACATATCTGGGCCTTGTCGTAAAATCCGTATATATCCTTGAACCTCCGGAAGGGGCCGATCTCGACCTGTTGAAAGACCATCTCTCGGCCAAGCAAATGTTCTCCTTTCCTTTCAGCTATCGGGGCGGGCTGAGCTACGACACCGCATACGTTCTGGGTGGCGACGGAAACGAGGCGTTTATGATTGTCGGAAAGGACGGCGAAGTCCAGTACATGAAACTCAATCAAGTCGGCGTTCTGTCTTCCAACGAAGAACAGGAAATATCGGCTGACGACATCAGCTTCGATCTCCTGTAATCAGCAAATGGCAATAAATATTAGCAATTCGAACAATCGCGACGCCGTGGTCGCTTTCGAGGGACTGCTCGGCAAGCAGGAGATCAGGTACGTAGATAAGAAGGGTGAACCTGCCCAGAATGCTCGCGTTCTCAAGGCGGATTCAGAGCATGAACTCCCTGTTTTGCTCAAGAAAGCAAAAAAGATCGAAAAGATCGGCAAAATGCTGATCGACGGAGATCCTGAGGTCGATCTAGAACTGACGGGCATGCTGCTTACTGACACCTCGAAGGTATATGTTTCATCCCGTGGCATCGT
>JANNNS010000266.1:0-7748 GCA_031398645.1 Acidobacteriota bacterium
GACGCAGGACACGCCGCTGGCCCGTGAAGTTCAGGAGATAATAGCATCGGGCAAACTGATCTCGGATGACATTACCTTTCGCATTGTTCGCGAAAGGACGTCTAAGCCCGACACGGCTGGAACATATGTTCTCGATGGTTATCCGCGAACGGCGGTGCAGGCCGAGCAGCTGGAAGAACTCGCGAAAGAACAAGGCAAAGAGATCGCGGCGATCGAGGTCGATGTGCCCAAGGACGAGTTGATGAAGCGCCTGACGGGCCGTCGAAGCTGTCCGGTCTGCGGTGAGATCTACAATATCTACTCGAAGCCGCCAAAGGCCGAAGGGCGCTGTGAGGATCATCCGGAGGCGGAGCTTTTGCACCGGGCCGATGATCACGAGGAAAAGGTAAAGGTCAGGCTCGAGACGTATGACGAATTGACCAAACCTTTGCTTGATTATTACGAGCGGTCGGGCCGTTTGAAAAAGATAAGCGGCACCGGCGAGCTGGAAGCTATTTATTCGGAATTGGAGAAACTCGTTTGAACTGTCCGATCTAAGTATGGAAACGGGATCTAGGATCGGCGGCATCGTGAGCGGTTTTACCCGGTTCTTGTTTGGAAAGAAAATGATCATCGCAAAATCACAAAAGGACCTTGAGAAAATGCGGGCTGTCGGCGAGTTGATCGCCGAGGTGCGTGAGGCTTTGCGTGGGATGGTCAAACCGGGAGTTTCGACACTTGAGTTGAACGCCGCGGCGGAAAAAATGATGCGTGACGCGGGTTCGATCCCGACGTTCATTGGTTATAAGCCGCACGGAATGATCCCGTTTCCATTCGCAATTTGCTCGTCGGTTAATGAGCAGATCGTCCACGGATTCTCTACCGATAAGCCTCTCGTCGAGGGCGACATCGTGTCTCTGGACATGGCGTGCACCTTGGATGGATTCGTCGGTGATACCGCAATGACCCTTCCGGTCGGCGAGGTTGCTGACGAATTAAAGCAGTTGATACGAGTCACCGAAGAGTGTCTGGCACTCGGGATCGAGCAGAGCCGCGTGAACAATCGCGTCGGCGATATTGGCTGGGCGATCCAGGAGCATGCGGAAAAATTCGGTTACGGGATCGTGAAGGATTATACCGGCCACGGCATCGGGCGGCGGATGCACGAAGCTCCGCAGATACCGAATTACGGCCGACAGGGCACCAAGGAAAGGATCCGTGCGGGATATTGTTTCGCGATCGAGCCGATGCTCAATCTTGGAACACCGGAAACAAAAACGCTTGCAGACAAGTGGACCGTCGTAACGATGGACGGAAAGGCTTCGGCTCATGCCGAGCATACGATCGCCATAACGGCGGACGGACCCGAGATACTGACTTTGACCAAAGAACAGAAACTCGCCCTTGGTTTACTAAAAGCGGAAACCGTGTCGGCGTAACTTGAAATAGCAAAGATTTCGCGATAAACTAATGGTTTGCCTAACTATTCAGCCAGTTAGGTGGCGTATCTATGTCGAAAGAGAGGCGGCTAAGCCTCAGTACTTGCGGCAATTAAGAGGTTATTATGAAAGTTCGTCCTTCAGTAAAGAAGATGTGCGATAAATGCAAGGTGATCCACCGAAAAGGGATCGTCCGCGTCATTTGCGAGAATCCTAAGCATAAGCAAAGACAGGGATAGGAAGATAAGATTATGGCTCGTGTAGCAGGAGTAGACTTACCGCCCAACAAGAGGGCACAGATCGGGTTGACGTACATTTACGGCGTTGGCAAATCCCGCGCGACCGCAGTTTTGGATGAGGCGAACATCAGCATCCACGCAAAGATCAAAGATCTGAGCGAAGACGAGCTGAACAAGATCCGCACGATCCTGGACACACAGGGCGACATCGAAGGCGACCTCCGCAAGCGTATCCAGATGGATATCAAGCGTTTGATGGACATCGGCTGCTATCGCGGCCTCCGTCACCGCCGCAGTCTGCCGGTCCGTGGCCAGCGTACATCGACCAACGCCCGCACTCGCAAAGGCCCGCGTAAAGCCGCCGTTGCGAAGAAGAAGGCACCAGGTAAGAAATAGTCGCGAGTCGTGAGTCGAGAGTTGAGAGTCCGAAAGACATCTTAGCCCTCGACTCCGTACTCTCGACTCTCGACTAATTTTATGGCAAAAGCACCAGCTAAGAAAAAGACTTTTAAGAAGAAAGAGCGGAAGAATATTCCGATGGGCATCGTCCATATCTCCGCATCTTTTAACAACACGCTTATCTCGATCACCGATACGCAGGGCAATCTTATCGCCCAGTCGTCGTCGGGTGCGAGAGGCTTCCGCGGTTCGCGAAAGGGTACTCCGTTCGCGGCTCAGCAGGCCGCCGGCGAAGCTGCCCGAAAGGCGGCAGAAGCAGGTATGCGTGAGGTTGAGGTTCGTGTGAAAGGGCCGGGCGGCGGACGCGAGTCGGCTATTCGTGCTGTCGCGCAGGCAGGAATTCGTGTGAATTCGATCCGCGACACTACGCCGATCCCGCACAACGGCTGCAGACCGCCGAAGCGCAGAAGAGTTTGATCAGTTTCAGCTAACTTTAGTTTGACTGACATTTTTATCGAAAGGACGAAGGGCTGTTTGTTCAGTCTGTAAACTTTTCCGAATAGCAGAGGGCAAGTGTACGAGCATTTGTCATCTCGGAGGCAATTAAATAAATGGCTAGATATAGAGATGCGGTGTGCCGATTGTGCCGCCGCGAAGGTGGGAAATTATTTTTGAAGGGCGACCGATGTTTCAAGCCCTCGTGTGCAATTGAGAAGCGCGGTACGAACCCGCCGGGACAGCACGGCGCGGCGCGGCGTAAGATGTTGGCCGGCTACGGCGAACAGCTTCGCGAAAATCAGAAGGTAAAGCGAATTTACTTTGTGCTTGAAAAGCAATTCCGCAATTATTTCGAAAAGGCGAGAGCACAGAAAGGCGTTACGGGCGAGAACTTGTTGTTCATGCTCGAAAAGCGTTTGGATAATGTCGTATATCGCTCGGGCTTTTCCACGTCACGCCGTCAGGCGCGCCAGCTTGTAAACCACGGACACATCGAGGTCAACGGCCGCAAGGTCGATATTCCTTCGTTCCAGGTCAAGGTCGGCGATATGGTGACCGTCAAGAATAAGAGCCATAAGAATGTACATGTCGAAGGTGCGTGGCAGACAGCCGCGGGCCGCGGGCGTCCGAACTGGATCGCTCCGGCTGGCCGCGATCTGGCCGTTGCCATTTCGGCTTCGCCGACGCGCAATGATATTGACGCAAACATCAACGAGCAGTTGATCGTCGAGCTTTACAGTAAGTAGTAGTAGACAAGTTGGCTGAAGTAGCCGGGTCAGCACAGTCCGTTCTTGCTATGGCGGGCCCGGGGACAAAGCCAACTTTTATGACCGTTTAAAAAGAACACTATGACACAAAGCAATAATTGGACGGATTTTCAAATGCCATCGCGGCTGAACGTCGACACCGAGACGTTGACCGAGCGATACGGCAAGTTTTACGCCCAGCCGTTCGAGCGCGGCTTCGGCACGACCATCGGTAATTCGATCCGCCGGGCACTTTTGTCCGCGATCGAGGGGGCGGCGATCACTGCTGTTAAGATCGAAGGGGTTGAGCACGAATTCTCGTCGATCAAAAACGCGGTCGAAGATGCGACTGACGTTATTTTGAATTTGAAGCAGGTTCCGTTCCTGCTCCACGGCGGCGGTCCAAAAACGCTGACCATCAGCAAGAAAGGTGCTGGCGAAGTGACGAGTGCCGACATTGTCGGCGATGGCGACATTGAAGTTTTGGATGATACTATCCACATCGCGACGATCAGCGGCTCGGGTTCGTTCAACGTAGAAATGCGATTGAAACGCGGCCGCGGCTATGTTTCAGCCGAATTTAACAACGACGAAGACCTTTCGGTCGGCTACATCCCGATCGATTCGGTACACACGCCAATCAAGAAGGTCAATTATAACGTCGACAAGACCCGTCAAGGTTCGAACACGGAGTTCGATAAGCTTACGATAGAAGTTTGGACCGATGGTTCGGTCAAGCCGGAAGATTCGATCGGCCTTGCGGCGAAGTTGGTGAAGGATCATATGTCGATCTTCATCAATTTCGAAGAGGAAGAAGAAGAATACAAGTACGAGGACATTGCACGTCCGCCGCTTATGCGGAACGACCTGCTCGATAAACCGGTAGATGAACTTGAGCTTTCGGTCCGCTCGTACAACTGCCTGAAGAACGCCGACATTCGTTCGATCCGCGATCTCATCAAGCGGAGCGAAAAGGATATGCTTCACACGAAGAACTTCGGCAAGAAATCGCTCACTGAGATCAAGGACCTGCTTCACGGCATGGGCCTGGATTTCGGAATGGATTTTGATGAGCAGGGCAACCCGATCCCGGGTTCGGGTGGAAGAGACTTAGATTAAGGATGAAGCTTGAGGGATGAAGGATGAATATGAAAATATCATCCCTCATCCCTCCACCCTCATCCCTCAACTTACATGAGACATTTAAAAGCACATCGCAAACTTGGACGTACGACGGAACATCGCATGTCGCTGCTCCGAAATCTGGCTACGTCATTGATAAATGCGGAAAAAGAGCATATTGTAACCACTGTGCAAAAGGCTAAGGAATTGCGTCCGTTCGTTGAGAAAGCGATCACGATGGCACGCAAGGCTCAGGACCTGAGCGGGGCGGATGCGGTGCATCTTCGCCGTCAGGCAGCCAGGTTTTTCCACGCCGGGAACAGCACTTTTGCCGAAGCGGCAAGCCGTTTTCGCGGAAAGAAAGGCGAAGCGAAAGAGCCGATCGAGCGTACGGCCGGCGTTGCCGCCGTGCAGCGTTTGTTCGGTGAGTTAGGGCCGCGTTACAAGGACCGCAACGGCGGTTACACACGGATCATCAAGGTCGGACGCCGAAGCGGCGACAACGCCGAATTGGCCGTGATCGAGTTGGTCGACAACCCCCGCGAACTTGCAGCTAAGGGATAATTTCTCTTTTTTGGAGGCGAGAACACGATGAGTGAAACTTCGGCTTCTGCAAAAGCAAAGGAAATGGAAAAGCAAGGCAGTACAAAAGAAGAGGTTAAGGATAAACGAACGGGTTCGACATCGGACCCGTCGTTTAACATGGGCGAGCTTCGCGAACTGGCGGAGATGGTCAATGAATACGGGTTCACGGATTTTAAGTTCGAGAACGAGAATATCAAGGTCCGCCTCAGCAAGACACCGGCCGTGACCTATGCCGCACAGCCGCAACCCGTCGCTTACGCTCCGGCTCCGGCGCAACCTTCGGCAGGCGGTGCCCCGGCACCTGCTGAAACTGCACCGGCCGCTGCCCCGGAAGAAGATCTCTTCAACATAACTTCGCCGATAGTCGGAACTTTCTATCGGTCATCAGGCCCTGACAAGGACCCGTACGTAAAGGAAGGAAGCACGGTCACACCGAGCTCGATCGTTTGTATCGTCGAAGCAATGAAGCTGATGAACGAGATCGAAGCCGAAACCTCAGGCGAGGTCGTCAAGATATACGTCGAGAATGGCCAGCCAGTCGAGTACGGCCAGCCCCTGTTTGGGATACGAAAGTAGTAATAGCCACAGGGCACACAGAGCTTTGAGAGATCGTGAGCTAAGCGGGTTTAAGGGCCGATGCTTACTAAATTTCTTCTCTGTGTCCTCCGTGGCTAAATTTTCTTTATGAAGCGAGAAATTCGCAAAATTTTGATCGCCAACCGCGGCGAGATCGCGATCCGGATCATCTGGACCTGCAAGGAGATGGGCATAAAGACCGTCGCCGTGCATTCCGAAGCTGATCGCGAAGCTCTGCACGTCCGCTATGCGGATGAAGCGGTATGCATCGGGCCGGCTCCCTCGGCGCTGAGCTACCTGAATATCCCTTCAATAATCAGTGCGGCTGAGATCACGAACGTTGACGCTATCCATCCGGGCTATGGCTTTTTGGCGGAGTCGGCGACCTTCGCCAAGATCTGCGAGGATTGCAATATAAAGTTCATCGGCCCGCGGCCTGAGGTCATCGCAATGATGGGCGATAAGGTCGAGGCACGGCGAACAATGGTCGCGGCCGGTGTTCCGGTATTGCCGGGGAGCCCGGATGCGATCGAATCCCCTGAAGAGGCAAAACGGCTCGCACTCGAGATCGGATTTCCCGTAATTGTTAAAGCGTCGGCAGGCGGCGGCGGACGCGGAATGCGAATTGTTCGCAGTGCCGATGAACTTGAAAGTCAGTTGGAGATGGCTCAGGCCGAAGCTCTGGCCGCGTTCAAGAACGGTGCGGTTTACATCGAGCGTTATATAGAACGTCCGCGGCACATTGAGATTCAGGTGTTGGCGGACGAACACGGAAATTGCATCCATCTCGGCGAACGCGAATGCTCGATCCAGCGGCGGCATCAGAAACTTCTCGAAGAAGCTCCTTCGCCGGTTATCACGCAAGAGCAGCGTGAGAAAATGGGTGCGGTCGCGGTGAACGCCTGTAAAGAGATCGGCTACTCGAACGCGGGAACCTTCGAATTTTTGCTTGATGAGGACGGCAGTTTTTATTTCATGGAAATGAACACCCGCGTCCAGGTCGAACATCCGGTGACCGAGATGGTCACGCTCGCTGACATTATTCGAAATCAGATACGGGTAGCGTCGGGCGAGAATCTGCAGTATGAGCAGAAGGATGTTCAGATAGTCGGGCATTCGATCGAGTGTCGTATCAATGCGGAAGATCCGGTGAAATTTACTCCGAGTCCCGGCAAGATCACGGCGTTCAATATCCCGGGCGGGCCGGGCGTTCGTGTGGATACAGCAGTTTATCCGGGCTACGTCGTGCCTCCGTATTACGATTCGATGATCGCCAAATTGATCGTCCACGCCCGGACGCGCGAACTCGCGATCAACAGAATGCAGCGTGCGTTGGATATGATGGTAGTTGAAGGCATCAAGACGACGATCCCGCTGCATAAAAAGATCATGGCCGATAAACGCTTTCAGGCAGGGGATTTTTCAACGAAGTTCATGGAAGAGTTTGAGTTGTAGCGGAACGTTGCGGTCACGTCGGTACCACCCGCGGTAGCGGGTGGGGCTTTCTTCTATGCCTTGGAACGACACAGACTATCCACAAGCCTATCTCATCTCTTTTCGAGCTTACGGAACTTGGCTCCACGGTGACGCAAGAGACTCAGTCGATCGGCACAACAACGTTTACGGCAGCCCGAAATATACGAAGGCTGATCACTGGAATGAAATAAGCAAAGCCAGGCTTATACGAGCACCGGTTAAGTTGGACGCCAAAAGGCGCCGTGCAATCGAAAAAGCTATCGTTGAAACGTGCGAAAAGCGAGGTTGGACTTTGCTGGCCTTGAATGTACGAACTAATCACGTTCATATCGTTGTCTCAATCGGTTTAAAGAAAGCGTCGATCGCTTTGAACGCGTTCAAGGCAAACGCGACCAGAGTTATGAGAGAAGATGGGTTCTGGTCGAGCAGTCGTACGCCCTGGGCCGATAAAGGTAGTGAACGATGGCTATGGACTGAGAAGCACGTTTATGACGCGGTGAATTATGTTTTGAACGGACAAGGAGACGACCTGCCGACGTTCGAATAATGCGGCTCGGACAAAGCCCCACCCGCTACCGCAGGTGGTACTGACTTGACCGCGACATTGAAAATCACGCCTCGATATTGTAGTATTTAGAATGATTTAGCGACAGTTCTGTTAGATCAAGATGACATTAAAATTTCGTGGT
>JANNNS010000268.1:0-22324 GCA_031398645.1 Acidobacteriota bacterium
CGGCTGCCGAGTTTTTCCAGCACGATCGTCATCGGGGACAGCCGAGTCACAAACAGTGTCCCCAGCGTGTTGCGTTCCTTTTCGCGATCGCATTTGCGGCATAGCTTGCATTCTCGTTCGATTCCGCGCCGTCAACGTCGGTAAAGGCAGCACAATTGATCAGCGCATCAGGGCGGATATCGCCGATGACGCGGGAAACCGCAGAGCTGTCGGAAATGTCCAGATCTGCTCGGGTCAGGCCGATCACGTCATCACCCAAAAAAGCGCAATACTTTGCCGTCGCCCGTGCTACCATACCGTTGGCGCCTGTTATGACAATTTTCATAATTTGCGTTCGGAAAAACTTATTTTAGCTTCTGCAACCGTACAGTCAACCGCAGTATCCAACTTACGGATCAAGACCCGAAAATCCCAGCCTCAACTTTAGGAGAATCTACAAAGATGAAGATCAAAAAATCAGTGCTCTCACTTGCTCTCGTCCTTTCGCTTTTTTCAGCCTTTGCCGTGGCCCAGAATGACAAAGAAAAAAAACCGGTTCCGGAGCCGCAAAAGGTTGAAAAACCTACAGTTCCTGTCCTTAAAGCCGCTCCGCCGCGGAAGAAGGGTGAGCCGCTCGATCTGCCCGATGTTGAAGGATGGGAAAAGGCTGAGACCGTAAAGTACCCGCAAAAGGAACTTGGCTACATAGTCAACTATGACGGCTTCGGCGGAAGTCGCGTATCGGTCTACGTTTACAATGGCGGCCGAAGCGACATCAAGAACACGCTCACCGGTGCAGTAAAAGAAGAGATCGAGAAGGCGAAGTCCGAGATAGACATGATCGCTGAAATGGGGATGTACACGGACGTTAAAGTGGTCACTGACGAAAAGACCAAGCTTGGCGGAAAAACGGGAAAGATCGACGTGCTCCGCAAAGTGCTCAGCTACAAGGCCCGCGGCAACCCGCTTCATTCCGAGATCATCATCTTCCCCTTTGAAGGCGATTTTGTAAAATTTCGCGCTACTCGACTAAAGTCTTCAGGCTTGGAAGCCGAAGAAGGAATGAACAAACTTCTTGCCGAGATCGAGGCGTTTTTCCTGATGTATATGGAAGTTGCCGACGCGGCAAAGCCAGCGGTCAAATGACCAACCGAGTCATGCCCCTGAACTAAGCCGCGCGCCGTACATATCGTCGTAATATTTGCGATAGCTGCCGGTCCGGATGTGTTCCACCCAGGCCTGGTTTTCGCGATACCAGTTTATCGTGATCTCCAGGCCTTTTTCCCAAGGTACTTGCGGGCGCCAGCCTAGTTCGTTCTCGGCTTTCGACGGGTCGATAGCATAGCGGCGGTCGTGCCCGAGGCGATCTTCGACATACTTGATCAGCGAGTGCGGTTTGTTCAGACTGTCCAGAAGCGACCCGACAATATCTATATTCTCTCGCTCGTTCCTCGACGTGATGTTGTAAACCTCACCCGCTTTGCCCTTTTCGTAGGCAAGCCAGATTGCCCGGCAATGGTCGTCGACGAAGATCCAATCCCGCACGTTTTTGCCGTCACCATAGACCGGGAGCGGTTCGTCGTTCATCGCGTTGGCGATCATCAACGGTATAAGCTTTTCCGGAAACTGACGAGGCCCGTAATTATTGCCGCAACGGGTTGTGACGGTATCGACGCCGTGTGTTTCGCGTGCCGCACGGAGAACGAGTTCGGCGCCCGCTTTCGACGCGGCGTACGGCGAGTTTGGCTGAAGCGGCGATTCCTCGGTAAAGAAATCGCTGCTGTTGTCAGCCAGGCTGCCCATCACTTCATCTGTCGAGACCTGGACGAAACGACGCACGCATTTCTGGCGTCCGGCATCGAGCAAGACCTGCGTTCCGATAACATTAGTGCGTAAAAATTCATCCGCTGAGAGAATGCTGCGGTCGACGTGGGATTCTGCGGCGAAATTGAAGATCGCGTCACAATTCTGTGGAACTGCACTCATCACGGCTTCGCGGTCACATATATCGCCCTTAATGAAGACGTGCCGGCCCTCATCAAGTCCCGAGAGATTCTCCAGATTCCCGGCGTAGGTCAACGCATCAAAATTGACAACACTTACTTCCGGCCGATCCTCAAGAACGAGTCTTATGAAGGCCGATCCGATGAAGCCTGCACCGCCGGTAACGAAAATAGTAGACATAAAAAGTTCAGGATCAGCGATCCAAATGACGCATTCTTTCGAGCAGCAGGTCGGCGTATTTTCGCGGCGAATCGATGTTGTCCAATATCACCTTTCCGCCGGTCTCACTTGCGTTGTCGACCACGATGTCGCCGAAGCCAAGAAGTCGCTGCAGGAAGGATGAGGAGACCGTCACGTCCTGTATACGACGAAGCGGGACATTCTGCGTCGAGCGAGAGATCAGACCTTTGTCGATCTCGATCGTTGTTTCGGTCAGGGTATAACGCACCATTTTCTGCCGAAGGTGAAAATACGCCGGCACGAGCAGCAAGAGTAATCCGATCACGACCGCGATCGGCCACGAGACCCCAAATATACCGAACAAGGCTACAAGGAGAAACGCGCCGATAACGGTAAGAACGTAGGCGCCTTTGACGAACATCAGCGTCGGCGAGATCGAAAAGATCGCATCGCCTTTTGCAACGGAGCTCCCGGGCCGAGTCGCGACCCGCGTCTCTTCTTCGGCCTCGAACCTGTATCCGCACTTTTGGCAAAAGATCGCCTCGTCAGAATTCTCTGTTCCGCATTTTATACAGTACATAAATGGTCGCGTGGTTCCTTTCAAATCATACCCCAAGCCGATTAAACAAAAAAACGGCCGGTTTTCGCGCCGGCCGGAGGTCTCTTAAAGACAAGTGGAGAAGATCGATCTTTATCTATTGATTTACGAGCATCATCTTGCCGTTTGCCAGCCTTACAGGCAAGGCGTTCGGCTCATAAACTGTTAGGGGACGCGAGTCTTTCTGGCCAAGCTTCGCAACGTCCTGAGACGTGACGCGGCGGGCCGAATGAACATAACGCGGGTCGGATATCGAATTGTATCGGGCCGAGATGCGACGGACATATTCTTGCGTTTCGCGATATGGCGGCACGTTCCAACCGTATTTCATGACGGCGCCCTCTCCAGCGTTGTATCCCGCCAGAGCAAGCACAACATCGCCTCTGAAAGTGTTAAGCAGCCACCGCATATATTTGACGCCAGCGTCGATATTCTGCTGCGGGTCATAGATCTTGGTAACGCCAAATCGCCGTGCGGTCGCTGGCATCAACTGCATTAGCCCGCTGGCGCCTTTATGCGAGGTCGCGTTGATCTTGAATGACGACTCCTGATGCATCTGGGCGTATATCAGCAGCGGGTCGATCCCATACCTGCGGCTTGAATCGACGATGTACGCATCGTGCTGGATATTGCCAGTGGTGAAACCCTTCAAATGCGTGCTTGAACCCATCGCCAGCGTGGCACGGCCCGGTGACGGGTTTTCCCGCATTGCAAGGCCGTCAGTCACGTTTACTGTGTAGCGAGTGCTGCCCGTTCTCTGAACCAGCTTGTTCGAAGTGCCCGTGCCGGTGCCTTTCGAACCCTTCTTCTTCAGGTCTTTCGGCGTGAACGCGGCAACCGGAGTTGGCGGATAGTAAATGGCGACGCCTTGCGAACGATCGAAATTGTCCATCGTTCGCGGCCCCTGTCCACTTGCGGTCAAAACTATTGCAAAGGAGATGATGGTGAGAAGTGTTACCTTTTTCATTCGATGGGGAATAAAGTGCGGCGGTGATCTGGCCGAAAAAGCTTCTTGTATGTCGGTAGATAGAGAGGTGGGCCGGAAAAACTTCTAGTTGCGCTTCCAGCCGCTAGTATTTACAAATGCCCAATCTTATCAGAGTTCCACAAAATTGAGCGAAGCCAAACAATGTTTAGCGTAGGGCGGCTATCAAGATTACCATTCGTCGTTGACCATGTAAAGCAAACGACTCGGACCTTCGCCCTTACCCTCGTTTTGAGGTATCTTGGTGCCGGATGCTTTATCTTTCGCAAATTCTTGGGAGGCCGATCCTGGACGTACGAAACGAGAAGATCGCTTCGATCAGCGACATTCTTGTTAAATACGGCAGCGAGGAGTATCCGCCCGTTATCGGCTTGGTCGCACGGCTGCGAAGACGCAACTTCTTCATCTCACGCCGAAATATTTCTCAGCTAAGCCTGCAGGGCGCAAAGATGAGCTCGGCCAAGCTGGACCTCACGCCGTTCGAGCGCCGCGAAGGCGAGGTTTTGCTTGGCAAAGACGTGTTGGACAACCAATTGATCGATGTCGACGGCAAGCGCGTGGTTCGCGTTAACGACGTTCAGTTGATCGATACCGGTGAGTCATGGCGTGTGACAGGTGCCGATGTGAGCCTTCAGGGATTTGTCCGCAGGCTGATGCCAAAGGGATTTTACGGTACGGACAGGCCGGTCGAAGTGCTTGATTGGGCCGATGTGGGCTATCTGGCGACCGACACGGCGACCGTCACCGTTCAGCTAAAATCTTCTAAGGACAAGCTTTCACGTCTTCATCCGGTCGAGATCGCGCAACTCGCCGAAACGCTTTCGCCGATCCATCGAACCGAGGTCGTTGAAAGCCTCGACGACGAAACGGCCGCCGATACGCTCGAAGAGATGTCGACCGAGGCTCAAGCCCGGATCCTTGAAGAAATGGACGAGGAGCGAGCCGCGGACATTCTTGAAGAAATGTCGCCCGACGACGCCGTCGACGTACTCGATGAAATGGACGACGAAAAAGCCCAGGAACTTTTCGATCTGATGGACGACGACGAGAAGGCCGATGTTGCTGAGCTGATGCCCTATGCCAATGATACGGCCGGCGGCCTGATGACGACCGAGTTTCTGGTGTTCCCAAAGTATCTGACGGTCGGTGAAACGATCGCCGGGCTTCGCGAGATGGCCGAAACGCCGAACATGATCTATTACCTTTATGTCGTGGAAGAGGAAGGATCGTGGAAGATATCGGGCGTGATCAGCCTCCGCAGCCTTATACTTGCTGACCCGACCCGCCGGCTTGAAGAAGTGATGCGGAGCGAGTTCCGTTTTGCCCACCCTTCAGAATCGGCCGAAGACGTTGCTCACACCATCTCGGAATACAACCTGCTGGCCCTACCGGTGTTGGATGATGAGGGCGAGATAGCCGGCATTGTTACAGTGGATGATGCGATGGAGATCTTGCTGCCGAAGACATTCCAGCGTCGCCTTCCGCGGCTATTTGGTTAGTTCATGCTTGGGGCATGTCCCAGAGCGCTGATCGACAGAGCTTCTTGTATCGCTAAATTGAGCGCCATTTCGTGGCCTTCCTTCTCTGCAAGGCCGAACTCTTCTTCGGACAATTTGCCTTGGAGTTTTGAAAGGTAAAGGTCGCGGAAGCGAGCCTCCGCCGGTTCGATCTTATAACCCACCGTCTCACGCAGCCGTTCTGCCGCCGCAGACAAAAGGGCTGCCTTGCCGTACTCACAGTTTTCGGTCGAAATGGCTGCAAATCCGTCGAGAGAGCAGGAAATGGTTATGCGATTAGAGAGTTCGTTTGCCGACGTCAGGGCTTCAGCAAAGCAGGAAGTCGCTTTGCCTGTTTCTCCGAGACACGCCAACGCGGCACCAAGATTATTGAGCGCATCGCTAACTGCCGTCCGATTTTCGAGAAGGCGGAAGAGTTGGACGGCCTCTTCGAATTGCGGCCGGGCGTCGGCGTAGCGACCTTCGGTACGGGAAAGGTCACCGAGAAAACTCAACGACATCGCAACCCCGTACTTGTCATCCAATTCCCGGCTTATCGCCAGGCCCGCGTCAAAATAGACCCTTGCGGCGGCGAGGTCACCTTGCTGCATTGCGACAAGGCCAAGCCCGCGGTTTGAGAGTGCGGTGCCTGGTTTATCAGCGGCCTCGATACCTGCCGCAAGTCCGGCCTCATATGCCCGTTTGGCGGTATCAAAATCGCCCCTGAACCGAGCTGCCAGGCCGAGCCCGTTGAGAAGTTTGAAACGAAGTTCGGGCGGCGGGTCGAAGCCGGATTCGGAAGCAGCTTTCAGCCATCTGAAGCCTTCGGTAAGATGACTCTTTACGAGCCAATAATTACGCAGGGCAACTGCGAGCCGGATCGCCAATTCGGGCTTTTCCGCTAAGCTCCAGTTCATCGCGGCGCGCAGATTGTCATGATCTTCTTCAAGTGTCTTCAGCCATTTCTCTGATTGAGCTCCTTGAAGAAGCGGTTCGGCCGTCTGGCTCAGATCGACAAAAAACTCTGCGTGGCGCTGGCGTGCCGCTGCAACTTCGCCTTCAGCCTCAAGCATCTCGAGAGCAAAATCTCGCACGACCTCAAGCATCCGAAAACGTGATTCGCCATCAGCCATCTCTTTCTGGATAAGAAGGCTTTTGTCGATCAGCGACCCGATAATGTCGAGCAGGTCCGATTCCGCCGGCGGACTGCAAACAAATTCGGCGGACTCGATCCGAAAACCGCCCGAAAACACCGAGAGTTCGCGAAAAGCGGCTTTCTCATCCTCGGCCAACAGGTCGTAACTCCACTGGACCGCACCGCGCATGGTTTTCTGGCGTTCAGGCAGGTCACGGGCTCCTCCCGTAAGCAGGTTAAGTCGATTCTCAAGTTTGTTTAGCACTGCTCCCGGCGAGAGTATCTTCACGCGTGCGGCCGCTAGTTCGATCGCGAGCGGGAGGCCGTCCAGTCTCGAACAGATCGCGGCCGCGTCCGAAATATTCTCCGGCGTAAGCGAAAAGCTAGGTTTTGCAGCCTTTGCCCGCTCGGAAAAAAGCATCAGCGCCTCATTCTCACGCAGTTCGTCGAAAGACATCGAGCCGTCAACCTGCGGAAGGTCAAGGGGCGGCACCTGGTATTCGACCTCGGCCGTGAGCCGAAGAAGTTCGCGGCTGGTGACGAGGATCTTTAGTCCTCCCGCCGCCGACAAGAGATCGGCTATCTGAGGAGCTGCCTCGACGACTTGCTCGAAGTTGTCGATAATGATCAGCATTTCCTTATTAGCGAGGTAGCTTTGCAGCACCTCGGATATGGATCTCCCACCTTCCTCTTTTATCCCAAGCGGCAAGGCGATCGTGGACGCGACGACGTCGGGCCGCGAAACGTCCGCCATTTCGACGAAGAATACACCGTTCTCGAATTCGGGTAAGAGGCGGCGCGCAACAGCCCGTGAAAGCGTGGTCTTACCCGTCCCACCGATTCCGGTCATCGTGACCAACCGGACATCAGGCTTCAAAAGTAATTCGCAAAGGTCCGCGATCGCCGGTTCCCGGCCGATGATGCGGGCGTAGGTTGCGGTCAGGTTATTCGGCCCTGTCCGACGCGTGGGGAGGTCATTTTCAGTCTCGCTAGCCTCGTTCTTCTCGGTAGGAGCGGTCTCGAAAACCTCTGTCGGCTCATCGGTTGCGTGATCTTTTCGGCTCGAATCGGCATGATCCAACTTCTTCTCGAACGCCTTTAGGCCCGCGATCAATTCTTCTACCGACTGAAACCGCAGTTCCTTTTGCTTGCGGAGTGCGTGCACGACCATCTCGGACAATTCTTCCGGAATGTCGGCGAAGTGCTGCGACGGATGGACTGGTTCGGTCGTCAGGATAGACGCGAATGTGTCCGCTGTCGTCTGGCCCTGAAACGGCAGTGCCCCGGTCAGCATTTCGTAAAGGCAGATGCCTAGACTCCAAATGTCTGATCGGTGGTCAACGTCCAGTCCGCGAGCCTGTTCGGGAGACATATAAGATGCCGTTCCAAGCACGACACCCGGACTTGTGTGGAAGTGCTGTGAGACCTCGTCATCGAAGACCAGCATCCTTTTTGCCAAGCCGAAGTCCAGTATTTTTACCCGGCCGCGGCTGGTGACGATTATATTCGCCGGCTTCACATCACGATGAACTATGCCGTAGAGATGAGCCTCCGCAAGTGCTTCGGCCGTCTGGAGGGCGATCGCGACGGTCTGTCGAATATTGCGCCGCCGCCGTCGGATCATCTGCGCCACGGTTTCGCCTTCGACATATTCCATTGCAATAAACGGTGCGTCCCCGGCTTCGCTTATTTCATAGATCGTACAGATGTTGGGGTGATTCAAGGCCGAAGCGGCACGGGCTTCGCGTACGAATCGGTCAACGTGTTCGCGGTCAGAAGCGAAGTCGGCCGAAAGGAATTTGAGTGCGGTCTTGCGGCCTAGTTTCGTGTCTTCAGCAAGGAAAACCTTGCCCATGCCACCGGAACCGATGACGGAGAGAATGTTGTATTGAAGTATCTTTTCTCCGATCTCAGGCATTTGAACGGACGAATTATAACACTTCGCTTGTGTTATTGGTTTGTCCCTTCCCGGCCACTTACCGCAAAGCTATTTCGATCGTACTGAAACACTGCGGCCGAGGCTGCGTACTATACGGAGAAATGTTTGTTTATAGCCTGAAATGCTGATATTCTTGACGTCGCAACTTTATTTCGAAATTTAAGGAGCTGGAACTATGAAGCTGATCGGAACTGCGTTATTTACGGTTTTTGCGATGTTGGTGTTCGTTCTTCAACCAACGACGACGGCGGAAGCACGGAGTGGGCTTGAGATCGGGGCTGCTGTCGAGGCATTCTCGCTTCCGGATTCGGATGGAGCCACGAAGTCTCTAAATGATCTGAAAGGTAAAAAGGGAACGCTGATCGTTTGGCTTTCGGCCCAGTGTCCGGTCGTCAAGGCTTATAAGGACCGAATTAATGAGATCGCCGCCGAGTATCAGTCAAAAGGCATTGCTTTCGTCGGCATTAATTCAAATGCCACGGAAGACCTGAACTGGATAAAGACCAATAAGGTCGAGTTTGGCTATAACTTTCCGGTATTGATCGATAAGGGCAACGTGCTCGCGGACAAATGGGGAGCGACTGTCACACCTGAAGTATATTATCTCGATTCGAAGAATATCCTCCGCTATCACGGTGCGATCGATAACGACCGTAGCGGGAAGAACATAACGGACCAGTACCTGAAGACTGCGTTCGATTCGTCTTTGACGGGCAAAGAGATCGTAAAGACACGTGCTAACGCTTTTGGCTGCACCATCAAGCGTGCAGGTGCTGCTACCAATTAATTAGAAACAAACTGATGTTTAGTTTTATCTCGAAGGGGACGAAAGCCGCCGCCGTTGGTTGGCTTTTCGTCCTTTTTTTTTCGACACAGTCTGATGGCCAGAAGAAACGGCCCGTCTCGCCGCGCGCCGCCAAGCCGGCGGCTGTCACAAAGGCGGCGGTGCCGGCCGTCAAGGTGACACTAGTTGACGAGGTTTCGATCCGGAAGATCCTTGAGCCGAAAGGCAAGCCGTTGCTCGTTAACTTTTGGGCGACATGGTGTGACCCGTGCCGCGAGGAATTCCCCGATCTTGTGAAGTTCGACGCCGAATTCAAGGGCAAGATTGATTTCATCACGATATCGTTGGACGACCCGGCGGACATCGGCACCACTGTGCCGAAGTTTCTCGCGTCGATGAAGGCTGAGATGCCGGCATACCTGCTCAAGACAGCCGACGAGAGCGCTGTTATTTCCTCGATTTCGAAAGAATGGCAGGGCGGGATGCCGTTTACGGTGCTTTACGGAGCCGACGGAAACCTGACCTATTTCCGCCAGGGGAAGGTAGTGCTTGAAACGCTCAAAACCGCGGTCAACAAGACCCTGGCCGGCCCCGCTCAACCTGCGGGTGATCTTTTTGTTGTCGCCGATTTCGTCAAGATCAAGGATGGTCGCCGCGACGAGGCGCTGTATTACTACGAAAACAATTGGAAGATCTATCGCGAAGAGGCAAAAAAGCGAGGGGTTATCGAGTCGTTTGAGCTAATCGAGGCCCGTTCCGACAAAAGCTCAGACTTTGACCTGATCCTGATAACTCGGTATCGCGGTGAAGAAAACTACAAAAACAGCGAAAAGAACTTCGAACCTATCCTGAAACAGCTTCGCCCAAACGGGCCTGTCTTCAAAAATACCGTCAAAGCAGAAGAATTTCGCCAGAGCGTTTTTCTATACACCGGAAAGTCCATCTTCGCTTCTCGAAACTGACTTCAGCATCTATCCTATCTCAGGTTTGCCAAGCGTTGCGTCTGTGGTACGATGTTGCGTAAATCATGAAGGAGATCGGCCAATGTTTAGAAAAATAGAAGATTTTCAGAAAGGATGGGTATACGAGGCAGAGATGACGGTGAAGGTTTTGAGAGGCCTGACCGATGCGTCTCTTGTCCAGAAAGTGACTCCTGACGGGCGCACCCTCGGTTATCTAGGCTGGCACCTTACCCTGACGCTTGGTGAAATGCTTGCGTTGGTTGGCTTGCGGATCGCCGCTCCGACAGCCGAAGAGGAATGTCCCCTTGACGCCTCGACCATCGCAGCAGCTTACGAGAAAGCGGCCAAGTCCGTCGCAGACGAGGTCGGCTTAAAGTGGAAGGATGAAACGCTCTTAGAGGAAGACCAGATGTATGGCGAGACGTGGTCCCGGGGCCTTACCCTGTTCTATGTGATCGCACATCAGACCCACCACCGCGGACAAATGACCGTGCTAATGCGCCAGGCTGGACTGCCAGTACCAGGTGTTTACGGCCCGTCCAGAGAAGAGTGGGCAGCGATGGGAGCACCCGCACTGCCGTAACCTCGCATGAAGGGCGTAGCCGAACCATCAGACCATCCGCTCCGAATTTGAAAAAACGGTTCGGACGGAATAAACTCTTTTGTTTATTTGTAGAACGATTTCTGGACAGATAGACAAACTGATGACCGCAATCACGCCTGAGATAATCGCCCAACACAATCTAACGACCGACGAGTACGACAAGATCAAGCAGATCTTGGGCCGCGAGCCAAACTTTACTGAGCTCGGCGTCTTTAGCGTGATGTGGTCGGAGCACTGTTCGTACAAATCGTCACGGGTTCACCTGAAGCGGCTTCCGGTAACGGGCCCGCGAGTAATCGTGCCGCCAGGCGAGAACGCGGGTGTGGTCGATATAGGCGACGATTGGTGCGTGGCGTTCAAGGTCGAATCTCACAATCACCCAAGCTTTATCGAGCCTTTCCAAGGGGCCGCGACCGGTGTCGGCGGAATTCTGCGCGACGTTTTCACGATGGGTGCCCGTCCTGTCGCGGCAATGAACAGCCTGCGGTTTGGGCCGCTTGACGACAAGAAGCTTGGCAATCGAAACAGATCGATATTGAAAGGCTGCGTCGAAGGCATCGGCCACTATGGCAATTGTTTCGGGGTGCCGACGGTCGGCGGCGAGGTTGTTTTTGACGAATCTTACAGCCTAAACCCCTTGGTCAACGCGTTTGCGCTCGGAATAGTAAAGAAAGACCAGATATTTTTTGGTAAGGCCGAGGGAATAGGAAATCCTGTGCTGTATGCAGGTGCGAAAACAGGCCGTGACGGCATCCACGGGGCGACGATGGCGTCAGCGGAATTCGACGACGCAGCTTTGGAAAAGCGTCCGACCGTTCAGGTCGGCGACCCTTTCCTGGAAAAGCTTCTGCTCGAAGCATGTCTCGAAGCAATGCGAAGCGGAGCGATCGCCGGCATTCAGGACATGGGAGCCGCTGGCTTGACCTCATCGTCGGTCGAAATGGCCGCTCGTGCAGGGACGGGGCTGGAACTGGACCTAACGCTCGTTCCGCAGCGTGAAACCGGGATGACGGCGTATGAGATGCTCTTGTCCGAGTCGCAGGAGCGCATGCTGATCGTTGCCCGCCGCGGACGCGAAAAGGAACTGGTCGAGATCTTCAACAAATGGGACCTCGATGCGGTAGTTATCGGCAAGGTTGTCGAGGGTGACCGACTGCGCATCATACACAATGGGAAGGTCGAAGCGGACCTGCCGGTCATGGCCCTGACCGATGAGGCTCCGAAATATGAGCGGCCGCTTTCACCACCGCAACCCAGACAAGCCGAGTCGCAACCTGTTGAACTGGCGAAGAGCATTGATCCCGCCATTGCCTTAAAGACTCTTCTTGCGTCACCTAATATCTGCTCAAAGCACTGGGTTTACGAGCAGTATGATTCGATGGTCAGGACAAATACCGCTGTCCTGCCCGGTTCGGATGCGGCCGTTATTCGCGTTAAGGAAACTCGACGGGCGATCGCAATGTGCCTTGACGGCCCAGCCCGTTTTGTGGCAGTCAATGCGAAAGAAGGAGCCAAGCTTGCCGTCGCCGAAGCAGCTCGAAATGTAGTTTGCGTCGGAGCAAAGCCTATTGCAGTGACCAATTGTCTCAACTTCGCGTCGCCCGAACGCCCTGAGGTGATGCGTTCGTTCTCAGACGTGATCGACGGGATGACCGAGGCCTGTAACGTATTTGAAACGCCGGTCGTATCAGGAAATGTCTCGTTCTACAACGAAACAGACGGCCGCGGCATCCTGCCGACGCCGACGATCGGGATGATCGGGCTGATCGAAGATACGCGGAAAATAATTACCCACGGATTCAAGAATGAGGGCGACATAATTGCTTTGCTAGGTGTGACAAATGAGGATCTGTCGGTCAGTGAATATGCCCAATCCGTGCTTGGCCATTCAATGGCGAAGATGATCGAGAACGGAAGGGTTCCGGAGCTAGACCTCGGCCTTGAAAAACGGGTGCACGACACGCTGCTGAAACTCGCCGACGAAATGTTAATAAATTCAGCGCATGATTGTTCCGACGGCGGTCTTACCGTGACGATCGCCGAATCATGCTTTTCCTCGCTTGGGCGTGATGCGATCGGGGCATCTATTGCCCTGTCCGGCAACATCTCAAAGGAGGCCGTCCTTTTTGGGGAATCACCGTCGCGGATCATCATTTCAGTTCACCCTGAAAGTATTGAAAAGGTTAGGCAGACTGCTGAAAGTGAGGACTGCCCGTTCGAGGTTATCGGGACGGTAGAGGGTAGCCGACTCAACATATCGATCGGCGATGAGTCCCTCTCCGTTGCCGTTAGTGAGATGGAAGCGATCTGGCGAAGTGCGCTTGAAGGACGACTGGACACGTAATGAATAAGAATTTGACACTGGCTCTCACGCTGATTTTTGTGACAACCGCTGCGGCCTTCGCACAGCGGACAATGCCGGCTGACCCGGCCGAACTGGCGGCCATTTCCCAGCGGGGTCGAATGCTGGCCGAGTACGACGTCGCCGCGTGGCACTCAACTGACATGGTCGTTGCCTTGAAGCCAAAGGATGGTGAGATCGGTGGCTATGTCGCGAGAAAAACAGGCAATATCTGGACCGTTGTTTATGGGAGGCTTTCTGAAAAGAAGGATAAGTACCTGATTGCCTTTGAAGCAACCCAGCAATCCTTACCGAGTGAGTTCAAGGTCCAGAGGTATGAAAAGCCAAAAGAAGACTCCGGAGCGTTTTTGAATGCTGCTCGGGCATTAGAAACGGCAAAGGCCGCGTTCGTACCCGCTCAGCCACGGCCCTACAACGCCGCAGTTCTGCCTGCCGCCGATGGGAAGTTCTACGTCTATCTTGTCCCGGCGCAAACCGAGCTAGGTGTATTTCCGCTTGGTGGTGATGCTCGACTAACGATTTCCGGCGATGGGATCAAGTTGCTGGAGACACGTCAGCTTCACAAATCCATAATTGAATTCCAAGTTCCGAAGGACGCCAAACCAGAGACGGGATACCACACCGCCATTCTGGACGATGTTCCGGAAGACACGGATGTTTTTCATGTGTTAGCCCGTGAGCCGAAGATTCCGGAGCTTGTCGTGACACAGAAATTCGTTTACCAGATCGCGCCGGATGGAACGATAAGGTATTTGATGACAACCGACGCATTCAAAAAAGTTGGACAGAAGCCGCAATAAAGCTGGGGTCTATCTCCACATTCCATTCTGCAAGTCACGTTGCTCCTACTGTGATTTCGCGACTGATGTTTATCGGGATTCGACCGCAGTCGCGCGGTATGTGAGTGCTCTTTGTGGCGAGATACCCGGTTCAACAAGCGAGACGGTTGCCGCTGATACCGTATACTTCGGCGGCGGCACGCCATCATTGTTAACTCCCCCGCAGATTAGCCGCATATTGAAGACAGTTCACGCTTATTTCGGCATCGCGGACGATACCGAGATCACGATGGAGATGAACCCTGCGACCGTTACGGCTGAGACACTTGCCGCGTTTCGTGAGCTGGGCATCAATCGGGCGAGCTTTGGTGTTCAGACGTTCAATGACCGTGATCTGAAATTGCTTGCTCGCGGGCATGACGCCAATGATGCTCGCCAGACCTTCCGCCTTCTCCGCGATACAGGCTTCGAGAATATCAGCTTCGATCTGATTGCCGGGTTGCCCGATCAGACCATGTCAGATTGGGAGCGAAACCTGGACGAGGCGCTTCGGATGCAGCCTGAACATCTTTCGCTTTATCTTCTCGAGATCCACCAGGGGACGCCACTCGCCGAACAGTTAAGGTCGGGCCGCCGGCCGATGCCTGACGAAGATCTCGCCGCCGAAATGTACGAGTTAATGCTTGATAAAACAGGTGCGGCCGGTTACGAACAATACGAGATATCGAACTTTGCGAAACCCGGCTTTGAATCACGGCATAACACGAAGTATTGGCGACTCGAACCAGTTTACGGCTTCGGCGTTTCTGCCCACTCATTCGACGGCTCGCAGAGATACTTTAACGAGCGTGATACGGCAGCGTATGTACGGCAGATCGAAGAATTCTCTTCGGCCGAGGTTACGCGTGAGCGGATCGATTCCGCTTCGGAGTTTATTTTTCTTGGACTGCGGCTAAATGCCGGAGTGAGTTTTGAGGACTATCGAACGCTCTACGGCTCAGAGATCCAGGAAGAGTACGCTGCGGAACTGAGAGATCTGCAAGAAAACGAGCTGGTCGAGATAAGCGGCGGCCGCTTGAGGCTGACGCGAAAAGGAATGCTTTTCTCGAATAACGTGTTTGAGGCGTTCGTGTGACTTGCGCAAGGGCATAGTTTGGGCGATAAACGATACATGAACCGCATATTTTATCTAGCTTTTCTGATCTTCGTTCTGGCTCTGACGGCGGCGGCACAGACCCGGAATTTTGTGCAGTGGGAGAACGATATGAAGGCGTTCGAGGCTGCGGACGCGAAACAGATGCCGCCTAGGGGCGGGATCGTGTTCATTGGCAGTTCGTCGATCAGAATGTGGACCGATCTCGCCGCTGATTTTCCGGACAAGAAGGTCATCAATCGCGGATTCGGAGGTTCGCAGATCGCTGATTCGACGTATTTTGTGGATCGCATCGTGGTTCCGTATCTGCCCAAAATGGTCGTAATGTACGCGGGCGACAACGACCTCAACGATGGGAAATCACCTGAGCAGGTGTTCGCCGATTATCAGGCCTTCGTCGACAAGATCCGGGCAAAGCTTCCGAAGGTCAGGGTCGCCTACATCGCGATCAAGCCAAGCCCCTCCCGGGTCGCCCTGATGCCCAAAGCCGCAAAAACTAATGAACTGATCAAGAACTACTCGACCAAAAAGCGAGATCTGGTCTACATAGACATTTATACCCCGATGCTGGGGGCGGACGGACAACCGCGAAGGGAACTATTCCTCGCGGATATGCTGCACATGAATCGAAGCGGGTATGAGGTATGGAAAAAGGCCGTCGCGAGTTACTTGAAATGAGAATCCTCACCCTCGCCTTCCTACTTCTGTTTTCGACAGCGTCCGCCCAGTCTTTGCCGGAGCCGCCGCGAGAGTTCCGTGCGGCTTGGATAGCGACCGTTGATAATATCGATTTTCCAACACGAAAGGGACTCTCCATTGACCAACAGAGGGACGAGCTGACCGAGGCTTTGGACCTGGCAAAGAAGCTCCGACTAAACGCCGTGATCTTCCAAGTGCGTCCGATGACAGACGCGGTATATCGTTCCGACCTGGAGCCGTGGTCCGAGTTTCTCACCGGGGAAATGGGAAAGCCGCAGTCATTTGACCCGCTCGAATTCTTGGTGACCGAGGCTCACAACCGCGGCATCCTGGTCCACGCTTGGTTCAACCCCTATCGTTCGTACCATCCAGCGGCGATGACGATGTCGGATAAGCATGTCTCTAAAGCACATCCGTCGATCGTGCGGCAATATGGAAAGTACTTGTGGTTAGATCCGACGGACGAGGCGGGACAGAAGCACTCATTGAAAGTCATCACTGATGTCGTTCGCCGGTACGACATCGACGGCGTTCACTTTGACGATTATTTCTACCCCTACATCGAAAAGGACACTGCTGGCAACGATATTCCGTTTCCCGATGATAAGAATTGGCAGGCGTACCAGGCGAACGGTGGCAAGCTGGGCCGTTCCGATTGGCGGCGGATGCACGTGAACAGGTTCATCGCCGCGGTAGGCCGCGAAGTGAAACGCATCAAGCCGCAGATAATGTACGGAATCTCGCCCTTCGGTATCTGGCAGCCGATGCCGGAACTCGGGATAGAAGGTTTCAATTCGTACGAAGGCCTCTACGCCGACTCGAAGAAATGGCTACAGGATGGCACGGTCGATTATCTTGTTCCACAGCTCTACTGGGAAACCGCCCGACGTGCCCAAAGCTACCCGATCCTGCTCGAATGGTGGAAAACGCAGAACGTAAAAAAGCGCCACGTGTGGCCGGGCATCGCCACTTACCGAATCGGCCGCAACACCGACTGGACGACGGGTGAACTGCTGAGCCAGATCGCCCTTACGAGAAAGTCGGAAGAGACGCGCGGTGCTGTGCATTTCAGTTTTAAATCGCTTAGGAACGATCTTGGCGGCGTACAACAGGCGTTGATGGATGGGCCTTACAAGCGTGATGCTTTAATTCCAGTTTCACCGTGGATAAAGGCACCAAGGCTGTCTTCACCGAAAGTGAAAGTCACGCGCGGCCCCGAATTCGGCAAGGCCGAGTGGTCGGAGCGCGGAACGCAAAAGGCATTCTGGTTCGTGGTTTACGCGAAGGACAGGAACGGCTGGAGTTACTCGATTCAGGCGGCTAGTGAACGCTCTATCGCGTTATCGGCCGACCGAGGTGTCGAAGAGATAATTGTGAGAAGTGTTGACCGGTTGGGGAACGAGAGTAAGTAGCTGCCGCCTCTGTCAACGATGGGTGGATCCTATCGAGAAATGAAGCTCAACTCCGACTCAACAAACAATGAAGCTCCGAGGTAGATCGAGCCGGCCGCCTTCGTTTCGATCATTACACCCGGCTCATCGATATTCCACGCACCAAAATCCGCGTCCGATTCGATGACGTGGACGATCGTTCCCGATAGCTTCCCGTTCTCAAAGACAACTTTGTCCCCAACCATTATTTCCTGATCTGAACTGTACAGCATCAACCGTTGGACAAATCAATTCACGCGAACGATCCTTCCCTCAAGTCTCGGGCTGATCGTCGAATTCGGAGCTGACTTTATCGCCTGCTCGAACACATCCGAATCCTTTGGAGCCTTGTCGGTCGGGGTGAGGACCTTCGCATCCTTGAACATTGTGTAACCGTCACCGCCGCGTGAAACAAGAAAGTCGGACGTGGCGATCGTATATGTTCGAGTTTCCTCTACCGGTTTCCCTCCAACACTTATCTCGAGTACACGCTGGCCGGGGAGTTTTCGCGGATCGAATTTAAAGCTCATTCCCGAGATTTGTGGAAAGCGTCCAGGTTCGCCGTCTTCGGCACTGCGGGCAACGCTGTGTTCCAGAATATCGCCCAACAACTTGCCGCTAACCTCTACCTTGACGATCGGATTATTGAACGGCAGCATCGAGAGCACGTCGCGCATCGTCAATGGGCCGGGGCTGTAGGTTAGGTCAGCTCTGATCGAACCGCCGTTCACGAGAGCTACGTCCGCCCCGGCCGCCTCGCGATAGGCGTCAGCGATAAAATTTCCTATATTGGTTTCCTTCGTCCGGACCGAATGTGAGAGTGCGTCGAGCTCTACGCTCGTCGCCCCGACCGGGACGGCGAGTTTCTCGAGCAGGTCTTTATACTTTGCTGTGACTGGAGCGAACTCGGGAGCGTCTGGAATTGCATCCGTTACCGGGATGATCTCCCAATCCATGCTCGCCAATTTGCCGGTTTTTTTGTCGATGAAGAGGTCAAATTTCCCAACCTCGCGTGCATCCGCCCACATTTTGAAGATCGGCGTTCCGTGTGCGGATGACTGCAGCAGAGTGTGTTCGTGGCCGCCCAGGATCAGATCGAAATCTGCACAGCCTGCCAGTTTCTTATCCTGATGCATGAACATGTGCGTCAGCCCGACGATCACGTTTGCTCCGGCCTTGCGCATTTTCGGTACCTGGGTGCGAGCTGTCTCACAAAAGTCGGTCACCTGCAGGCTGGCCTCCATCGACGAAGTTTCCTTGGTCTCCGGCAGCAGCAGGCCGATAATTCCAATCTTTACGCCGCCGATCGAGCGAATGATATATGGGGGCGAATCCGCAAAAGTTTTCCGGGTTTTGGTGTCAATGACATTGGCACCTAACCATGTAAACTTTGACTCTTTCATCCGTTCGAGAAGCTCCGAAGTTTTCAGGTCGAACTCATGATTCCCGAAAACGGAATAATCGAGGCCCACCATGTTCCAGGCGTCGATCATCTGGGCACCCTTGTAGGTTCGTGTTTCCACCGACGGCGAAAGCGTGTCCCCGCCTAGAGTCATTATCGTATTCGGATTCGCCCTTAATGCATCCTTCCTGATCGTCATCACACGGGCAAGGCCGCCGCGTTTGCCGCCATCGGCAGGTGTGAACTGGTAGGTGTCGTTGAGATGAAGGATAGTGACGCGGACGGTGTCGGCTGACTGAGCGGGAACAAAGATGGCCGCAAGTGAAATGCAGATCAATATCAATAAACTATTTTTCATCACTCATACCTTCAATTCCTAAATGAGTCCTCGCTTCCCAGAGTTCCGGGAAGAATTTTTTCGTCAGCGTCGTCATCAGGTAGCCAACGCCCTCTGAGCCGCCGGTTCCGCGCTTCATCCCGAGCATTCGCTCAACCATCAGGATGTGGTTGTACCGCCAGGAAACGATAAGCTGGTCATGCTCGATCAGGAGGTCCTGCATATTGTATAGAGCAGCGTATTTTTCGGGATGGGTAAGTATCTCGACAACGGCGGCTACTCTGTCTTCATGACTTTCGACCGCGATGTCCTGTCTGCCGACATACGCCCAGAACTCGTCCGCAAGCGAAGGTGAGTCAAAACGATCAGAAAGACGCTTAAAGGCAAACTCGTCGTCCTTGAAAGAGTTCAGGATCTTGTCGCTTTTTGCCCCTGAAAGAAACTCAAGTTCCCGGAATTGCATCGACTGAAAACCGCTTGCCGGGTTGAGCTTGTCGCGAAATTCAAGGAAGCCGATGGGTGCCATGGATTCCAGGATATGGATCTGTGTCACCAAAATCCGCTCTATCGAGATGACACTTCGCAGGGCGTGGTTGGCGCGAAAAAGCCTGCCTTCCCGGATCCAGCCGATACAGGCGTCCAATTCATGCAGGATCTGCTTGAACCATAGCTCGTAGGTCTGATGGATCACGATGAATAGCAGTTCATCATGACTTGCAGGCTCAGATAAGGTCTCCTGAAGCCCGATCAACTCAGGAACTTTAAGGTATTTATTATATGAAAGCGGGGCGTCTTTTCCGTATTCTTCGGCCATCGAAATATGTCGAAATATTGCCTTTCGAGTAAGCCTAATCATCCATTATCGAATGATTTAAGTCAATTTTTAGCTTATTTGGCCCAATCTCCAAGAAAGTTCTTGACACAGGCTGCAAATGACGCTAAATTCTCATTCGTCAATCGACAATCTAGCAGCAAAACCCTTTTAATCTTGAAGTTTAAGATTGATTATTTGTTCGAAGGCTTCGGCGTTCGAATTGCTATCGAACTGTCGTGCCGGCTGTGATCAGACATGCCGGACTTCGGTTTATTTTAATTGCCGCTGTTGATTACAGCACATTTAGTAGAACACGTTAATTTTTTGAAGTTTGCAGGAGGAATTTATTGTGATGTCGAAAGCCGTAGGAATGGTTAAATGGTTCAACAACGCCAAGGGATATGGATTCATCGAGCAGCCGGGTGAACAGGATATTTTTGTTCATTACAGCGCGATCACCGGTGACGGATACAAGACGTTGATCCAGGGGCAGGAAGTCGAGTATGAAGTGACGAATGGCCCGAAAGGACCACAGGCCGAAAACGTGATGAAGGTCGCCTAGCGGCCCCACGCGGAAAGGCTCCTACCGACCGCTTAAGTTCACAAAAAAATGCTGCTCGAAGCCTCTTCGAGCAGCGTTTTCATTTTCCAAGTTTAAAGCGACAGGTGTTTCGTGCAGCCCTGATCCTAGCTCATTAAACGAGCTCCTCGCCTTTAGCCTTCAGCATTCGCCGCCAGAGCTCGCGATAAGAAGCGTACCTGGAAACCAGCATACTCAGTTGATACCGGTTGGCGTACGACATTGTCCTCGTATCGGAGACGCGGCGGATCAACGCCTCGAGCCGCCCTCGTGCCTCAAGAGGCGGCCGTTTGGCGTTTCCGTTGAAATAGATATCGAAGTCGATCTTGAGCTTCCGTATGTCGTCTTCGATCCGGTCGAGCTGCTTATCAAGACTCACAGCTTCATCCAGATTTTTTCGGTTTCCGTAGATAGAATTAGAGGTAAATGCCATTTTTTGTTGTCGTGGGATCTGAGCTAGGGTGAGGCTGAGCGCCACAGAAAGTAAACACTCATTAACTGGGGATTTCCAGAATCTTGAGCTAACCGTTGTTCGCCGAGAAATCGGCCATGTGATCGACAAGGAGTTCAACTCCTTCGAGTGGAAAAGCGTTATAGATCGACGCCCGAATCCCGCCGACCGACCGATGGCCGAGAAGTCCGACAAGCCCGGCTCTCTCCGCTCCTTCGCAGAACGCCGCCTCGAGTTCCTCTGACGCCAGCCGGAAGGTCACATTCATCCGTGACCGGGCAGACAGATCGGCCGTACCCGTATAGAAACCGTCAGACTTGTCTATCGCGGCGTAGAGAATCTGAGCCTTCTTTGCATTCAGCCTGGCGATCGCTTCAACGCCTCCGAGTTCTTCCAGCCATGCGCACACAAGATCGATGATATATATTCCCCAAGTGTTTGGTGTGTTCGGCATCGATTCGTTCTCGGCGAAGGAGTTATAGCTCAGGACTCCCCGCTGTTTTCCGCGGCACAGTTCAAGCATGTCGTCTCGGATGATGACAACGGTCACACCGCTTGGACCTATGTTCTTTTGCGCACCGGCGTAGATCATCGAGTACTTTTCTATGTCTAACGGACGCGAGAGGATGTTGGAGGAAGCGTCACAGATTACGGGAATTCCAAAGCCGTCGAGATCTTCCGAAAACTCAACGCCGTCGATGGTCTCGTTCGAGACGTAATGTATGTAGCGGGCGTGTTCAGAGAACCGAAGCTCATCGGCGGCAGGAATCGACGAATAACCACGCTCGGGAACCTGGTTGACGACTTTGACCGCTCCAAACTCACTTGCCGCCTTCCTCGCCTTTTCACTCCAGGTTCCGGTGACTACATAATCGGCCGCACCACCCGACAGAAAGTTCATCGGAACCATCGAAAATTGAAGGCTCGCTCCGCCCTGAAGAAAAAGGACACGGTAATGTGCCGGTAACTCGAGAAGCGTCCGAAGGCGTGTTTCAGCTGATCTCAGCACCGCGAGAAACGTATCGGAACGATGGCTTAGCTCCATCACACTCATTCCGCTTCCGTTCAGGTCAAACATCTCCGAGCGGGCTCTTTCAAGCACTGGCAGAGGCAGAGTAGCGGGACCAGAGTAAAAATTGAAAACCCTCGATGTCATAACGTCAAGATCAAAATCTCAAGATACCATATTCGCTTTTGCGTCCTAAATCCTCGTATCGGCGGGCTATTGCGCGGCCTTGGAGCAAGTATCCTTCATTGGGTGACGGAACTAACTGGACCGATGATCGATTTTCGCTTAATTTTGACCGAGATTTGGGTTAGTATATGGAATTAAATAAACCAATTGTGGCCGCACTGCATCCTAGACGCTCGGTTGCCACGGACGCTGGTTACTTCGGAGGTTCTCTAATGTTTCGCAAATTATTTTTAATGTCGTTTGTTGCTGCGATGGCAGCATTCGTTGTTGTCGACAACGCTTTTTCACAGGGGGCTCCGGTTCGGGGGAAAGTTGAGCTCAAAAAAGCGGATGGGACCGTTGTTCCTGTGGCCGAGGCCATCGTCGAGGTTTTTCGGACCGATGCGAAGGGCAGTCTACCTTCTGCCAAGACAAACAAGCGAGGCGAGTTCAGCTTCGTTCAGTTTCCTGTAGGCC
>JANNNS010000331.1:0-6713 GCA_031398645.1 Acidobacteriota bacterium
GGCCTGATCTGAGCCCGGCATTGACGCGATTACGCTGGATCCGCTGGCGGCGGTTCACGCCCGGCGTCGTCTGTCCGAGAGCGGCCGCATAGAAGATACCCGTCAATCCGGCGATGATCAGCGTGATCAATATTTTCTTCATCACTGGTCTCCTTGACATATGCTTTGCACGTCGCTCATTTCGTACTAAAATCGACCACGGTGGACGAGGTTAGCGGTTGACGCCAACCGTAAACGGCTTTGCGTTGAAAGTCCTCAAGGAATCGGTCAAAAAGTTCTCAAAGAGTTCTCAAAAGGATCAGAGTGAAGGAAACAAGGGAGTTATGTGAATTCGGAGGCTTTAGATTCGATCCGGGCAAGGGCATGCTTTGGCGCCAGGACGAGTTGATCCCGCTTGCACCGAAGCCGCTCGAACTTCTCAAACTGCTTATACAGCGGCAAGGTGAGATCGTTTCCAAGCAAGAAATATTCGACACGGTCTGGGCCGGCACTTTTGTCGAAGACGGTGTCTTGACTCAGAACGTCTACACTCTGCGTCAGGTCCTCGGCAAGGATGACAAGGGAAAACAACTGATAGAGAATGTCGCCCGGCGTGGTTATCGACTTGCCGTTCCGGTATTTTGGGCCGTTGAGCCCCGCAGCACTGCGTCAATTGACTCCCGAGTGGCGAATGGTCCGCTTGATGCGACCGGGAAGCAAGAGCGTCCTGCCGAAAGAGCATCGGGAACCTTGCTTCTAGGAACGGCAGCCTTCCTGGCACTCTTGTTGTTTGGCCTAGTCAGCTTTTTTGGATATCGCTTTCTTTCTTCGAGCTCCGCCACAGAGGTCGCTACCGAACTTCGATTTACTCGTCTGACCGACAATGGGAATGCGAGCTACCTGACTATCTCTCCGGACGGAGACTGGGTCGCATATACGCTTGGATCTGACCTGTATCTCCGCGATCTTCGGACGGACGAAGAGACCGAGTTGAAGAAAGGGGATGTCGGCAGGATAGGCTGCATCCAGTTCGCTCCTGACAGTAGCTCGGTCTATTTCGGAACGGTATCTAACCGCGACGAAAAAGGAAGCGTTAGCCGGCTCAGTATTGCGGATGGAACTCTTGAACCCGTCGCCGCGGATGTGTGGTCGGGGTTTTCGGTCTCACCAAGTGGAAAGGAGATCGCCTTCGTCAGGAAAATACCGGCGGAGAACAGTCAGGCTCTGATCATTCGCGACCTTGCTCAGGCCACGGAAAGAATAGCCGCGACTACTAAACTCCCCGAAGAATTCTATTGGAACAACTATCCCGCGTGGTCCGCCGACGAAAAGAAGATCGCCCTCGTTGCGGTGAACCAGACAGAACATTTCTCACGAATATTGATCGTAGAGAACGGTAAAGTGGCCGATTTCAAACCGACCGCGTTCAGAAACATCGAACAGGTCGTCTGGACGGCGGATGGCGAGGGCTTTATCGTCTCAGCAAATGAAGGAGAGAATTTCCAGGTTTGGCGGATCGCCCTTGCGGACGGTACGGTCCGCCGGATCACGAACGATCTGAACTCGTACCTTGGGATCGCTGTTTCTCATGACCGGAAAAAGCTTGTGTCGCGGCAACGGATCTATTATTCCAACATTTGGCTCGGCAGAAGAGACGATCTCGTTAATCTGAAGCAACTTACGGACGGTAGCTCGAGGAACGATGGACTCAACGGACTCGCGTGGATAGATGAGGATCGGCTCGTTTATACGTCGAACGACCAAAAGATCAGGGACTGGAACCTCTGGTCCTTAAATACGGCAGATGGGTCGCGGCAGAAGCTAACCAATGACACGGACGTTCAAAACGATTTTCCGACCGTCTCACGCGATGGAAAGGCGATCTATTTCGCTTCCGACCGAGGTAAAGAACGGCGGATCTGGCGTATAAATGTGGGTGGGGGAGATCCAGAGCAGGTCACATTTGGCGAAGACGAATCCCATCTGTTTCCTCAGGTCTCGCCCGATGGGCAACACCTTTATTTCATAATTAAGAGCGGAAGAACTTCAAACATTGGCCGTGCGTCGCTCACCGAACGCTCCGTCCAGGAGCTTTCCGGGAAAACCAAGTTTGTTCCTGGAAACCTCCTCGCGATCTCGCCCGACGGCAAGCACCTGGCCTTTCAAAACATTGCCGGCCAAGGAACAGAGGCACCCTCAACCAAGTTTCGAGTGGCTATCCTTTCGACCGACGACCCTGACAATGTTCGATTTGCCGAGATCAACGCCCTGCGGCCCTGGCTTGTCTGGAGTGAAGACGGCCGGTCATTCGATTTCGTGGCCGGTGACGTAAAGGAAACCTCCATTTTCCGCGAGGTATTTCCGGGATCAGGAGAGCCCGTTCCCTTAGCACCGATGACCAGGAACGCGATCTTCAAGTTCGCATGGTCTCCAAGCGGTGAAAAGATCGCTATCTCCCGAGGGCAGCTTTTGCGGGACGTAGTGCTTCTGACTGATTTCGGCAACTGACCGGCTACTTGCACAAGTAACTCGCTTAGCGGATTTAGGTTCGGCGGCAAAACACGTAAACTAATACTGCATGTTCATTGACCGGGTAAAGATAAAGGTTAAAGCCGGTGACGGCGGCAACGGCGTAACGGCGTTTCGCCGCGAGAAATTTGTGCCCCGCGGCGGGCCGAGCGGCGGCGATGGCGGCGTGGGCGGCAGCGTCTGGATGGAGGCCGACGAGGGTATTAATACTCTGCTTCATCTTCGTTATAATCCGGAACACAAGGCCGAACGCGGCCGGCATGGGGAAGGTTCGAACCGCTACGGAAAAGACGGCGGCGACATCACGATCAGAATACCGGTCGGAACGCAGGTGTTTGACGCGGAGACTAATGAGCTTAAGTTCGACTTCACCGAGGCCGGCCAACGATTCATGATCGCGAAGGGCGGCAAAGGCGGATGGGGAAATGCTCACTTTGCTACGCCAACGCGAAGGGCGCCAAAGTTTCACTATCAAGGCCGCCCGGGTGAAGAAAAGGAACTTCAGCTTGAATTGAAGCTGATCGCCGATGTCGGGCTTGCTGGATTTCCCAATGCCGGTAAATCGACGTTAATTTCGGTCATCTCGGCGGCGAAGCCGAAGATCGCGGATTATCCTTTCACGACCCTCGAACCGAACCTCGGTGTTGTAGACATGGGCGATTTCAAAACGTTCGTGGTAGCCGATATTCCGGGCCTGATCGAAGGTGCATCTGAGGGTGCCGGCCTCGGCGACCGGTTCTTGAGGCATGTTGAGCGAACGAAACTCATTCTTCACCTCGTCGATGTTTCGTCTTTATCCGGCCGCGACCCGGTCGAGGATTACGAGATAATCAACCGGGAGTTGGCCAACTATAGCGAAGATCTCGCGACCCGTCCGCAGATCGTAGTGGCGACCAAGATCGATGCCATAGACGAGCCAGAACGACTCGAGGAACTTAAGGAACGGGCGAAAAAGGATCATAAGCAGTTTTTCGCAATATCATCGGTAACCAGAACGGGGCTGGATGAACTAGTGTTCGCAACCGCCAGGGCGTTGGATGAGATGGCGGCAGAGGAGAAGAGCGTCGAGGAGCAGAGCAGAGCTGCGATATCTGACATTTAGGCCCGAGCCCCAGGAAGTTTCGCGATTTGTTCCGCGTTTAGACGGCCGCGAACCTTTCCTTCTCCATTTGAGAAATGAAGCGAATTGCATATTTCGGCGGCACCTTTGATCCCGTCCACAATGGGCATTTGACCATTGCAAGGGCAGTCACACAACAGTTCGATCTCGACAAGTTTTTCATGATGCCGGCCTTCCACGCTCCGCACAAGCCGGATCGTCCGCCGACATCGGTTTACCACAGGTATGCGATGCTTTCATTGGCGGTGCAGAATGACCTGCAGATCCTCGTCTCAGCACTTGAACTCGAGAAAGGCGAAAGGCGCTATACGATTGACACACTTCCCGAACTTCACAAACGGCATTCGGCCGACCGGGTCTTCTTTGTAATGGGTGCCGATTCTTGGGCCGATATAAGGACATGGCGGGATTGGGAAAAGGTACTGTTGTGTTCGGACCACATCGTCGTTACCCGTCCAGGTTACGAAATAGAACTGACCCACGTTACGGACGCGGTCAGGGATCGCGTGGTTGATCTTCGCACGGAACGCTTTGTCGCAACCGCAGATCCGAGGACAAAGCGCATTTACATTACCGACGCCGTGCTCTATGACGCTTCGGCGACTGAACTGCGCCATGATCTGAGCGACGGCAAACTTGACCGCGAAAACGATATTCCAGTCGAAGTTGCAAAATACATCGAAAAGTACGAACTTTATAGGTGATGGAAGAAGTACAGGAAAAAACACTCCAACGCGAGTCGTTGAGAATTGAGATACCAAAGTTTACGACGCCTTTCGAAGAGATCGATCCGGACGTTCAACTAGCTGTTCGCTGCGCGGCCGACAAAAAGGGGATGGACATCAAGGTGCTCGACCTTCGCCAGATCGCGACTTTCACGGAATATTTCGTGATCGTTAGCGGATCGAATCAGCGGCAGGTGCAGGCAATTTCGGATGAGATCACCGAGCAGCTAAAGAAGCAGATCGGTACCCGTGCGATCAGGGTAGAAGGCTACGCGACCGGCGAATGGGTTTTGCTGGATTTTGGTGACTTCGTCGTTCATGTGTTCAACAACGACGCACGGGAGTTCTACGATCTTGAGCGTCTCTGGCTGGATGCCCAAAAGGTTGAGATCCCCGCAGACCTATAATGAAGTTTCGATTTATCTGGATCGGTAAAACAAAAGACAAGAACTGGAAGGCGCTTCAGGAGGAATATCTGGGGCGTCTTTCGCATTTTGTGCGGTGCGAGATCGTCGAGATCAAGGAGTCGGCGAGGCACGAAACAAAGGAAAATGAAGGCAAACGATTTCTGGAATTATTGAATCCAAAGAACTTCGTCTGCCTCCTTGATGTTTCCGGCCGACACGTTGCCTCGGACAAACTCGCCCGCGAGATCGAAGAATGGCAAATTCGGGGCCTGAAGGAGGTCACCTTCCTTATTGGCGGAGCCGACGGTGTGTCGAAGGAGATTGGCGAAATTGCGGATTTTAGGTTATCTTTATCGTTTATGACTTTTACGCACGACATGGCAAGGGTCATAATCCTCGAGCAGCTATATCGGGCGTTCACGATTATTAACGGATTTCCATATCAGAAATGAACAAGAAATTGCTGAAAGAAACAAAGCAAAGGTTACTTGATGAAAGAACCGTGCTTATTGGTAAGTTAAAAGACAACGACCTTTCGGTGGATGATTCGGAAACACCGGATCCTGTCGATCTCGCGGTGAGGAACTACTCAAAGAACGTAATGCTTGCGGTTTCGGAGAATGAGAGCCGACAACTCGCTCTCATTGACGAGGCCTTGCGCCGCGTTGACGACGAGGAATACGGGCCGTGCCAGAATTGTGAGAACGAGATAAGCCCTAAGCGGCTTGAGGCGATCCCCTGGGCACGTTATTGCCTGAATTGCCAGGAATTGGTTGAGAAAGGCCTTCTCGACGAAGAGGAATAAGCCGTTTCCAAGCTCCGTCGTGATTTTCTGAGCTCGGGCGGTCAGGTTTTATTCTCGTTTTTCCTTGTAGATTTCTAAGCGACTGATGCTCAGTTTTCTCACCGACTCCCTCGCTTCACTTATCTATCCTCAATTTTGTGGTGTTTGCGGCCGGCTGGTTGAGAAGTCCTCCGACGGGGCCGCGTGCGCGGAGTGTTGGTCTAACACAAAGATCTTTGGAGACTTGGACAGGCTGTGTCAAAAATGCGGCCTGTTCCTTGTCGAATCGGACGTCGAAACAACTAATACCTGCGGTCAATGCTCCGACCACGCCTATGACACCGCTCAAAGCTCAGGTGTTTATGGAAATGCGCTCGCGGCTTCCATTCTCCATTTGAAAAGAGTGCCTCTCATGCCGGTTCGGATCAAAGAACTTCTTGTACGAACCCTCGACCGGGCCCAATTGACGGGTGACTATCTGATCGTTCCGGTTCCGCTTTCTAAAAAACGCCTAATCGAACGAGGATTCAATCAGTCTTCCCTGCTTGGCAAGGTCTTGTCGGCTCATACAGGCTGGAAGTTCGACGAGCACAGCCTTATTCGAACAGGCGACACTCCGATGCATCGAGCAGCCATGGATCGGTTTGCTCGCGAAGCGACGGTCAAAAAAGCATTCTCAGTCGTCCGTCCCGGCCTGCTAAAGGGCAAGGATATACTGCTGGTCGACGATCTCTTCACTTCAGGCGCGACCGCGTCGAACTGCGCAAAAGTTATGAAAAAAGTGGGCGCGGAAAGGGTCGTTGTACTTACCCTCGCCCGCGCCGCATAATTTCCGCCTGATGCTAAGGATTGTCCCTGCTCGGAACGGGAATGTCGCCGACTGTCCCCCACGGACCGTACTGTGAAAAACCGGCCGTGCTTCCGATCACATACCAAAGTCCGTTCGAGCCTCTGAAAACCGCAATATCGTCGCGGTTATCATTGTCATAATCACCGACTACCGGCACATCTCCATTGACTCCCCAAACTACAACGGCCAAGGTGTTGTTGCTGCTCCGCTTTTGATACCAGGTTCCCGAAGACGGCCTGAAGACCACAAGGTCGTTCCGCCCGTCTCCGTCGAAGTCGCCTGTTGAAGGGATGTCACCTGCCTCACCCCACCCGTTGAT
>JANNNS010000236.1:0-9221 GCA_031398645.1 Acidobacteriota bacterium
GTTCCAAGCCCGACTCAGTGTGCTTCGTGCCACAAGCGAATATGACCACCGCGTCATGTTGGCGGGCGTGAGTGTACTGGTATCAGCTTCTCGAAAGGGCATCCTGGCGGAAGTGCGGGTACCAGCGTGCGACAAGGGAACTGTCTTCGCATTCGGTCAGGAGCGACCCAATATCTTTGTGAAGCAGCGGATGGTTAAACGTCGCACATACCTCGTTCATTGGAACAAGCACAAAACGCCGAAGGTGAGCACGTGGATGCGGGACCGTTAGAAACGGCGTGTCCATGTGTTCCTGTTCATAGAAAAGCAGGTCGAGGTCGATGGTTCTGGGCCTCTTAAGCGATTTATCAGTCCTACCCAGTAAGTATTCTATCCTCAGCATTCGAGCCAACATCTGCGTCGGCGTGATCCCAACCGCTTTTATTTCCGCCACCATGTTCAGGAAAGTCGGAGCGTCGTCGATGCCAACGGGCTCTGTCTCGTAAATCGCCGAAAGCTTTGTCACCTGAAAACTCGCTTCCATTAACCCGCGAACGCCGAGCAGGAGATTTCCTGCCCGATCGCCGAGATTTGAACCGATGCCGACGTAGGCTGTGACGAATTCTGTTTCCACGGATGTACTAATGTTGATAAAGGAAACCCCTGCGTTTGTCAAAACAGGCCGAGCCGACCATGGGGTTGTTAGACCGCCGTGATTCTGACACAATATGACAGTTCTTATTCCAGCAGCTTTTTCAGGTGGAAAAGCTCAGGCGGATGCGAGGTGTGATCCGTCTTGACAAAATATACACGCCGACATCTATGCCGCGCAGAAAGTTTCGCCACACTCACCGTTACGAATCGCCTGGCGATCGCTCCCATCAGGAATACATTGCCAACCAGTCCGCTCAGATGACCACCCGGTCCGAATTACTGCGTCTGATCAAGGGCGGTGAGGACACCTATCTTGAGCTAAAGGTAAAACTCTCAAACGTTGAGAAGATAACCCAGGGAATCGTCGCGCTGGCCAATACCAGCGGCGGAACGATCATTTTTGGGATAACCGATCAACTTAGGATCGAAGGCGTTTCCGATCCGGAATCGGTACGGGACGAACTCGTAAGGATCTGCCGGGAAGAGATAGTGCCGCCGCTGGTGCCGCTGATCGATATGATCGCGTTTGACAGCGGAAAGCGTGTCGTGGCGATAGACGTTGAGCCGCGTAACAAGCCGTATCGAACCCTTGATGGGCGTTTCTACATGCGGTTTGGGGCGGAGAAAAGGGAAGTCGCACGTGAGCAGCTGTCGATGTGGCTTGATGAGATCCGGCCGCTGCGTTACGAGAACGTGCCGCTTTTTAACGGCAACGAGGACGATTTTGACGACGGGTTGCTGTGGACATTCGCGGCTGCTTTCGAAGAGGTCAATCAGAACCTGAATATGTATCAGACGGCCGAGTTCATGAAGAAGGACCTGTTGCTTGCAGTAGGCGGAACGGATGAATTTCTGCCGACTGTAGCCGGAATGGTCTTGTTCGGCAAGAGCGAAAGGATCGGCCAGATCTTTCCCCGTGCGGGCGTGACGATCTCCAAGTTTTCTGGCGAGAACGGCAATGCTCAGTTGATCGAGTCAGTTCAGCTTCAGGGGAATCTCTTGACCCTCTACGAGTCGATCCAGCAGTTCATTCTCCGGTATGTCGATCTGCTAAAGGGCAAGCCCAAGAAGCGAGTCATTGAGGACACTCTGCACGTGAAGCCCCGAAGCATTTATGGCCTTTATCCGGTCCGTGAGGCGATAGCCAACGCAATCGTCCATCGTGATCTTGCTATTCGTGACATTCAGACGCGGATCAACATCTATGACAGCGCGATCGAATTTGTGAATGCTCGGCGAACAAAGGGATTTGTTCCACCGTCATCACGGGCCATCAGATACGGCATCACACAGCGTGTGAACCCGCAAATATCGGCGTTTTTTGCCCGACGGGAATACGGTGCAAGCGTTCCCCGCGGCGGGCTGCCGATGATCCTAAAACAGTCGCTGGATTTTTCCGGCAAGCGTTGCGAGGTCTCGACCGCAAATGACGAATTTAAACTGAAGATCTACGGGGTTTGATCTGATCTTAATTCGAGCCTGAAAAAGGTATTGAATTCGAAGCTAGATGTGATATTCTTCTCAAATGAACATCCTAAGAGATATCCAAAGCCTGAGTGATTTCAAACAAAATGCCTCCAAGATCGTGAAAGAGATCCAGGCGACGAAATCTCCCGTCGTTGTAACCGTGAACGGCAAGGCGGCCGTCGTAGTGCAAGACGCGGAGAGTTATCAGCGGATGGTCGATGTTCGAGAATATAACGAAACTGTCAAAGTACTTCGCGATCGACTAAAAGATATAGACGACGAATCAAAATGGGTATCGGCGGAAGACGGGTTTGCAAGGCTTTCGACTCGCTTCGGTATGAAGTTCGAATAGGATGCCGACGTATCGAATCCGCTTCAATATTCGGGCTCTCGACGATATTGAGACCTCGATCAGTTGGGGTTTAGAAAACTGGGGCGAAGAGCTAACCATCCGCTGGTCTAGAGAATTGTACGGGATCGTCTATGGCCAATTGAGTGTGTTTCCGTTAAGCTGCCCTGTCGCACCTGAGAGTGAAACTGGCCTTGAGATCCGTCAGCTAATTTTCGATCGTTATCGAATCCTATTCACGGTAATGGATGACGAAGTACTGATCCTCTACGTACGAGGACCTTTCCACTTTTAGGGTACAGACAATTTTGATCTGCACAGAAGCTTGACCGATAATCGTGTTCAAAATGAGATCCCAGTGGCCAAACCCTCGCACAGTGCTGTGCTGGGCATCAGTGCCATCGCGGCTCTCATTTATTATTTCTCCAACCCAAAATCCAATAGTTTTTACGATTACACATTTAGGGTTGCCGGAAACTTGCTTGCCGGCAAGATCGCATTTATCGAGAAGCCGCCCAGCTGGCTGAACGAGTTCGTAACGTTTGAGGGCGTTTATTACTCTGTTTTTCCGTTCGGAAGTGTCTTGACCATGGTGCCCTTCGCGGCACTGAAAACCATTGGTCTGATAGGAGAGATGCCTTCGGCGTTTATCGCGGCTCTTTGCACGGGCCTGATGTGCTTCTTCTTTCTTCTTATCGCAAAGCAGTACGACGTTTCGCGGACGCGGATGATATTGATGCCGCTGGTATTTCTGTTCGGGACGTGGACCTGGACGAATCTGACATTCGGCGGTGCCTGGCAGTTGGCACTCGGGTTCGCCATGCTCGGTCAGTTAGGTGCGATCTACTTTACGGTCTATGACCGTAGGCCGCTGCTCGCCGGAGCTTTTTTTGCCCTTGGATTTGGAAACCGAACGGAGGTCCTGTTAGCGGCTCCGATCTTTTTCTATCTGCTGAGCCGCGATCACAATCGCCCGGAAGATATCGTCGAGCCTGGCAAACCTAGTCTATTTTCATCGGCGAATCTCGTTCGTGTTGCATCGTTCTGTGCGATCCCCTTTGTGCTTGGCGTTTCGACCCTCATCTATAACTACGTGCGATTCCATTCGTTCACGGACTTTGGTTATGCACGCATTCCCGGCGTTTTAAATGAGCCGTGGTACAAGAACGGCATTTTTTCGGTTTACTACATCCCTGGGCAGATGTGGGAGATGCTGATAAAGCTGTGGGAGATACGAGATCATTTTCCGCTCCCGATGCCGAATGGGTTTAGTGCTTCGATATTGATCAGCAGCCCGTTCATTCTTTACGCGTTTCGCTTCGGTTCCCGCGACAAAGTACTCAAATATCTGTCATGGGTAGCCGTGCTCGTCTTGTGCATTCTGCTCTGGATGCACGGTAACTCCGGCGGGTGGCAGTTCGCGTACCGATACGCGATGGTATGCCTGCCGTGGCTGTTCGTTATCATGCTAGAGAATGCACCAAAGAAAGTGACGCCGCTTGAGTGGGCCGCGTATGGCGTGTCATTCATTTTGAACGCTTATGCCACTTGGCTATTCCATTGGACGGAGAACATCAAACCCTAAGATCGAACCCAAAGATCGAACCTAAACGGACTTAAAGCTGATGTTTCTCGATCTATCGCCACTGCGAGTTTCCCGCGACTATAGGCTGCTGTTTTTCGGTCAGCTTATTTCCTTCTTTGGGTCGATGATGACCTTTATTGTCGTTCCGTGGCAGATGTATCAGCTGACGCAGTCTTCGGCGATGGTCGGGTACATTTATCTTGCCGAGTTCGTGCCGATGGTCATCCTGGCGTTTGTCGGCGGAGCGTTGGCGGATTTCTTCGACAAGCGGCGATTGCTTCGAATAACTGAGTTTGGGCAAGGGCTCGCCTCGGTCGTGCTGTTGGTGAATTCGCTGCTGCCGCGGCCGCAGATCTGGGTATTGTTTCTCTGTGTCGCACTGCATGCCGGATTGGCTGCGGTACAGCGGCCGGCGTTTGAATCGTTCATTCAGAAAGTGATCCCGCCGGAGCTTATGTCCGCGGTGATGGCCCTGAACTCGATACGATGGAGTATAGGAGCCATCATAAGTCCAGCTATCGCTGGAATAATTGCGGTAAAACTCGGACCGTCGATCGCGTATGCACTCGACCTTCTAACATTCGCCGGAACGATCTATGCGGTCTATGCTATCTCGGCGGTGCCGTCGCCCGAGAACGCTGAGCGGCCGAGTTGGCAGGGGATCAAGCGAGCTTGGAAATACGCTTTCTCGCGGCAGGAACTGCTTGGCACCTATTTTATCGATATCGCCGCGATGTTCTTTGCGATGCCGCAGGCGTTGTATCCGGCGTTGGCGGTGATGTACGGCGACAACTACGTTGGCTTTTTTCCGGCGGCGATCGCTCTCGGAGCTTTGGTCGCAAGCCTTACGTCGGGCTGGACGAAGAACATCCATCGTCACGGCGTGATGGTCACTGCCGCCGCCGCTTTGTGGGGCGTTGCGATAATATTCTTTGGTTTGTCGAGCAGCATTTTGCTGGCTCTGTTTTTCTTATTTGCCGCGGGCTTCTTTGATATGATCTCCGGCATTTTTCGCGGTGCGATTTGGAATCAGACGATCCCAAATTACCTTCGCGGCCGGCTGGCGAGCATTGAAATGATCAGCTATCTGACCGGGCCGATGCTTGGCAGTGCTAAGATGGGAATTGTCGCGGAGAGCTTTGGAGTAAAGGCCGCACTGGTTTCGGGTGGGATTCTGTGCGTTGCGTCGGTTGCAGGAGCCGCCTTGTTCCTGCCGGGTTTTCTAAGCTATGACGGCCGCGAAGGCGTAAGGCAAAAAGAGATCGAAGAAGCTGAACGTGCCGAGATGATGCGAGTTTCGGAAGCTGAGTTTTAGAGTATGCCAATTGTAAAGAAACGTGAGATAGAGAACCTTGAACAAATGAGCGGTGAAGAGCTTGAGGCTTTTATCGGGACGCTTCCTGCCGGGCCGGATACGATCAGCGGCCTTATCGATTTTATCGAGGATGAGTTGTTCGAGAATGAGTGTAATCACAGCCTGCAATTCGCCATGCGATTTATGATGGAGAACCGGCTCGATTTTGGAAAGATCACGAGTTGGTTGAACCGGAACGGCGGTTACTGTGATTGTAAGGTGATGGAACAGATCGCTCCTATTTGGCGGGCGAAGTTTGGAGATGATTAGTTTATGAAGATGTTCGTGTTTGCCTTGGTTGGCCTCATCGTTTGCTCACCGGTTTTCGCTCAAAAGGCGAACACAATGACCATCAAGCTCTACTTCCATAACGAGAAACTCAACCCGAATCAGGAAGACTGCAACAAGGTGTTTCCCGTAACGCGTCAGATACCGAAGACCACCGCCGTCGCGACCGCTGCGTTGCTCGAGCTCTTTAAGGGAACGACACCCGAAGAGGAAGCGAAGCAGTTCTTCAGCTTTCCTGCGAAAGACACCGAAGGTATTTTCAAAAGCGTCAACATAAAAAACGGAGCAGCTTACGTCAATTTCACCAAGCGAATGTACGAGCAAATGGGAACAGCGACCACGAGCTGCGGAGGCGGTTTCTTTTCTTCTGTCGAACAGACGTTGAAGCAGTTTCCGAGCGTGAAAAAAGCCTACTACGCTATCGAGGGAGACACGAACGAGTTCTACGAATGGGTCCAGGTCGGCGAGTGTCCGTACGGCCGACACTGTGCGAAAAGCAACTTTAAATAGATTGTAGTTTTTCGGCTTTTGCGAAATAATCGCTCTGTGAACAACTTATCCATACAAGTGCCATCATCCTTTGCCGCCGTCTTCTCGATCGGCGAAGATGACCCGGGTAGATCGATACTGACCGCTGCGGTCGTTAAGTGGTTTGAGTTAGGTAAGGTCTCGCAGGGTAAGGCGGCAGAAATTCTCGGCATCTCACGAGCTTCCTTCCTCGATGTCTTGGCTGATTTTCAGGTCTCAGCCTGGCAATACTCAGAAAGTGAATTGAACGAGGAACTGAGCATTGACTAGCAGCATCGTAGTCGATTCATCGCCGCTCATCATTCTTCTTAAAAGTGGACTGGTCCACATCCTTCCTGCACTCTACGAGACAATATTCGTGCCGAACGCCGTATGGCACGAAGTGCTGGCAGGGCCCGAGGACGACGTTGCCCGTAAACGGCTTCCGTCGATCGATTGGATCACCCGCATCAGTGTCCCAAGTGAGCTATCAGACATCGATTACCAGAAACTCGGCAAAGGCGAGGCGGAGGTGATCTTTTTTGCATTTGGTTCGACTGATGTATCAGTTCTCCTAGATGATGCAGCGGCACGCTCGTTCGCTCTTTCGAAGCGGCTAAAGATCGTAGGAACCGGAGGGCTTCTTGTCAGGGCGAAACGGGAAGGGCTTATAGAGTCATTCTCTGATGCGATGCGGGCTGTGAAAAACGCAGGACTTTGGGTCAGTCCCGAGCTAGAAATGACTCTCCGGAAGAAAGCGGGCGAGTAAAATCAACCAACTTTCTCGACAAGATACCTTCCTGTATGCGACTTCGCATTCTTCGCTATTTTCTCAGGTGTGCCGACGGCGACGACTTCTCCGCCGCCCACGCCGCCTTCAGGGCCGAGGTCGATCACGTGGTCGGCCGTTTTTATTACATCCAGGTTGTGTTCGATGACGACCAGGCTTGATCCGGTGTCGATCAGGGCACGGAATGCTATGAGGAGCTTGTTTACGTCCTCGAAGTGCAGGCCGGTCGTCGGTTCGTCGAAGATAAACAGAGTTTTTGACTGCGTCTTTTGCGAAAGGTGCGAGGCCAGTTTTACACGCTGAGCTTCACCGCCGCTTAGGGTGGTAGCCGATTGTCCGAGCCGCAGGTATCCGAGGCCGACATCGTCGAGGGCCTTTAGCTTCGTGACGAGTTTCTTTGTGTCTTTGAAGAAAAGTATCGCCTCGCGGACGGTAAGTTGAAGCACCTCGTGGATGTTCTTCCCCTTATATTTTACGTTCAGGATATCTTCGCGAAAGCGTGTGCCGCGACAATCCTCACAGGTCAGTTCGACGTCTGCCAAAAACTGCATTTCGACCGTCACGGTTCCGCTGCCCTGACAGGTTTCGCATCGTCCGCCGGGAACGTTGAAGGAGAAATGCGACGAATTCATACCCTTCGTTTTGGCACCATTGGTCGCGGCGAATATCTCGCGGATGGCGTCGTAGGATTTGATGTAAGTTACAGGATTTGACCGCGGCGTTCGGCCGATCGGCGATTGATCGACTAGGACTATATCGTCTATTTTCTCGCTTCCACGAATCTCCTGAAAGAGGCCGACGTGCGATTGCCATTCGCCCCGCTTCTTTTTGATCCCCGCGTAAAGAACATCATGAACCAGCGTCGATTTGCCCGAACCGGACACGCCCGTAATGCAGACAAGCATATCGAGCGGGATATCGACCGAGACGTTTCGCAAATTGTGTTCGCGGGCACCGACGATCTCGATCTTATCCTTGACCGGACGGCGTTTCTGCGGAGTCTTTATCTCGGAATCGCCTCGCAGATAGCGGGCGGTCAGCGATCGAGCATCTTTGATCAGTGCATCGAACTTTCCCTGAAAGATCAGTTCGCCGCCGAGCTCGCCTGCGAGCGGTCCGATGTCGATGATGTGGTCGGCGGCCCGCATTGTGTCCTCGTCGTGTTCGACCACGACAAGCGTGTTGCCGATGTCGCGTAGGTTCTCAAGGATCTTTATCAGCCTGGCGTTGTCTCGGGGATGAAGGCCGATGCTGGGTTCGTCGAGCACATACAGTGTGCCTACCAGCAGCGAGCCGAGGTTGGTCGCAAGCTGAATTCGCTGTGCTTCGCCGCCGGACAGGGTCGAGGCCATGCGGTCGAGCGTAAGGTATTCAAGGCCGACCTCGACCAGGAATTTCAGGCGGCGTTCGATCTCAAGCAGGACCTTTTCGGCGATCTTCTTTCGTTCATCGAGAAGTTCAAGTTCGACGAAGAACTTGTGTGCATCGGCGATCGACATCGCTACGATCTCGGGCAGCGACTTGCTGCCGATCTTTACATCGCGTGCCGCCTGGCGAAGACGGCTGCCGCTGCAGTCGGGACAGGTCGTGTAGCCGCGGTATTTGGCTAGAAAGACGCGGACGTGCAGCTTGTATTTCTTCGTCTCCATCCACTGGAAAAAGCCCTGGACGCCACGCCAGCCTTCGTCGCCGTAGATGATGCAGTTCTGTTGAAAGTCCGGCAGGTCTGCGTACGGCATGTCGATGTCGATCGACGCACTTGCGGAGTATTTGAGCAGTTCTTTCTGTGCCCATTCGTGCAGCTTGCGTGAGAACGGGTCGATCGCACCCTGTTTGATAGAAAGCAGTGGATTCGGGATAACAAGGCCGTAATCGACGCCGATCGTGTTGCCGAAACCCTGACAGGTCGGACACGCACCGTAAGGCGAATTGAAGCTGAAAAGCTGCGGCTCGGGTTCGTCGTATCGCGTGCCGTCGTACTTGCAGATGTACGAGTCCGAGAATTTCAGCGTGTCCTGCAAACCTGAGTTTCCGGGTTCGCCGGACGGCGAGTTGAAGCTCACCGAACTGGGTGTTTTGATGACGGCTGAGTGGGCTTCGCGAAAGCAGATCTCGAGTGAATCCACGAGCCGCTGCCGCGTATCGGCGTTGGCTGCGAGGCGATCGATGAGAACGTAGGTTCCTTCGAAATCGTCAAACTTATAATCTTCCGGCGTGTTCAGGTCGATGGTTTCGCCTGCACGGTATA
>JANNNS010000237.1:0-3536 GCA_031398645.1 Acidobacteriota bacterium
CTTTTGGGCATTTTCGACGCAGTTGACGAATGGGGTGCTATTGTAAAACCCGTGGGCGGAACTCCGCTGGTGGACAAGAACAACAAGCCTATTCTGTTTTACATATTCAAAACGGAGGGTGAGCTAAAATATCTGCTTGGCAGCGGATTGGAAAAACCCGATTGGTTCGACGGTTATGCCAAGGAAATTCTCTCAAATTCACGTTTGGGGGAAAAGTCGGACACTCTCGTCCTCGGCCTTCCCGCCGGACAATATCTTTTGTGGGGCTTCGGGGCGACGCATAATGTTACGAACGGTAACTTCGATTTTTATGCTCCAAATTATGCCGCGGTGGATTTCGGCATAGGCACGGCCAAAAGCGGCATGGTCGGCTCGCCCGGAAACGCGGCGAACGCCATTACAGTCGGCGCATATAATTTTCGCCGAAGCTGGCAAAACAGAGAAGGAAGCGGGACCGCATTCAATTTTGCGATCAACGAAATTTCGGATTATTCAAGTCCCGGCGGCAAACGGCGGATTGACGGTGTCGTGAAACCAGACATTGCGGCGCCGGGAACCTATACTATTTCACCACTCTCTGGTGCCTCAATGCTCAATAGCAACGCTTGTAACGGCGAGAACATGGGCGCGGGCCTCGGCAAGCGATTCGTCACAGCCGATGGGACACACGTCGCGTGGTCGGGAACGAGTGCATCGGCGCCATTTACGGCAGGCGTAATAGCCTTGATGATGCAAAAAAACAGGACACTGGATGCCGAACAAGTCAGGCGGATTTTAATCCGAACGGCCAGGAAAGGCGGCGTTATCGGCGGTGTGCCAAATCCTGCGTGGGGCAACGGAATGCTGAACCCGGCAGCGGCAATCGCCGCTACGCCTATTGGAAGGGCTGCGAAATGAACGGTCCACACGAGGTACGAACGATGAGACCGATTCTAATTATTTTGGCGGCATATTCTCTGTTGGCCGTTGCGGTCTTGCCGGTGGCGGAGACGGCGGCTTCGGGTTCAAAATCCGACACAAACATTCAAGAAATCGACGCAAGGTTCGCTTTGCTTATCGGAATCAACGAATATACTGATCCGAATATAAGGGACTTGCGAGGAACTGAAAACGACGTTGTCTTAATGCGGAAGCTTCTGACCGACCCAGAAGTTGGCTTTCAGTTCAAGCCCGCCGATATAAAGGAGCTGATCTCGTCCAAAACTGGGTCAACGCAAATGCTCCCCACCAGGGCAAATATTGAGAAGGCCTTCCGTGAGCATCTGATCAAGAACGCCAAAGAATTCAGGGAAAAGAATCCAACAGGCGAGGGTGCGACAATTCTGTTCTATTACAGCGGACACGGCTCATTCGTTGACGATCAAACGAGCATTGCTGAAGGCAAAGACGAGCCGGACGGCAGGGACGAAACGATCGTTCCTATGGATTCAGATAAAGAAAACGGCGTACGGGACATCACGGACGACGAAATGAACAAGTGGTTCAACGAACTGCGGCAGTTTACGACGAATATCACATTCGTTTTCGACAGTTGTCATTCGGGAACAGTGACTCGCGGTACAGGTTCCCGAAGCATTGAACGGGTTTCATCGAAAAACGGCCCGGCCACGCGTGGCGCCGACTCTTTGAATGAAACGATGGATGCCTCCGAAAGTTATGTAACCATTTCGGGGAGCCTGCCAAACGAAAAATCCGTCGAAGATTACTTGCGGATCATGCCTAAAGCTGGAGATCCCGTTCCGGATGACAAAGCCCCAGTGAAAATGCAGTGGAACGGTTACCTCACTTACAACCTGGTGCAAACTCTTCAGCAGAACCGGGGAATGACTTATCGAGAACTGATGCAGTTGGTATCGGCGGCCGTGACAAAGCAAAATCCCGACCAAACGCCGCAGGTCGAGGGAGATGTTGATCGAGCTTTTCTCGGCTCGAAGGAATCTCGCAACAAACGCTCGATCGCGATTAGGAAAATCGAACCTGAGACGGTGAATGAGGGAGGAAAGACGGTAACGAATTCGATCCTGACGATCGAAGCCGGTAGGATCGTGGGCGCTCTACCGGGCGGTTCCGTGGGAATTTATGGCGAGAAAGCTCTGCAGTTAACCGGAGACGCTGACCGCATTGCTACGGGCCGGATTTTTGAGTCAGGAAACTATACTTCGAAAGTCCGCGTTCTGGGAAAAGCGATAGCCCAGAGATCAAAGATTGTCTTAGCCAATCCGTTTTTCACGGATGAGAAACGCAAGGTTGCGATCGATATGAGCGGCGGCGGAGAAGGCCTGGAGATGCGGAATCGTTTGAAATCCCTGCTCGGAAGAAGTGACTATGTGACGCCGATTGAAAAGGCTTCTGTTTCTTTCGACGGAACGAAAGATTGGAGCGTCGCCGTGAAAAGAGGTTCATTTCTGGAGTTTAAGGAAGGACGAACCAAATCGCCGAAGAGCAGGGATTCGAAATTCCCGAACGACAATGAGGAGGTCTATTATCTTGCAAGCCCGAACGGCAATCCCTTGTACAATTTTTACGTGGCTGCAAGCGAGCAAAATGGCGAAAGACAAATAACGGAAGCGCTAGAAAAACACACCAAAGTTGAAAATTTGCTTGCCCTCAACAACAGCGCCGCCGAAGCGCTGATTAACGAAGGTTTGAAAGTTAAGCTCGTCCGTTTGAAATCTTGCAGGAATGCCGAAACGGAAGACGAGCCGGCCCGGATCGAGGATCATACAGAAGCCGAACTTAAAAGATTGGAGGCAGAAAAAATTCCGATCGTGCCGGGCAACTGCTATTATTTTGAGATCTCGAACAACACGAGCCGGGACTTCTATATGTATCTTTATAACATTGGGACCGATGGTGCGATTCAGGTTGTCTATGCCCCGACTGCAGATGGAGATATTTTACGCAAGGGCCGAATGTTTTCGACGAGAAACGAAGGTGTACTTCGGGCGACCGAACATGGCAAAGAAACGATCAAGCTAATTGCCACCGTCAGACGATTTGATGCTAGACTCCTTACCCAACCTGCCATCGCCAGCAGGACAGTTCGCGGTTCCGATTCCGCTCTCGAGGCACTATTCGCGCAAGCTTCAACCAACCGAAGGGGCGAAAGGATCAACGTCCCGTTTAGCGGCTGGGGAACAACGAAGATCGATTTTGAGATCGTCGAGAAACCGTAGCCGGAGAATTTGCCGTAGGACTTCTGCGGATTCCATTGCCTCATCGCCTATATCGGGCAGCAAGAAATTGCAGGTGAGCTGTCTGAGTTTAGCTCAACGTCTAGTCCAACTCCTCCGATCGTTTCACAGGGACTTTGGGTTCAAGTATTATCCCGCTCGGCAACCTGACTTTCAGCCCTCTTTCCAGGCCTCGACAGGAACCGAGCCTAACGGAAGAGAAAGCGAAGGCAATGGATAGTCTATTGATCCGCCGAGCACTGGAAAGAGGGCTGAAAGTCAGGTTGCCGAGCGGGATAATACTTGAACCCAAAGTCCCTGTGAAACGATCGGAGGAGTTGGACTAGACGTTGAGCTAAACTC
>JANNNS010000008.1:0-8280 GCA_031398645.1 Acidobacteriota bacterium
ACCTGCCATTCCTGCAGGAGATCGGACGCCGTAAGCTCGAGGTGATCCTTTCGACCGGCGCCTCGACGATCCCGGAAGTCGCAACCGCGGTGCAGGTGCTCAAAGAGAGCGGGTCCGCGGAACTCGTCCTGCTGCATTGCATCTCGAGCTATCCCGCACCGGCCCTTCTTTATGGGGCTTTGAGATTCAACGTAATGGAGCGTCGTGGCATTCGAGCCGCAGCCGACGATCGACGGATAACCCCAGAAATCCGCGTTGCGGCGGCGGAAAGTGTACTCGACCTCGGCGTGAACTTCGTATTCCCACTGGGCACGGCCGACCATTGCCATCGAACGAAGCTGAGCTTCTGTCGTTATGTCGATCGCGTGCTGGAGCATCTTTAGCTCGTAGGGCGATTTAATGTGGCGAAGTCCGGCAAATATGGGCTGAGCGTTCTCAACCTTGTATTCGGTCAGAGCCTTGGACATCTCATGCTCGACACGAAACTCACGGCGGCCATTATTATCCTGCTCACCTTCTGGAAGCAGAAGATACAGGGTCGGAGCACCGTTGATGGAGACCTTTCCGTCCTTTGAGGTGAACTTCCCGCGGCTCTTTACAGCTTCGATAAACGCGTCTTTCTCAGCCGCATCAACGATCTGCGTCAGCCCTGAGACCTGTATCGCCTGCTCGCGGGAATACATCTTGCCTTCCCATGCTTCGCGAAGCGGATTTCGCTTTGGGAGGAATAACGTTTGGGTCACAGTACCGGCTGATTTCGTCAGGACCAGCGTCGCATTCTGCTGTTTAAGGCCTGTCAGATAATAAAAGTTGTTCTCCTGCCGGTAAACGTAATCAACGTCGTTTGTATAAAGCCTCGGCTCGGCGCTGAAGAGGACCATGATGCTGTTGTCGGCCATCTTGGCGGCAACGGCGGCTCGGCGCTTGGCTAGTTCGGCGTGACGTTCAGCATCGGTGAACTTCGGTGCGGCCGGAGCCTTCGGTACCGGATCGACGGGAGCCGACATTACGACGACGGCGAGGCCGGAGAGTACAAATGCGATCAGGAGTATCCATGTGATAACACGTTTCATTTTTCTACCTCAAAGTTAAAGTCTCGTGACGTTGAATTACCGAAATAGTCCGCAGCGGCCACACGCAGAACGTATTCTCCGGCAGAGAATGTAGCCGGATCGAAAAAGCCTTCGCTAAAGGAATCGCCGTTTACCTTGTTTGTCACAATGTACCGAAAGATGGTCTCGCCGGTCGCACCTGACTTGCTGCCCTGGGCGTAGGCAAACTTAACGGCGTCCGGTGAAGGATTGCGGTCGAAGCTGATGGTCCATGTCACTTCGTCCCGTGACCAATGAGCGCGTTTCAGAACCTGATAACCGAGACGAAAGACTCCCAAACGCCGCCGTTCGGGGTTTCCGTCCATACGATCGAACGCACGGACAACTATACGCGTACTACTCGCAAAGTTAATACGTTTACCGCCGCTTTGGGTTTCAATCGGCTGCCAGTTCCGGTCAAAAAATGTTATTTCCTCGATGACCGGCGGCGTGGTGTCGGCGACACCGGGAAGTACGAGAGCGTCAAGTGCATTCATCTCGTCGCCGCTTGGCCCGGCGATCATATGGACGTGATTCATCGCGTTCAACGTCCCGATGACGTCGCCAGCCTTAAACTGAGTGCCGCGGCGCACTCGGACACCGGTTATCCCGGGCTCGAACTGGTAGCGGCTATCGCCAAAGGGCTTGTCCGAAGCGTCGCGGCCGAGTCTTATATGTATGTAACCGACGTTCGGCAGTCGGAGGAGCTCGCGCAGCGTGTCAAAGTTCTCGGCGGACGCTGGATTGAGCACTTTCTCATCGCGGAGAAACCTGGCCTTTTCGCCGTAGCCGCCGGCGATATCCAGGCCGTTGTGAAACCAAACCTCCGACTCCTGATCCACGATCTCGCCGCGGATCTCACCCAATGTCCCGGCGATGTCACGCTTTGCGTCGGGCGGATCATAAGGCCAGCGGGCGGGCTGCCGCGTGCGGAACTCGGCCGGGTCTGTGCGTTTTGTCAGCAAAACATATTCCGGTTCGCCTTTCTTGGCTGTCGTTGTCGTCGAACTTATTCTTCGGACGGCCGCGTTGTCGCTGTCGGCGACCAGAACATACGACGCGGCGTCTATCACAATTCCCGACACGCGGTTGAATCTGCTCGCGCCGAGTGGTCCGTCGGCGAAGCCGCGTTGTCGTTTCGTAATTGTCTCTACAATCGGGATCGCGCGGCTGCGTATCGTTCTCACGGCATTGCCATCGCCGATAAAAAGGCTGCCGTCAGGGCTGATGGCGACCGCCGAGGGCCGATAGAAGGCCGCTTCGAATGGCGTTCCGTCGCGCGATTCCGCATCGCCGTTGCCCGCGATCGTCGCGACGGTCCCGTCTGCACTTATAACGCGTATCCGCGAGTTCATCGTATCCGCCACGATGATCGAACCGTCTGCCCACGCAGTGACGCCGCACGGTGTATCGAATTTAGCACTCGTCCCCGAACCGTCGGCAAAGCCTCGCGTCGTTCCGGCGAGCGTCGTTACGGTTCCGTCGCGGATAACTTTGATCTTGTCGTTGTAAGTATCGGCGACGGCGACCGCTCCGTCTTCCAAAACGGCGACTCCGATCGGTGCATTGAACTTTGCGGAAAGTGCGGGGCCGTCCGCGTCGCCGATGACGCCTTCCGTACCGGCTAGGATGGAGACGACGCCGTTCTGATCGACCTTTTTGATCGTATGAGAGCCCGTGTCGGCAACGATGAGGCCGCCGCTTTTATCAAAAGCGATCGCCGATGGCGTGCTTAAGCCCGTCGCAAACTCGACCGGCTCCTTTCCGTCCGTCAAGCGCCATATCTTATCCGTCAAACCGTCCGAAACGAACGTCTCGCCGTCTTTTACAGCAATGCCGAAGGGTTCGCCAAATTCACCGTTGGTTCCCGCGACCGTCGCAACGTTCGTCAGCGGTTTTGCCGAGGCCTGAAACCATCTGCCGTCAGTAAAATAAAGTGCGGCGAGGGCTGATGCTGCGGCCAGAACGAGCACTACGCCTATAATTATAGCGGGGACAAACCGGGTACGTCGCTGCATTCAAATCGTTGTTAGCACGGGGCAAAGTCTGCTACTATTCTTGCACAGTTCTAAAACCATCAAGAAGGAGAAACACTATGTTTTCACTACAGGACCTGCTTGGACCACAGCAGGGAACAGAGGCGGTCGAACAGATCAGCCAGAACGTCGGTGCCGAACCGTCAATGGTAAACACCGCGATCCAGGCCGCACTGCCGATGATCCTCAGCGGACTTGCCAACAACGCGTCCACGCCGGAGGGAGCAGAAAGCCTCAACGGTGCGCTGGAAAAGGATCACGATGGCAGCCTTCTTGGTAACCTCGGCGGGCTCGGCAGCCTTATTTTTGGTGGCCAACAGGCCGCACCGCCGCCTCGTCAGGCCGATGCAGGCGGTATTCTGGGCCATATCTTCGGCAGCAATCAGGGACAGGTGGCTCAGGAAGTAAGTAATCAGAGCGGCCTCGGCGTTGGACAGGTCGCACAGATCCTGATGATGCTCGCCCCGATCGTGATGAGCTATCTCGGGCAGAAAAAACAGGAGCAAGGCGTCGGTGCGGACGGCCTCGGCGGTTTGCTCGGCGGCCTCCTTGGCGGACAACAGGCTGCTGCGGCCCCTGCGTCAGGCAATCCGATGATGGACATGGCTTCCAGCATGCTCGACCGCGACGGCGACGGCAGCTCAATGGACGACATCGCCTCCATGGCGTTCAATTATATAACCAAAAAGTAGCTCGTCCGGATCATCGTAAGAGGATATTTGCCCGCGAAACACGCGAAAAGACGCGAAATCGAAGAAACATATTTTCTTTTTCGTATATTTCGTATATTTCGCGGGCAAAAACTCTTTCTGGTCGCATAAAAACAGCCGCACGGGGCATTACGCTTCGTGCGGCTTAGTTTTGTTTATTTTCCGGCAGGTATTATTCCCGTTGGAGCGGGTTTTGCAGCCGCAGGATCAGGCCGAAGGCTGGGTTACGGAGTTCACGGTGTCGGAGTATTGTCCGACGGGCGTGTTTCCTTCGACGTAGCGGGCTTCGGCATGGGACGAGCGGTCGTAATGCCGCATCGGATGTTACGCCCTTGCTCACGCGCGGGCTTGGGCAAAAGACGCGCGGGCTTTGGCAAAAGTCGTGGGTGGAATTCGTCGGGTTTGAGAGAGGTGGCGATATGAGGAATGGGCGTTATCGTGTGATGTTTGGGTCGGTGATCGTGATGTGTGGTCTTTTTGCGGGCGGGTGTGGGACGCCGCTTACGCCGGAGGAAGTCGTGCGGGCCCATGTGGAGGCGTTGAACCGTGAGGATATCGACGCGGCGATGTCGCACGTCGAGCAGGGGCCGAACTATGAGATAACCCGAATGACCAACGAGGGTATCTTTAAGACGTATGACATCCGGTACACGGTCGAGAGCGTCGAGCTTTATGACAGAAGCCGCGACGAGGTCAAACTCCGCGTCACCCAAACGACCGTAAAGCACGCCGGCCCGATCTTTGTCAACAACCGAATGACCGCCATCTGGACCCTTAAGTCGAACTGGCGAGGCACATGGCGGATCGCCTCGACCGAGAGAAAGACGATGGAACAGCTTTGATGATGCAGAAGCCCGCACGTTAGTAAGGGCGATTTGCGAGACTGGGATACCGGCCAGGCCGTGATCGATGGCGCGCATTTTGCGTTGGATGTTCCGCCCTTGCTCACGCGCGGGCTTATGCATGGGGCCCGAGGGTCTTGGGAAAATGGATGCGCAAGCCCGCACGTTAGTAAGGGCGATATGTGCAACTGGGATACCGGACAGGCCGCGATGGATGGCCCGCATTTTGCGTTGGATGTTCCGCCCTAGCTAACGCGCGGCTTATGCATGGGACCCGTGGGCTTCTGCATGGGACGGGCGGGTTGACTGAGCCTACGCGCGGGCGTTAAACTTAATCTCAAATAACGTGGTGAGTTAGGGCGACTTGCGACCACGATAAAAATCGCTAAAAAGCTAAGAGTTTAACTGAATATTTTGTAAGAAAACTCTGTGCTTAGCCGCACGGAGTTTTTCTGTTTGTGGATGGACATTATGGCTGGCTTTCTCGACCTCCTAAAACAAAAAGTTATCGTCTTTGACGGGGCGATGGGTACGTATCTTCAATCGCTGAATCTGTCCATCGACGATTGGGGCGGGGCGAACTTTGAGAATTGTTCGGAGAACTTGTTGTACACGCGGCCCGACGCGATCGAGCAGGTGCATACGAAATTCCTTGAGGTCGGCTGCGACGTGATCGAGACCAATAGCTTTGGCGGAAGCGAGGTCGTGCTGTCGGAGTTTGGCATCGCCGAGAAGACTTACGACGTAAATTACCGTGCGGCTGCGTTGGCAAAACGTGTGGCGAGCGATTTTTCTACGCCGGCTCAGCCTCGGTTTGTGGCGGGTTCGATCGGGCCGGGAACTAAGCTGCCGACGCTCGGGCATATCGGGTATGTTGACCTAAAGAAAGCCTATGTCGAACAGGTCCGCGGCCTGATGGAAGGCGGAAGCGACCTATTGATCGTTGAAACTTGCCAGGACATTTTGCAGACCAAGGCCGCGTTGGCGGCGATCTTTGATCATTTTAAGCAGAACAATGTCCGCGTGCCGGTGATCGCTCAGGTGACGATCGAGACCTTCGGCACAATGCTGAATGGCACCGAGATCGCGGCGGCGCTGACCGCGCTCGATCCGTTTCCCATCGATGTCATCGGCATGAACTGCGGCACCGGGCCAAAGCAGATGGCCGAGAGCCTTAAATATCTCTGCGAGAATTCGACGCTGCCCGTGTCCGTGCTGCCGAACGCCGGCCTGCCCGAGGTGAAGGACGGCCAGCAGCATTATGACGAAACGCCCGAGAGTTTTGTCGCCCAGGTCGAGCATTTTGCCAAGGACTTTGGCGCGAATATCGTCGGCGGATGCTGCGGAACGACGCCCGAACATTTGAAGATGGTCGTCGAAAGGCTGCAGGGAGTCTCGCCAAAAGTGCGGGATCCGAAACCGACTCCGGCGGCTTCGTCTATATATTTTCAGCAGCCCTATTCGCAGGACGCTTCGTTCCTCATCGTCGGCGAACGCGTCAACGCGAGCGGTTCGAAGAAGATGCGCGATCTGCTGGAAGCAGAGAATTGGGACGGGCTGGTCAATCTTGCAAAATCGCAGGAGAAAGAAGGCGCACATATCCTCGACGTAAACGTTGATTTTGTCGGCCGCGACGGCGTAGCGGACATGCACGAGCTCGTTTCGCGGCTGGTGACGAACGTAAAGATCCCGATAATGCTCGACTCGACCGAGTGGGAAAAAATGGAAGCCGGCCTGCAGCACGCGGGAGGCAAATGTTTGCTCAACTCGACCAACTATGAGGACGGCGAGCCGAGATTTCTGAAAGTTCTGGAGCTGGCGAAAGAATATGGAGCCGGGATCGTCGTTGGGCTGATCGATGAAGCGGGAATGGCGAGGACCTTTGACGATAAGGTGCGGATCGCATTGCGTGCTTATAAACAGGCGACGGAATCTGGGATCGAGGCACACGATATTTTCTTCGATCCGCTCGCATTGCCGATCTCAACCGGCATCGAAGAAGATCGCCGCAACGCCGAACAGACTATCGCCGCGATCAAAGAGATCCACGCACAAATGCGGGATGCGAATATTATCCTCGGCGTCTCGAACATTTCATTCGGGCTGAATCCTGCATCGCGGATCGTGCTCAACTCGATCTTTCTGCACGAATGCGTCGAGGCGGGAATGAACTCGGCGATCGTGAATGCGTCGAAGATTCTGCCGCTAAACAGGTTCAGCGAGCGTGAGATCGAAGTCGCTCTTGATCTGATCTATGACAGACGAAAATTTGAGAATGACATCTGCATTTATGATCCCCTGACGGAGTTCACGACGCTGTTCGAAGGCAAAACGGCCACGTCAATGAAGCCGGACATCGCCAATCTGCCGATAGAAGACCGACTGAAACACCATATCATTGACGGCGAAAAGATAGGTCTGGAAGATTCGCTTAAAGTCGCACTGGAAACTTATCCGCCGCTCGAGATCATCAACACGATACTGCTCGATGGAATGAAAACGGTCGGTGATCTGTTCGGCAGCGGACAGATGCAACTGCCCTTTGTGCTTCAGTCTGCCGAGGCGATGAAGAGTGCTGTGAAATTTCTCGAGCCCTTTATGGAAAAGGCGGAGTCCACGAACAAGGGAACGCTTGTCCTCGCGACCGTAAAGGGCGATGTGCACGATATCGGGAAGAATTTGGTCGATATTATCCTGACGAATAACGGCTACCGGGTTATAAATCTAGGTATTAAGCAGCCGATTGACGCCATTCTGGAATCGCTGGCAGAGACGAAGGCCGACGCGGTCGGGATGAGCGGGCTCCTCGTGAAATCGACGCTCATCATGCGCGACAACCTGGAGATAATGAACGAGCGTGGGATTAACATTCCGGTAATTTTGGGCGGTGCGGCATTGAATAGACGCTATGTCGATAACGATCTGATTCCCCTTTACGACGGCGAACTGTTCTATGCACGTGATGCGTTTGACGGTCTGCATACGATGGACTTGCTGACCAATGCGGAGAGCGGTAATCGAAAGGCGAAGGCTGCAGCGGCCGGTAGTGTCTTGGATGTGGAGATCATTGAGACGGGTGACTCAGAGTCTGAGATCGAAACGATCACGGACGCTGAGGATCTGGTTGGTGAGGATGCCAAGCTCGGGAAAGCGGCAGCTAGGGTTTCAACGCGTTCGACCGGAGATTCAACCCACACGACCCGTTCCGACGTCGCGACCGATGCTGTTATCCCGACCGCACCGTTCTACGGTTCTAAGGTGGTCGAGATCACCGATCTGAATAAGGTTTTCGACTTCATTAACGAAACGGCCCTCTTCAAAGGCCAGTGGCAATACAAACAGGGAAAGCGTTCGAAGGAAGAATACGACGCCATTCTGCAGGAAACCGTTTATCCGAAGTTCGCTGAGATCAAAGCGCAATCGATACGCGAAAAGCTGCTTGAGGCGAAGCTCGTATATGGCTATTTCCCGTGCCAGTCCAGCGGTAATGATCTGATCATTTATCAGGACGACGAGAAGACCGAGCGGATGCGATTCACGTTCCCGCGTCAGCCGGCCGACCACCGCGGCGGTAAGAATTTGTGTCTGGCGGATTATTTTG
>JANNNS010000024.1:0-15679 GCA_031398645.1 Acidobacteriota bacterium
GCCGACCCGAACTTCCTTTGCAGATTGGCGGTTACCTTGAACACGCCGCCCTTGCCCTTTAATTGCTCGAGATTTTCTTCGCGTGAGACATCGGCAACGTCCTCGCCGAACACGACGATGGAAGCATCACGCTCCATTTCCTCGTGCATGCAGCGATTGATCAGGTCGACCATCGTGCCGGCATTGCCACTCAACTCGGCGCCTTCCTCAGTATCGAAAAGCGTGCGGTCGGTCGGATCGACGTCGGGCGAATAAACGTTTCGATACGCCGAGTCAGGTGCAGGCTGCGGCGTTTCTATCGCGATGTCGGAAGCCTTATTCACCTCAGCGTCGATCTCTTTACGCAGCGTTTCAAGCTGTTCCGATGAGGCAATGCTTTCCGTCATCAAGAACTCAGCATATGTTTTGATCGGGTCGATCACTGCGTCGGCCTGCAGCTCTTCCGTCGTCCGGTAAAGCTTTTCGTCGTCGGAGAGCGAATGCGAATACGGGCGGATCACTTTTGCATGAATGAAAGCCGGGCCTTTTCGCGTCCGGCAATATTCGACCGCGCTCTTGAACGCACCGTAGGACACAAGCGGATCAGTCCCGTCGATCTTTTGTATGTAGAGGCCGGGAAAGCCGGAGACGACTTGCGAGATATCGCCGCCGGGTGTATTCACCTCGACCGGAGTCGATATAGCGTAGCCATTGTCCTCAACAAGAAAAATGACCGGGAGCTTCATCGTACACGCGGAACTAAGGGCCTCCCACCATTCGCCCTCGCTTGTGGTGCCGTCGCCGACCGACATATACACGACCTCGTCACCCTTGAATCCGGCGACTTTGTCCTGCAGTTCGGCGACGAGCGATGCCCGCATTCCCGCTTCGGCGGCACCGACAGCGTGAAGCGCCTGCGAACCTGTGCAGGAGGATTGCGAGGGAACGTTTAACGCCTTGTGGCCCCAATGCGAGGGCATCTGGCGGCCGTGAGAATTTGGATCTTTCTCAGCACCGACCGACGACCAAAGCATTTCCTGGGCCGTCATCCCAAGCCCGAGCATCAACGCACGGTCGCGATAGTAAGGAAAAAACCAGTCGTAACCCGGCTTTAATGTAAGAGCGGCGGCAGCGAGTACTGCTTCGTGCCCGGCACCCGATATCTGGAAGAAGATCTTGTTCTGGCCCTTTAGCTGGATCTCTTTATCATCGATCCGTCGGGACATGTACATCGTGCGATACATCCCGATCAGAGCTTCAGCGTCCAGGCCGTGGCGGTCGTTGGAGCGAGCTTCCGCCGGCTCGACCGCGGTCTTCTTAGCCGTTTCCTGGATCTTCGTTTCGGGAACGTATCCGTCAGCTTCCGTCGTTTTCGCCGACTCAGCTATAACGGTCTCGGCTTGGTTATTACTCATTTTCGCGTTCAGCTTTTTCGCAGATGTAGCCATCAATCACTATCCTTTCAATAAAAATATCTAATGGTTAGGTAAGCCTAAAGCATACCAAAATGGCAAAAGAGGGGCAATTTCGTCCACTTACGGGGAATGCAAGGACGTTTCAGGCATAGGACGCAACAAACGGTCACGCTCACGTTTGTCTTACGTTACGGGCTTTCTTGAAATTAGCCGACTGAATTAGTATCCTCTAGGTTCGCCTGTGCGGACGTGGCGGAACTGGTAGACGCGCGGGTCTCAGAAGCCCGTGGCCGCGAGGCCGTGATGGTTCGATTCCATTCGTCCGCACCATATTTAAGGGATGAGGGTTGAAAGATCGCTCATCCCTTCTCCTTTTATGACGGAAGATCTGATAAGAGCATTGACGGCGAACCAGGCCTTGTTCGGGCTTGAATTGAACGGACAGGTGATGGAGCGGCTTTCCGATCATTATAAGATCCTGCTTGAGCACAACCCGATCCTGCACCTTGTAGCACCGTGTTCGCCCGAGGAGTTTGCGACGCGGCATATTCTGGAATCGCTGACTCTGTTAAAGCATTTACCGCTGAATGCAAAATTCGCGGACGTAGGTTCGGGAGGAGGTTTGCCCGCAATCCCTTGCCTCATCGCGCGCGATGATCTGAGCGCATCGCTGATCGAATCGAAGGAGAAGAAGGCTGCGTTTCTCGAACTCGCGATCGAGGGGCTTGGGCTAAAGGATCGTGCGGAAGTGGTCGCAAAACAGTTTGCCGAGAGCGAGGCGGGCGATGCCAAATTTGTCACCTGCCGTGCGCTGGACAAATTCCCTGAACGGGTGCAAAAGCTCGTCAGGTGGGCGGGCCGACGCAACCTGCTCCTGTTCGGCGGCGAGCAGATCGGGAAGGCGTTGCAGGCTGGCGGTGTGAAGGCGTCGGCTGAGTTAATGGCCTTGTCCGAACGGCGCTATCTTTTTGCAATAGAGAGATAATCAGCGACGGAAATCCTCTTATTCCTCCTCTTCTGTGGTGAACGGCTTAAAAAGCGAACCACTGAAGAAGAGGAATAAGAGGAATTAAATGAACGAGCTAAGGCGGCGTAAAGAAAATTACTTTGTCGCTTCCATCAACTGAAATATGTTCTCGCGAAGGATGTGACTGACCGTTCCTGAATGGTCACCGACCGTGATCGTAAGCTTCTTCGCGTTTGCGATCTTTATCAGGTCGCTTTTTCCGATCCGGTACTGGACCAGTTCCTGGACGGAAGGGCCGCTCTGCCGCCAGAACCGCTGGCCGCTGCCGATCGCAACTTGGGTGCCGTCGGCGTTCAGGACAAGTGAGTTGTTCTTCTCGAAATTGTGTTCCTTAGACGTGGACAGAATGCCGAGAACGTAAGCAGTGCTGGAAGTCCGGGGCCTGATCTCGCCCTGAAACTGAACGATGCGCACTTCAACTTCAAGCTGTTTTTCGCCCGCCGCTAGCGGTTGCGCGATGCTGGACGTTGAGATATTCCTGATCTTTTTGTCGGGGTCGTAACCCCAGAACATGGCACCTGTTGCATTTTTTTGAGCAAGGGCCTCTCCGCCAACCTCGACCCACATGTCGGCATTTTCCTTCGAGTACTGATAATTCCTCGCCTCCGGTCCGCGGTCGGTGTCCCGCTGGGCGGTCCCGACGGTTAGAAACTGAGCTTCCCGGCTCCTTCTGGCCCGAAAATCCCAAGCCGGCGTCAAATTTGCGATCGACCAAATTCCGCGCTTCTCGCTTTTGGCCATCGACTGGTGCCCCTCGTAAACCTGGCTTTCCGATAGCTCCTGCCCGCTCCGTTCGGCCGGCAAATGCCATGCGGCACCGTCACGAACCAACTGCTGGCCGAGGTCAAGCCCATCGAGATATGCCATACCCGCAATAGCGGTCGGTGAAAAGCCGTTGGGGTGAAATACGAGCGTCTTGCCAAGCACGAGCTTTTCAAAGTGGTCTCGCACCATCCTGCTCAGCGGCTGTTCCGGTTCGGGGACCTCGACAAACTGAAGCGTTCCCGTAAGCCGTCCGCCATCCGTCGCCAGAACAAATGTCTTGCCGTCGACCACCTCGACCACCTTTCCAGTAAGCGCCTTCTGGGCGTGTGCCGACGCAATCAGCAGCAGCACCACGGCGACAATGCAGATCGTTCCTGTAACGCTTAGCTTTTCCATGATCTTCGTTCCTATTAATTAGTTTGAAACCTGAAGCATGTTGTAGAGCAAAAGCTGAAGCCCTTGGTTTGGATAGATGACGTGTCGGCCGATGTTGATGGAAACTTCGCCGCCGTAAACCATCTTTTCGATCGCCGACCTACTCACTTCGTACGTGAGCCGTTCGACGACGCGGCCCTCTTCTCTGGCAACCGATCGTACGGGCCTGCCGACGAAGGCATTCTTCTCGTCGACGACTACTTTGATCGTATTGGTGTTCAGAAACTGGGCTTCGTCTGCGGCGGAAAAGACCGTCACCATAAACTTTCCGGATCGGCCCTTTTTGTCGTCCTGCTTGTAAAGGTAGGTGATATCCACCGCCATTTTCTGATTGGCTGGCAGGCTCTCAAGCGGTTTGGTGCCCATCAGCGATGTGCCGACATATCCGGTCTTACTTGCCGCATTGTAACCGTTTACAAGCGGGCCGGGATTCTTCAAATGCGGATTCCGGTCCGACCACGGGCTGTTTGGCCTAACGGTCGGCCTTCCCGCCGAAACTCTCTGGTAAGAAGAGCCACCACCCGTCGAAGAAGTATTTTCATTCGCGATCCTTGCCTGACGCTCGGCCTCATTTCGTTCTGCCCTGAACTGCCAGGCTGGCTTAAGGTCTTTGACACCCCAGACTCCGCGCTTCTCAAGTTTTGCCTGGGTCTGGTGATATTGGTAAGCAGCACTTTCGCTTTCGCTCTGTCCGCTCTTGGCTGATGGGACCTGCCACGCCGCTCCGTCACGCAGCATCTGTAGCGCGATGTCAGCAGAATTCACATAAAGCTGGCCTATAGCCTTGCCGGGCGAAATGCCGCGTGGGCGAAACTCTACCGTTTTGCCAATTACCAGCTTTTCCAGGTGCTCTCGGACTGTTTGGTGAAGCGGCTGTTCCGGCTCGGGAACCTCAATAAACTCGACTTGTGCGGTCAGCTTTCTACCATCCGTATCGATGACCACTGTGCGTCCGTCGAGAACTTCGACGGCACGGCCGACAAATCGGGTCTGTGCGTTGGCCGAGACCGTCGCTATCGATCCGACGAGGAGTAGCATTATAAGGTTGAGTTTCTTCATACGGTTTCCTACCTGACTTCAAGATCGTATTCGCGGAGGCGGCGGTAGAGTGTGGAAGGCGAGATGCCGAGGAGTTCCGCAGTCTTGCCGCGGTGCCAGCCGGTCTTTTCGAGAGCGTTGATTATCTGCTGGCGTTCCGAATCGCGGAGGTTAGTGGGCGAGACGTTTTGGAATGAGTTCACGCCGTTCTGGCCGGGCGACGCGTAGCTGACCGACACGTTCGATTTTTCGAGGCGGTAGACCACCTCCGGCGGAAGTTCCTTCACGGTAATTCGCCCGTTGTCAGCAAGCAGGACGGCCCGCTCGAGACAGTTGCGAAGCTGGCGGACGTTGCCCGTCCACGAAAATGCTCTCAATGCCTCTGCTGCAGGATCCGTTATCTCGGGGGCATTCGGCCCGGCTATCTTGTCAAGCAAATGACGCGAAAGCGGTTCGATATCCTCGCACCTTTCACGCAGGGGCGGAATGTTTACTTCAAAACTGTTCACTCGATAGAGCAGGTCGGCCCGGAACAGTCCCTCGCCCACGGCTCGCTCGGGATCACGGTTTGTCGCGGCAACCAGCCTCACATTAACTTCGACCTTTTTCACGCCGCCGACCCGGAAGAACGATCTCGTTTCAAGTGCCCGCAGAAGTTTTGACTGAAGCTGGGCCGGCATTTCCATGATCTCGTCCAGGAAAAGCGTACCGCCGTCCGCGAGCTCGAAAAGGCCCAGTTTGCGTGCACGGGCTCCTGAGAAGGCTCCGGCCTCATGACCGAAAAGTTCGGATTCGAGCAGGCTGTCCTGAAGTGCGGCGCAGTTAAGGTCGATAAACGTTTTGTCCGCCCGCGGGCTGAGACGGTGGATGGCCTGCGCAATCAGTTCTTTTCCTGTACCCGATTCACCTGTGATCAGAACTGAAGTATCGGAAGGCGCGACTCGTCGTACCAGCCGGAGAACTTCCTTCATCTGGGGAGATTCCGCCACGATCTCGGGCATGTTCTTATTGGTCCGCTCGATCTGAGCACGGAGCCTTTGATTGTCGATCTTTAGCTGCTGCTTCTCATCCGCCTGGGTAACAAGCGCCGCCAGCTCATTTAGGCGATAGGGTTTCGTCAGATAGTCATAGGCCCCGAGTTTCATTGCCTCAATTGCCGATTCCACCGTGGCTTGGCCGGTCAGCATTATCACTTCGGGCGGCGTCTGACATTTTTCGCGGACACGCCGGAGAAGGCCGAGTCCATCGAGCCGCGGCATATTTATATCACACAGCAAAACGTCAAAATCTTTTGATTCGATCGCTTCCCACGCCTCTTGGCCATCCGAAGCGGTCTCAACCTCATGTCCTTGTCGGGTCAGCTCTTTTTGAACGACCAGACGAAGGTTCTTTTCATCATCAACAACAAGTAGTTTTGCCATAAAAAGGTGGTGAGGAGATGCGGATACTAAGAAGCGTTATGAGTTGCCTTTCTTCCGGCTGGAAGCACGATCGTGAATGTCGTTCCTTTGTCTACATTCGATCGAACGCTGAGGCGGCCGCCGTGATCGGTGACGATACCGTAGCAGACAGCCAGTCCCAGGCCGGTGCCCTCGCCGACCTCTTTGGTGGTAAAGAAGGGTTCGAAGATCTTTGAGAGGTCTTCGGGAGGGATCCCGACGCCGGTGTCTTCTACCTCAATCGCGACACGATTAAGTTGGGTCAGGGCTCGAAATGTTAAGGTGCCGCCCGCCGGCATTGCGTCGATCGCGTTGGTACCGAGAGCGATTATCGCCTGCTGAAGCTGTCCGCCGTCCGCCTTCACCAGTGGCAGATCGGGATCGGACTCGACCTTTATCTTGATACCCTCTCCGCGCTTCTGATGCGAAATGAGGTTGGCGGATGACCTTAGAATCTCGGCTACGTCCAGTGGATGACGATCGCCCGTGCGAAGACGGCTGAAATCCAGCAGGCCCGTCGTTATAGACTTGCAGCGAAACGCTTCACTTTTTATAAGACCTAGATACTCGGCAAGGTCTTCTGCTCCGTCGGACTCGGCAAACTCGCCTTCTTCGACGCGCCGTTCAAGGGCCTCGGCACATGCCGAGATCGTTGCGAGCGGATTGTTTATCTCGTGCACAACACCCGCCGCGAGCCGGCCGACGGCGGCAAGCTTTTCGGCACGGCCCACAGCGTGGATAGCTTCTACGCGTGCGGTGACGTCTTCACCGACCGTGATGACATGCGTAACGCCGCCCGATTCCGGATCGACCATTGGCACCTTGCTGACCATCCAGTGCTTTGTCGAACCATCTTCAGCAGCGGTCTGCTGTTCTATTCGCTCGATCTGGCCGGTGCGAAATGCTCGTTCGAATTCTTCGCGTACGCGGCCCTCGGGATACCGAGCCAAGACCTTGAACACATTTCTGCCGATCGCCGCGTCCCGCGGTATTCCCTGAACCCCGTTCTCGCGATGGCGGTTCCACGTAACAATGCGAAAGTCCCGGTCGACCACGTAGAGCGACACGGGAAGCGCGTCAAGAACGGCCTCGGTGAACCGGCGGTGCTCATCCTTAGCCCGGTTGATAGAATTGTTGATCGCAGCCTCGTAATGAGCAGACAGATTCACGCTCATGGCGGCCATCTGCGTCGCCGCGTCGATGAGGCTTCCCTTGGTCTCTGAAAAATCCTTTTTTGAACCGAAGCCCACAACTATCGCGCCTTTTATCTCGCCGTTTATGTGCAGCGGTGAGACGTACTCGAGCTTGTGCTCCTCGCCCGTGATCAAAAATTCGTTCCGGTTATCTTCGCGATATCCCACTTGGGGCGGCAGCAGCGAAAGCCACTTCTCGAAGCTCGCCTTGGGAAACGCTCGCGGGTCTATCTCGCCTTTGCGGTCAAACGCGCAGCTGACAATGCCAATATTCTCTAGCTCGACAACGACAGCGCACACCTCGGCTCCGACCGACCTCTGGATCGCGCTGGCGACACGGCTCGCTACTTTTTTCGGATGAACCGTGAAAAGCAGGCTTCTGCCAAGGTCTGAAATGAATCTAAGCTCTTGAGACAGATCGCGGCCTTCTTCAATGGGCAAGAATTGCCTGCTCTGTTTTTCTGCGGCAGACGGAACTGGCATTTTATGTTGTGAGAAGCCGTATGATGACTATTTTCAGTAGTTCTCTGCGGTGAGGTAGACTGGACGGCCGTTCAAATGCGTTTGAGCATCGACTTTTTAATTAAAAATCTTTTTTAACATTTTGTCAATTGTTTTAACTGCCTGAGGCTCGATTGACTCAAGCCGTTATCGGCGTAAAATCAGGTAAGGTAGGGGTTAGATGGAAGGAAGAATTTCTCGGCGAATAGTGGTTCTGACGTTATTTTTGGTGGCCATTTTGTGGCCGCAACCCGATGTGTGTGCTCAAACTGTTGTGGATAAGACAGTTGCGACCGTCAGCGACGGGATACGAACCGAGCTTATCACCTATTCGGACCTAAAATGGCAGCTCGCGCTCCAACCCGGAGTATCTTTGGCCCAGCCCCGATCTGAAGACCTGAACGTCGCCCTGACGACCGTTATTAACCAAAGGATCTTTGCCTTAGAGGCCGAACGCATCCCGCGAGCAGCTCCGACAGATCTGGAAGTGAAGGCCCAGATCAATGATATTCTCTCTCGTTTCACGTCCGCAGCCGAATTCGAGCAGCGGCTTCGCATGGTCGGTTTTGAATCCGTCAGGGACGATAATTTTCAGCGTTTGATCACAGAACGCGTGGCGATAACGAAATATATCGACTTTCGCTTTAGATCCTTTGTCGTCAACACGCCGGATGAAGAAACACGCTATTACACCCAAACTTACGCACCCGAGTTCAGAAGGCGCTATCCCGGTGTCGAGGTGCCGACGCTGGAGCAAAGACGGAAGGATGTTGACGAGCAGCTTACGGAATCGAAGGTGCTTTTGAACATCGAGACCTTTCTCGACGATGCAAAGCGACGGATCGAGGTCGTGATACTCAAACCCGTATAGAGTGGACCGAAACCTCAGGTCTTGACCTTGCCCACCCCAAATCGTATTATTTTACGTTCCACGCCGGAGTGGCGAAATTGGTATACGCACTAGACTCAAAATCTAGCGGGCTTAACGCCCATGTCGGTTCGATTCCGACCTCCGGCACCACTCTTTAAAATCCCAGATACCCGGCATATTTTTCTGGCATATTGATCATCACCTGTGGCATCATATTCCCACTGGGGGTGATAAATATGATAAATAATTACACTAAAGGGGTTAGAACTTAGGTTCTTGTCTCTACAACTAAATAAAAAACAGCATACCGGCAACGGTATGCTGTTTTTATTTACTTACCGGAAAAGACTAACGCCGATAATCGATCCGTTCGCCGGTATCGGTTCGAACAGTCCTAATGCCGCGCGATATTGAGGTCACACGAGCAGTCGCCCCGTTGATCGAAAGCATATTACCCTGGATGAAGGTTCCGTAGGACATGTTGCCGCCGATCTCTACCGTGACCTGTCCATTGTTAGAAATAATGAGGGTAATGCGGTTACCGTCCGGAGCGGTGCTGTAAAAGGTGCCGCGAGCCCAGCTCGGGGGCGATATCGGGTTGCCCGGATTCCATCCGCCGCCACCACCGCCGCCGCCCCAACCGCTGCGCGAATAGGAGATGCGTTCGCCGCTATCGATTCTTGAGGTCAGAATGCCGTTGCCCTGACGTGTCACACGGGAAACCGCACCGCCGATGTTAAGGTAGTTGCCGCGTGTAAACCTGCCGTAGGACATCGAGCCGTTGATGTTCGCGTTCACGCTGCCATTTCGGTTAACGACAAGCATTATCTGTGATCCATCCGGTGCGCGTCCGTAGAACGTTCCCTCAGCCCAGCTTGGCGGCGTTATTGTTTGGCCGTTACCATTGTCCCAGCCGCCACCACCGCCACCACCGCTGATCCGGCGCATCGAAGAGATCCGGTTGTCCCAGTCGTTTCGGCCCAGATCGCTCTCTTCGCCTGAAACATTGACACACTGGCCGCGATAGTTGGGCTGGTCGCAGATCTGCCATTGCTCGCCGCCGCCTACGCGAACGCTCGATATCCTGTTATTGAACCTTGAAGGCAGGTTCGATACGTTGTTCTCATATGTTGCAGCGTCTCCGCGAAAGTTGCGATCCTCGAAAACGGTAATTCCTGATCCGCCGCCGATCCTCCTTTGATCCTGGCCGATGACGTCGGCCGAAAATACGGCCACAAAAGCGACCGTCATTACTGAGCTTAGCAATCCAAATTTAAGTGTTCGCATAGTTTTGTTCTCCAATATCGATGTTGAGATCAGTTGTCGAAGAAAATTGCGCTTTGTTCGAGAGGATGAATGGTCCACACGAGCTATGAATATGTACCCGGCTTACTTCCTTGATCCGATCGTATATTAGTTCTCTCACCCGAAGCTGTAGAACCTTTGCCACGTTTCCACGCAAACTATTTTCCTTATTGGGCGTCGAAAAAAGTATAATCTAATCCTCTACTCGCCACAAGACTCTGTTTGGTTTCGATGCACATTTCCGAGCTTGATTTTGAACTTCCTACGGAACTGGTCGCGACCGAGCCTCTCGCCCATCGCGATGGTTCTCGCCTCCTAACTATCGAAAGGGCATCCGGCACTTTAAATGACCGCCATTTCAGCGATCTTCACCGGATATTGGATCCCACCGATGTTCTCGTTTTGAACAACACCAAAGTCTTTCCGGCCCGTTTGCTGGGCACTTCCGATACCGGTGCTTCGGTCGAGATCTTTCTGATCCGCGAGGTCGCCGGGAATGCTTGGGAGGCGCTTGCAAAGCCGGCTCGACGTCTGCCGCCTGGCCGCTCTATAGCATTCAGTGATGATCTTTCCGGGCAGATCATTCAACGCGACGGCGACGGCCGCGTGATCGTGAAACTCGAGGCTCGCGGACCCGTCTCCGAAGCGATCGAGGGAACTGGCCGCACGCCGCTGCCGCCTTACATAAAGCGTGATCGTGACGCGCTCGACCGTGACCGCGAGCGATATCAGACCGTGTTCGCAAGCCGTTCAGGGGCGATCGCGGCCCCCACCGCGGGACTTCATTTCACACCCCACATGCTTGACCGGCTGAGAGAAAATGGAGTTCAGGTAGTTGAAATAACGCTTCACGTTGGCTACGGGACATTTGAACCGGTGAAGGTTGATGAAATGGCTGACCACCGTGTTCAGCCGGAACGCTACGAGATCAATGCCGAAGCCGCGACGACGCTCTCAAAGGCCAGATCCGACGGCCGACGAATCATTGCTGTCGGAACCACGACCACGCGAACGCTCGAAACTGTGATCGGAAAGTTTGGAGAGTTTCAGGCTTCGTCGGGAGAGGCTGATCTTACAATACTTCCGGGCTATCGATTTCGGGCGATCGACGGACTGCTTACCAATTTTCACCTGCCTAAGAGCTCGCTGCTTGCATTGGTTTCAACTTTTGGCGGTCATCAACTTATAATGGACGCGTACCGGCACGCAGTCTCATCCGGTTACAGATTCTATACTTATGGCGACTGTATGCTCATAACCTGACCAGTTTTCTATGGCCGTTCTGCAGGTAATCAGAAACTTTTTCGTTCCGTCGGCAAGCCGAGAGTTTACGGTCATCCAGCCTGCTCCGCCGACGACGTACTCGGTCCATACGCTCACTGATAGGGATCTCGACGAGGTGATGCGGCTCAACCTGAGATGTTTTAAGGACGGCGAGAACTATACCAAGCACACATTCTCCTATCTTCTCGAACAGCCGAACGCTTTGTGTTACAAGGTGGTCACGGCTGAGACGAGGATCGCGGGTTTTCTCTGCGTACTTGTTGGCAGCGACGGGACCGGACACATTACGACGATCGGCGTCGCACCCGAGCATCGGCGTCGCGGGTTGGCGGAACGACTTCTCGCACATCTCGACCAGGCCTTGCAGGAACGCTCGATCGGTTCGGCCGTGCTTGAAGTGCGGGTCAGCAACCACTCGGCACAGAACCTTTATAAAACCTGCGGATTCAGCATTCTTCAACGGCTTTCGAACTATTATAACGACGGCGAAGACGGCTTTCTGATGGTCAAATCCCTCAACTAGCACCAACAACGTGGCCCTCGATATCCCAGCGATCTATCCGATCACCGACACCGCCATATCAGGCCTGTCAATTCCCGAACAGGTCCGTCGATTCATTGCGGGCGGTGCGACTTTTATTCAGATACGCGATAAACAGGCGTCGTCGCGGGAGTTCTTTGAGGCGGCTGCCGCGGCGATGGCGATCGCGCGTGAACACAACGTCCGAGTCGTGATAAATGACCGGGTAGATATTGCGATGATGGTAAATGCCGACGGCGTACATCTGGGCCAGGAAGATCTTTCGCCGCCCCACGCTCGGCAGCTTCTGGGCGAGCGGGCGATCATCGGATACTCGACACACACGCTACAACAGGCCAAAGAAGCGGCCGCAATGCCGGTCGATTACATTGCCTTTGGCCCGGTCTTTCCAACCTCAACAAAGGACCGTCCGGACCCGGTGGTAGGCCTGGAGATGCTCCGCCAGGTCAAAGAACTGATCGGTGACCGGCCGCTCGTCGCGATCGGCGGCATAACGTCGGAAACCGTCCGCTCAGTACTAAACGCAGGCGCAAATTCTGCCGCTGTCATAAGCGACATTCTCTCCGACCCCGACCAGATAGCCGCGAAAGTTGCCGAAATGCTCTAACGCAGGATTGTCCGGCTAGAAAGAGAGAGATTGAAAACATTTGGGGTCACGCGTGCATGATTGCGAAAGATTCGATGTCTGTTCGGTGGGTGAGATAATGGAAAACCAGAAAGCCTCGCAAACGCTTTTGCTGAAGTCTGTTGGAAAGGCGATTCGAGAGTTGGGGTTTAGACAGAATTTGAGTTCTCAGGTCTTTCATAGACAGACACACTTTGGTAAACAGTCACTTCATATTTCATTTATACCTCATAAAGAGGATCTAGATATCACCGCTGACGTAGCTATTCGTTTCGATCTTCTGGAAGAATTTCTCTTCGACTTCCTAGATACTCGATTTTTGTCCGAACGGGATAAGAAGAGTACCTTCAGTTTTGGATCGGAGTTAGGACGCATCAATGGAGAAGGTCAAATGCGATGGACAATTGTTTCGGATTCAGATGTTGAGACGGAATCAGAGAAGATCGTCAGTTGCTTCAAAAGAATTGGTCTGCCTTACCTGGAACAATATTCGGACATGTGTAGGATTTTTGATGTTATCGCCCTTCTGAGTAGGGAGTCTGAGCTTCTCAACGGGGTGCCGGAGAAGCAAGCGAGAAATGCCGTGGCGCTCGCCTATTTATGCAATAAAGGTAAAGAAACGTTTGAGTTGGTTGTCGATAGAATGACTTCTTACCTCACGCCAATTCCAAATGCGAACATTGGCGAATTTAATCGGGTTGTTGAGGCAATTTCACAGAAAACCATGGATCAAGAAAATGTTGAGGGGCGGGTGACGAATCGTTCGGTGGCCAGCACCATCAATGCAAAACAATGTTAAATAATGCTTGCTTTTCGATGGCTCTCTGGTCCATAATAGCTCATGGAAACGGCTCCGCTTGGGCCGCTTTCGACAACCCAACCCGCCTTTTTTGAAACTTCCAGGAGTTATCCAACCTAATGAGTTTGCTTGATGTAGCACCCATTATTGAGCAGATGCTGCTTACGTCCGACAACGTAAGTGATCTCAATTTCTCTTGCGGCCAGAAGCCGCAGGTCGAGATCAACGGCACGCTCTACGCGGCGTCTCCGCTGGGCTTAGGCCGGCTGACGGCTTATCAGACCGAGATGATCGCTATGTCGATACTGCGCGACAACGCAGACGCAGCCCTCCAGCTCGCTAAATTTCGCACGGCCGATCTGAGTTATGCCCTGCCCGGAAAATGCCGGTTCCGAGTTAATATTTTTCAGCAGCGAAACTCGTATTCGATAGTGATGCGAGTGATCCCGCACGAGGTTCCGACGTTTGAATCGCTGAACGTTCCGCCGCAGCTTGCGGATATTTGCGATATTCGAAACGGCGTAGTCCTGCTGACAGGCCCGACCGGTTCGGGTAAGAGTTCGACGCTGGCAGCGATCATCGACCGGATAAACGAGACGAAGTGCTATCACATTGTCACGATCGAGGATCCGATCGAATTTCTGCACAACCATAAGAAGAGCACCATCAACCAGCGTGAGGTAGGTGCGGATACAAAAGATTTTGCTTCGGCACTGAGAGCCGCGTTGCGACAGGCGCCGAAGGTCATTCTGGTGGGTGAGATGCGCGACCTTGAGACGGCCGAGATCGCATTGGAAGCGGCGGAAACGGGCCACCTTGTTCTCTCGACCCTTCACACGATCGATGCTTCGAAGACCATCGACCGTATAATCGGGCTTTATCCAAAGAACGAAGAACGCATCATCAGAACCCGCCTGGCGCAGACATTCCGCTACATCGTTTCACAGCGGTTGATACCAAAGATCGACGGAACCGGACGAATTGCAGCGGTCGAGATATTGAAATCGAACCCGCGTACACGTGAGTACATCGAAAAAGGTGAAAGCGAAGGCAAAACACTGCTTGACGCGATCCGCGACGGCGAGATCGACGGAATGCAGGATTTCGATCTGGTCATCCGCAAGCTGATCGAATCGAAGCAGATCTCGCTGGAAGACGGCCTGTCTTACGCGACCAATCAGAACAACCTCTTGCTCCAGCTAAAGGGCCTTTCTTCGACGGAGGACTATTCGAACCCGAACCGTCCGTCGGTCAACATGCCTGCCCCAATGGCACCACCGCCGCCGGCACCTGCCAACACAAACTCTGTTCTGGACATGATCGAATAGCCCTTTTTCTCATCAATTACCATGATAATACGCTGCGATAACTGCTCTGTTTCTTTACAGTTAGACGAATCGAAGATACCCAGCGGCAACTTTACCGTTCGGTGTCCGCGGTGCCAGAACATGCTCCGCGCGAACAAGGACCAGAAAGGTCGTGTTTCGTCGGCCGTGCAACAACTTGCGGACAACAAGGCGGCACCAGCCGCTGACGGCAACTCGGGCAATTTCAGGGAGAAAGAGTCGGAGTTTCAGATCAACAGCGCGATGAAGTCTCTTCTTGCGGCGCTGCAATCGGGCAACACGGCCCTTGAGGCAACCGATGAGAAGACGGAGAAGCCGCGGCGAGTTCTTTTATGCCTCGGCGATAAGAAAGACGAAGTCGCAAAGCTTTTGACGTCGAGTGGCTATCGGGTCTATCTCGCACAGACACCGGCACAGGCAAACGAGCGTCTGCGTGAAGGCAAGACCGAGATCGTTATATTCTCGCCGGATTTTGCGGCGGAGTTCGGCGGAGCGGCCATCCTTCAACAGAAGGCGAACGCAATGTACACCTCTGAAAGACGGCGTCTTTTCCTTGTCTCGCTAGAGGACGGCGGTGCGACGATGAATGCCCACGAGGCTTTCCTGCGAAACTTAAATTTGATCGTGAACAGCAGCGATATCCCGCAGCTTCCGCTGATCCTGAACCGTGCTGTGCTCGATTTTAACGACCTATACCACTATCTGAACAAGGGCCTTGGCGTAGAAGCTATCTAGTATTTACATTTCAAGTCGGCCCGCCGATCTCGACGGCCCGCAAGGTTTGTAGGGGCAGGGCTTGTCCCCGCCGATCTGCCTTTTCCCAGGCTAAAGATGCGCGGGCAGCCGGTATGCTGCTCCTACAATACAATTACCGAAGCCGTCTCATCCGGGACGGCTTTTTCGGGTCTATAGGTTTTGGAGTGTGAGTTCTTCGTCGCCAACGGCGACCGCAATATAGGCTGCCGCAGTTTAGAGCAAAGCTAACTCGCAGACGAGCATTTCGATCTGGAGTCGGGCACCCGCGTTTCCGCTGCCGCCGACAGAGGTTTTGATGGCGAGGTCGGTTTGGGCGATGCGTTCGAGAGCCTTGGTCAGTTTTCGCGTTTCGATCCTGCG
>JANNNS010000027.1:0-5204 GCA_031398645.1 Acidobacteriota bacterium
GGTGGCCACGCGCCGGTTGCGGGCCGCGATGAGCGCCTTCGAGGGCTTTTCGGTTTCGGGCTGGTTATAGCCGAAGACCTTCATCTGTTTGCGTTCGCGGACCGACGGGGCCGAGAGTTTCTCTTGCCCGCCGAGGACGCCGACCCAGCAGGTTCCGCATGAAGCGGATGTGCATTCGATCGGGACAGGGCCTTCCCAGCAGCGGTCGTCGAGGGCTTTCCAATCGCGCGAGCGATCTTTTTGTGACGCCGACGCGATCTCTTCTTCGTTGACGATCTTGAACTTGCCATCAAAAGCGAAGCCGCTGAACGCGACCGAAAATTCCTTATCAACGGTTTTCAGGAATCCGAGCAGGCCTTGCGAATCGTCTTTCGCACGTTCGGCGACGATCTGGTCGGGCGACTTTGTCATCGCTCCTGAGGCTTTATCGACAGTGCCGTCCGCGGCCTTAAAGTCATCGAAACCTGCCTGGACAAGCGTCATCAGTCCGGCGGCGGCGATGGCCGTTGTCAGCGATTCGTTGGTCTTGGCGGCGACGGCGGCCGTCTTGGCGATGGCCTTGATCTCGGCTTCGAGAGTTGAGAACGCCTCGATCGATTCGGCCCGGCCAGTGACCGCGGCTTTTACCTGCGGCCAGAAACGATGGCCGTAAAGGAAGCGGTGCGAGGTATCGATCTTATCCACCAGGCCGAAATTGCCGTCCATCGCCAGGCCTTTCATCGCATCGACGACGCTGTCGGCCGATTCGAGATAGTTGACAAGATCGAGCGGATAAAAGCGAAACCAGATCTGAACCGCGTTGCGGTCCACCTCGTGGATGGCGGGCAAAAGCGATTCGACCGTGCGGAGCCAATCGGCTTCCTTAAATTTTTCAAGCTCAGAAATAAATGCGTTATTCATAGTGATAAAACCTCGGCTGAAAACAAACCTACATTAAATCAAATAAGGCGATACGAGACAAACGCGGATGCGGATGACACGCCTGGAATAATTTGACGCTCCAGCGAAATAAAAAGGCGTAGAATGGGTAAGACCTATCTCCGCTCTCTCCGCAATTGAACTATGAAAAATATGAAAAAAGCGGTGTTCGTATTGTTCGCGTTACTTTTTTCCTTTGGGCAGATCGTCTCGGCACAGGTCGATGGAGAGAAGCCGATCAAGGTCGAGACGGTGCTACTTAATGTCCCGCTGATCGTCAGCGACAAGAACGGGCGGAGCATCGGCGGTCTGAAAAAGGAAGATTTCACGGTCGTTAAGGGCGGCGAGAAGCAGGTGATCGAGTATTTCCTGGATACCGATGTGCCGATGAACGTCGCCGTGCTTATAGATACGAGCGGAAGTGCTGCTCCCGTGCTCGGGGATATCGGCGATGCCGCAAGGGCGTTTCTCAGCCAACTTAGGCCGGAAGATAAGGGCATGGTCGTGACGGCCGATTATGAGATAAAAGTGCTGCAGACACTGACCAGCGATCAGAAAAAGCTAAAGCAGGGCGTGAACGGGATATACGTCGCCGACTTGCCTGGTTCGCGGATGAATGACGCGATCTATCAGGTCCTGACCAAGGATTTTGCGGGCGTAAAGGGACGGAAGGCGATAATCGTCCTAACCGATGGCTATATCGGCGGCAGGATCCCGTACGCCGACGTGCTGAACGAACTGAAGGAAAGCGACACGCTGATCTATCCCATCTTTTACCAGATCAAAAGGCTGTTCCCGCGCGAGGTCAAGACCGTTTCGTACACCGACCTAATAAAGGTCTATCCGGTCAGCCTCCTTAATACGCTTGCGGCAATGACCGGCGGAAGGATCTACGCGGCTGAAGGTTCGGATTTCAGGACGGCTTTCCAGAACATCGCCGAAGACCTGAAGAAACAGTACGTCCTCGGCTTCTACCCGACCGATCCCACGAACCGCTCCGCCAACAATCTAAAGATCACCGTCGAACGCAACGATGTTGTGGTCCGGACAAAAAGATCGATCAAACTAAGCCCGCCCGAACCCGACCCGAAAGCGAAGAAGTCTAGGAAGAAGAAGTAAGCTTAGCCTGTTCTAACAAGCGATCAACTGCCTTAACCTCTGCGTCGCCGGCCATTTCCCGGGACGCGGAGGTTCGTCCCAAAGCCTCATTGGGACAGGTAAGTCATTGATACCGCACGTTTTTAGCCTCGATTTTGCCCCGTTGTCCCGCTAAATTTTCAAAGAACATCTTGACGCTCTCGCGTTTTCATGTATGATACGTTGTATAACACAACGTATAGCAGGATGATACACACGTCTGTCTGTTGCATACGTCAAGGAGTTTCTCCAATGCGGGACGTTCGGGTAGAGCGGAGCAAAGAACGATGAATTCACAGATGGCATTGACGACTTCGGTGCCGAAAAAAGCTAACGAATGTTTTATCGGCGAACGGATATCGCTGCCGAAGCGGTTGTTCGGGCAGTATTGGCTGGCTGGCGAGATGTCGCTGCTGTTCGGGCCGCCGGGCATCGGTAAAAGCGTGCTGGCGGTGCAGATAGGCGATGCGCTGGCACGCGGGCGGCCGATCGACCGGTTCGCCGGGCCGACTAGGCGGCACAAGGTGCTTTACGTAGACCTTGCCCATTCTGACGCCCAATTTCAGACGCGATATTCGAGGTTCGCGGAGAACGGCGTGTTCGTTCGCAGCTTCCGGTTCGCCGAGCGGTTCTATCGCGGGCGTCCGGCGGCGGACGAATCGCTGTTCGACTGGCTGCGGACGCGAGTTGCCGAGGACCGGTTTGAGGCAGTAATTATCGATGATCTATCGGCGCTAAGACGAACGCAGGACGGGTCTGGCGAGGCCGCAAAGCTGATGGAAATGCTCGGCCGGGTGAGGGAAGAGTTAGGAATATCGATGCTCGTGCTGGCCGTTTGCGATCCGCCCGCGTGGGACAGGCCGGTAAGCGACGTGTATTTGAGGCGTTCGCGGGTCATTTTGAGCCTGGCAGATACGGCTTTTGCTCTAGGGCCGATCCCGGAAAGCTCTGATAAGAGACACCTTATCGGCATTCGCAACTGCGGACAGGCCAATGACCGGTCCGGCGAGATCGTTCCGCCGTGGAGCATAAAGCAAAACAGCGAAGGCATGCTCGCGTTTTGCTTCGATAAATACGACGCTCCGTACGTCGACCCCGAAACGCGCGGACTGATCAGCCGCATCAACAAGTTGCGCCAAAACGGGACAACCTTCCGCCAGATCGCGATCGAGCTGGGAATCTCAAAATCCCGAGCCGCAAGGTTGGCGGGGAGGTAGTCGTCGCCACGGAACCAATCAGAGCGTAGAGTCGCCAACGGCGACAAATATTAAAGCCTAGGGTGAAGTGAGCATGAGCGAACGGAACCCTAGGAATGGGTGTGTTGGGTTTTCCGTCGCTGAAAGCGACGAATATGCGGATTGCGTGAACCGTTTATTCGTCGCCTTCAGCGACGGGACGTGATTTGCGATTCCACCCAGGGTTTCGCCGGAAGACGGCTCAACCCTGGGCTTTAATATTGGTCGCCGTTGGCGACGCAGATTCGGCGTGGCTACCTTCGTCGGAAGACGCCTCAATCTGGGCCTTAACATGCCGTTGGCGACGGATCTAATCTTAATCCCAGCAATATTTTTCATCGATCTCGACCTCGTATTTGCGGCAGAGTGCCGGGAACTCGTCCTGGTATGATTGCTTTCCGTGATGTTCTTTCTGCCCTCTGATGTACCGCGACACATCGTCGACCTGCGATTGACCGATGGAGAAAGCCCCGTAACCTTTCTGCCAGTAGAATTTGTCGTAGCCTTTCGTTTTTAACCAAGCGGAAGTGCTTCGTTTAACGTTCCCGACGAGCTTGGGAATGTCATTCTTGCCAATGGAAGTTAGTAAATGCGAGTGGTTTGCGGTGCCATTGCCGATGATCAAACGTGCCCCATTATTTTTCACGATCCCGTGGATAAATTTATAAAGCTCGTCCTCGATCGCTGGATCGATCAGATCAAGGCGGTCTTTTGTCGAGAATACGATGTGGACGAGGATCTTTACTAAGGATTGGGACATATATTCTGGCCTACGATGTTCAGCACAATTTACACGAGAATCATCGAAGGCCGAAGTCGCCAACGGCGACAAATATTAAAGCCTAGGGTGAAGTGAGCACGAGCGAACGGAACCTAGGTAAAGTCGACATTTGGTTTTCGTCGCTGAAGGCGACGGATTTGGGGATTGCGTGAACCGTTTGTTCGTCGCCTCCAGCGACGGGACATGTTTTGCGATTCCACCCAGGGTTTCGCCGGAAGACGGCTCAACCCTGGGCTTTAATATTGGTCGCCGTTGGCGACAAGAACGGGTACCTTAGAAACTACACCGCGGTTTAAGAACACAACGTAAAGCCGTAAGGGAATTGCACAAAGCAGACCGACCACACTTGACACCCTGCCTCGAAATTCATAATATCTAAAGTTTCGGACTTTGATGTCTGGACTGCTGTGGGGTTCGGAGGCGGACTTTGCGGTAGGATTTTGAAAGCTTTAGCAGGAATTGTAGCGTAACGGGCGACGAACTTCGCGGCGTCCCGGCAATGGTTATTACGCTTGAGCATTACGCCCTTACTCACGTGCGGGCTTCTGCATAAGGCGGCTGCACCAGCCACGCTACAGCAAAGTTTTGCTTTCAGGGAAATTGCAGGGCCCTTACTAACGTGCGGGCTACTGACACGAGGTAAATCACTAATTTCAACCAGCTTACGCTGCTTGAGCTAACTGCCGGAAAATTTCCGGCAAGAGTCAGGTGAGACGTTAGTTTTGTCTTTTAAACGGTGGGAATTTAAGAGTCACCACCTCGTCAGCAAAAGACGCTGACACCCCTCCTTAGTAAGGAGGGGAGTTGAAAAGGTTACTTGGGTGGAAGAGAGAACCACCCCGTCTGCGTGCAAAAGACGCACGCATCCACCCCTCCTTCTTAAGGAGGGGAGCCTGAGAAAAGAATATGCCGACTATTAATCAGTTAGTTCGCAAAGGACGACAAAGGGTCAAGTATAAGACGGCCAGCCCGGCCTTGCAGGCGAATCCGCAGAAGCGCGGGGTTTGCACGCGTGTTTACACGTCGACACCGAAGAAGCCTAACTCGGCTTTGCGTAAGGTGGCCCGTGTAAGGTTGACCAATCAGATCGAAGTGACCACGTATATTCCGGGTATCGGCCACAACCTGCAGGA
>JANNNS010000054.1:0-3444 GCA_031398645.1 Acidobacteriota bacterium
AAATAGCGTTTCTCGCTAAGCGGCAGATTCTGCCAGAGCTGCTGCGTGACCGGCCGAAGGCTGTCGATCACTGCACGCCAATCGATGTTCTGTTCGCCGGCCGCCTCAATATGCCGACGCACCGACTTTAGGATATCGGTAATGCGGGTCATTGGTATTAATTTGTCAGCGAACGAGGGATAGGTGTGCCCCAATTTATGCTCGGCAGGGAGTAGCCCACGGGTCGAGAGGCCGTAAATCTTCCCTTTGTGCTCCGAGTGCGCGAGTTTCATTACGACATCGACCATTGACAGGCCTGTGCCGATGATCAGAACGTCGTCATCATTGCCGATCGACTCAAATACGCCTTCGTGCCAAGGGCTGCGAAAATACTTAGCATCGGCGGTGAACGATAGGTCTTTGACGGAGGGCTGCGGCGGTAGAAAATTGCCAAAGGCGAGAACCACGTTCTCGGAATAAAGATATTCGCCGGACGCAAGCATGACCTGGGCTTTGCCGTCCTCGACGGAAACATCGACGGCGTCGTCCTCGAAGATATTCAATTTGACGCGGTCGTGTTTTGCTTTTTCAGCTATTTTCACGACATCGTTCAGATAGGAGCCAAAGACCTTTCGCGGGACAAAGGCGGTCGGGCCATACTGATATCCGTTCTCCGCGAGCCAGTTCAAAAAATGGTCCGGATCGTCTGCGAATGCGGTCATCTTAGCCGCAGGAACGTTGAGCAGATGGATATCGTCCGGCGTTGAGTACGCAACGCCGCGTCCAAAGACGGGGCTTTTCTCCACGACGTTTATTTCGACAAGCTTTTCGCCCGTCGCTCGCAGAAGGTTGGCCGCAAGCAATGTTCCGCTCGCGCCGCCGCCGATTATCGTGATGCGTTTCATTTCGAACTCCTCCGTTTGGTCAAACACAGCGAAGGCCGAATACAGAAAGAGGTTGTGAAGCACAGTTCACAACCTCTTATGAGATGATTCGTGTCCTTCTTCGTTAACGCCTACGAGGTTAGCTGACGGGCTGGAAGCGAAGAAGTCTTCTTCTGAATGCTCAGATTAGCCCCTGTCTTGCTCGGAAGCAAGGCTTTGGTTCCCCCGTGCGGTCCAACTTAGGACCGCCTCGGCAAATTGATTTGGGAAAGTTTAGCGAAACAGGCAGTGAGAATGCAAGAAAAAAATAGTTATAGGGCGATCTTGAAAGAGGTGCCTATCACATTTATCGAACCGGGACCGGAGTGGTCGTCACCCTGGTGCAGGAAATATACATCCAGCGACGCTTTCTTGTTGAGGGTTTTGTTGATACCAGCGCTTATGCGGTTCCGCGAGAACCGGCCGGACGCCGAGTCGTAAAAAGGTTCTTCGGTAACGAATACTTTCAAGCCCGGAACAAAACTCTTAGGCAGCTTCTTTTCCAGGGTGACCGACGGCCTGTAACGCCACGTATTTGCTCCGGGACGTACACGATATTCCGCCTGACTTCGGTGCGATATCGCGAATTTCTCAAATTCGTACTTATAGACGCCGCGAAGGCTGAAACGGTATTCGTAGCGGAAACGACCGTCCGAATTACGGTCCGATAGGAACGTAACGAAGGGTGTGATCGACAATCGTTTAGTAGGTTTTGCCGTAACGCCGATCGCGAAGCGGGTATTGTCGATGTTGGTGAGATCCTTACCGAACTGGATGGTCGTAACCGTGTAGAGGTCAAGCTTCTTGGTGATGGGCGCAGTTATCTGCAGATCGTTCCAAGACTGAACATCGGTGTCATCGTCCTCGGATTGAGCGACAACCATGGCTGATAAACACAGGACTGCGACGAGGACAGAAGTGAGATTTATAAGGAGTTTTAGCACTTGATGTTACGAAAGTGTAACGAAAATGTTACGTCTTTCGCAACCAACGTGACGTAAGATCACACCGTCCTCACGCGGAGCGCTTTTGGGACGACCTCGTAAACGGCCGGTAACCGGCCCGGCAACTCGCCGTCAGTTTCAAGATGAATTTCGACGTTATCGCTGACCGGGCGAACCTCGATCCTTTTAACAAGAGAGCTTTTTACTTCGCTGAGATCGACGTGTGATCCGTTATAGAGCGTGTAAGCTTTCAGGAGGATCTTTGCTGTACGGATATCACCGATGTTTACTAGATCGAAATGCCCGTCGTCGAGTTTTGCATTTGGGGCGATGAGCATGCCGCCGCCGAAATAACGGGCGTTAGCGACGCAGAAGTTCACAGTCTGCAGAAGCTTTTCTTCACCACCGTCGATCTTTACGCGAACGGTTACCGAATCCAGGCCTACCACCTCCTGAAGCGTGGACAAGGCAAAATTTGCCCGTCCGCGAACTCCGCCAAGCGGGAGCCAATCGAGAGCCTTGTTCGATTTGACCCGTTCGATGATCGAGGCAGCCAGGCCGAACGATGAAACATTGAGAAAATAGCGAGAAACCGTCTCGCCTTGGTGGCTTAAGAACGTGACCTTGCCGACATCGATCCACTTCGTCCTGCCCGTACGCAAGGCTCGGGCTGCTTCGCGGGGTGATTGCGGAATGCCGAGGCTTCGGCGAAAGTCACCGCCCGTCCCCGAGGGCATAACGCCGAACTCGACATCCTGCCCGCTTTCAAGAATACCGTTGGCGACCTCATTGATCGTGCCGTCGCCGCCGCACGCGATGATGAACTCGCGGCCTGATTCCGCCGCACTTTTTGATAGATTCACTCCGTCACCGGCAGCCTTGGTGAACGCCACCGCAAATGGGCCGAAATGGGCTCGGAGGTCGCTGGCGAGAGCCGACCAGTTGTCGCGGGTCGAACCGCCGGCGGACTTTGGATTGACGATAACAAGGGGAAGCATCAGTGAGCCAATTATGGAAGGGGGAAGTGACGGGTGTCAATCCGCGCTAAAAAGCGGGCGACCTTTATGCCGCCCGCCGATGCAGATGTCGGAAGATCACCTTCCGTGCGAATGACTAACGCCAGCGGTTGCCAAGGGAGCTGCCAGGAACGGCACGGTCGTGTTCGATGAGGTCCAGACAAAGTCTTTTGATGCCTTTGCCATGAAAGCTTCGATGTCGCTCATTTTACGCGGCAGCTTTGCGGTCATCCATTCGACGCCACTCTCGGTGACGAGCATATCGTCTTCAATACGCACGCCGATGTTCTTATATTTCTCAAAGATCGGACGGACCTTCTCCTTAAAGGCTTTGTTCTCAGGCGTGTCAGGCATATTATCCAGAGCATCCTCGCGAATGTAGATCCCCGGTTCATTCGTAAAGACCATGCCGGGTTTTAGCGGTGCTTGGTAGTCGCCGACGTCGTGTACATTCATCCCAAGCCAGTGGCCAAGGCCGTGGATGAACCAATAACTAACTTGACGCGACTTCTTGTCGGTCACAAGACCGAGTTTGAATAGCCCATCATTGATCGTTTCGCGGGCAATTTGTCCGAGCTGCTG
>JANNNS010000078.1:0-10125 GCA_031398645.1 Acidobacteriota bacterium
TATAACGTTCAGTGGCGTGCATTGCCAGTGCCTTGGGTTTTCCTGTTAAACTCTTAGATATATATCCGTGCTGAAAAGAAGAATTATGAAAAGAACGCTGTTTGTTTTGTTGACTATCGGCCTTGGCCTTGTAACTTTTGCGTCCGCTCAGAATCGCTTCGACGGCTATTCGCTGACCGTGAACGCCGACAATGCCGGTGCTTGCCCACTCCGATTTATACCGCAGCAGAATCAGGGCAACTTCATTCAGGTCTTCCTTGCAGGAACGAATATGCAGCGGCCTGCGACTGGCCTGACAGCATGTGATAACAGCCGCGTCCAGGGCAACACGGTCGGGCCGAATACCGCCGATCAGAAGTGGTGCTTTCAAGGCCCGGAGGAATTGTACGAGATCAAACTGACCAACGGCGATTCGTACCTTTGGCCGATGGCCGGGCGCGACACCGGCTTTTACAACGTCAAGGATTTTCGTCCGCTCCGGCGGCTTGATGGCCCCGAGGTCAAGTATGCATATTCCGAACCCGCCGATTATACGAAAGCTATCCGCAACGCGATGATGGTGATGGCCAGCCGACAGGGCGGTACGCTCACATTTCCGGGCGGTGATTACATTGTAGGTACAACGGATGGCAATACCCGCGACCCGTCGTATGAGGCGATCACAGTTCCATCCGGCGTCACCATAATCGGTGCAAGCTACAATTATTCGATCCCAACTACCAACATGCCGAACCGGAGCGGAGCGGCACGAATTCGGGTGCGAAACAATAAACAGACCATCTTCCGCATCGGCGGCTGTACGAATTCCGTCACGATCCGCAACATTGAGTTGCTCGGAAACTCTGGCTTGTATGGTGAAGGCCCGCGCGATTCGTCCGGTAATTATGGCGTCGAGGCGCTGGGTAAATGGCCCGTCGATCCGATCACTAAAGTGCACATGCCGAATCAGAGTCAGTTCTTTCGTTTCGAGAGCGTGACCTTTCAGAATCTCGACATCGGCATCTATGTTCACAACACCGACCAGGACCGCTGCGATTCGACACGGCAGATGTGTAATCAGTGGCAGTTCGACAACATCCGCGTCGATCATGGCGTGTTCCTCAATAACAAGACCGGCATCAAGATGAACACGTTCAATACCGATTGGACCATCGCAAACTCACAGTTCAACTATTACGCAGCAAATGCGCCCGGTTACGGCATTCATATCGTCCGGGCGGCGGGCGTCGTCATCCAAAACACCTTTGGCGGCGGCGTGGATTACGGTCGAAATATCGGCGACACCTTCCTCTATCTTGATTCGGTCGGCACGCTGACCCTGATCGGCGTTTCGGCCGAGCGGACCCGGCGAAGCATCTACACTGTGCCCGAGACATCGGCATCCTCACAGATGATGACCGTCGTCGGAAGCGTATTCGGCGACCCGATCGAACTTAACGGCAGGCTGAACTACATCTCGACCGGAAACTTTTACAGCGCAAGAACCGTCAAATCTGCCCCGACCGTTACGATCACATCGACGGGCGATCGGTTCTGTCACGATCCGCTGACAATGCCCGGCAGCTGCGTCGAGCCAGGAACAAGCACCCCGGCCACAAAGCCCGGTTTTGGCGACGGCCGCGTGATGCTGCGAACGGGAAGGCTTCCCGAAGGCCAGGGGAACACCATGATCGACCGTCAACCGAACTTCTTTGGCTACGACGTCGAGATCGGAAACGGCCTGATGCAGTTCGATTCGAACGTCACGTTCGCCGGCCTGGCCGGCTTCGTCAATCCGCCCACCGGATCATCCCGCGTCAAGGACGGAGCCATCGTCTATTGCAAAGACTGCCGTAAAGCCCCGACCGGCCTTTGCACCCAAGGCCAACCGGGAACCGACGGCGCATTTGCCAAACGCATCAACAACCAATGGCGTTGTGATTGATCGCCCGGTAGCCTCAGTTTATAACTGTCTCGAAATTGTCCGCCGGAGGGCAGCTTTCGAGGCCCTTTCATTACTGGCGCAAATCCTGAGCCGTAAAGACGGGCGGACGGTGGCGTAAATCCTCTAAAAGATTCATTTCTCATATCCTTAAAAAGGAGTTAGCAACAGTAGGGTTTTTGCTGCGCGTTAGTTGTTAAATGGGGTCAAGTATTTGATAATCAATAGTTTTGGACAGGGATTCGGTTTTTCTGGGTTTGCTCCCTAATTTAACAAGGAAAGTTATAAGGGTTTCTGCCGGTGCGTGGCGGAGGCGGTGGATAGAGACAATATGAATAGTTACGTGATTTATATGGTGCCCGCGTTGGGGATATTGGGCTTGGTGGTGATGGCGATCAAGTCGGCTTGGGTAACGAAGCAGGATGCGGGCGACCCGAATATGCAGGAGCTGGCGGGATATATTGCCGACGGCGCGATGGCTTTTTTGAAGGCCGAATGGAAGGTACTTAGCATATTCGTTCTGTTCACGGCGGCCCTGTTGGCATATACGGGAACGATCCATGAAATAGGCGGGCGGCATATACATTCGAGCTGGATAATCTCGATCGCGTTCATCATCGGTGCGGTATTTTCGGCCACGGCCGGTTATATCGGGATGAAGATCGCGACCAAGGCGAACGTGCGCACCACCCAAGCGGCCCGCACGAGCCTGAAGCAGGCGCTGAAAGTTTCGTTCACGGGCGGAACCGTGATGGGGCTTGGCGTTGCCGGTTTGGCGGTTTTGGGGCTGGGTGGATTGTTCATCGCGTTTCTCGCGATCTTTGCAGACCTTGGCGTAAATACGGTTAAAACTTCGATCGAAGTGCTGACAGGCTTCTCGCTGGGAGCCGAGTCGATCGCGCTGTTTGCACGCGTCGGCGGCGGTATCTATACAAAAGCGGCCGACGTTGGGGCCGATCTGGTCGGCAAGGTCGAAGCAGGCATCCCCGAGGACGACGTTCGCAACCCGGCCACGATCGCGGATAACGTGGGCGACAACGTGGGCGACGTCGCCGGAATGGGAGCTGACCTTTTTGGCTCGTACGTCGCAACGATCCTCGCGACCATGGTGCTGGGCCAGGAAATACGGATCACCGACGCATTCGGCGGAATGTCACCGATCCTCTTGCCGATGGTCATCTGCGGCCTGGGGATCGTGTTCTCGATCGTCGGATTTGCGTTCATTACGATCAAGGACGATAAGTCGAGCGTGCAGAATGCTTTGAACGTCGGCAACTGGGCGTCAATGATACTGACTGTCGTCGCGTCCTTCTTCGTTGTTATGTGGATGCTTCCGGAAGGCCAGATCACGCTGCGTTCTACCTCATTCAATAAATGGGGCGTTTTCTACGCCATCGTCGTCGGAACCGTCGTCGGGGCGATAATGAGCATCGTCACCGAATATTACACCGCAATGGGCAAAAAGCCCGTTTTGTCGATCGTCCAGCAATCCGCTACAGGCCATGCAACCAACATCATCGGCGGGCTTTCGGTCGGTATGAAATCAACGGTCATCCCGATACTGACGCTGGCGGGCGGTATTGTTGCCTCATACTATTTTGCAGGGCTCTACGGAGTCGCGATCGCGGCGGCCGGAATGATGGCGACGACGGCGATGCAGCTTGCGATCGACGCATTCGGGCCGATCGCGGACAACGCGGGCGGTATCGCCGAGATGAGCCAGCTTCCGCCGGAAGTTCGTGAGAGAACGGATAATTTGGACGCGGTCGGCAATACGACGGCGGCGACCGGTAAGGGATTTGCGATCGCTTCGGCGGCGCTGACGGCTCTTGCACTGTTCGCGGCGTTTGTCGGAATGGCGGGCATCGACCGGATCGATATCTACAAGGCGAATGTGCTTGCAGGATTGTTCGTCGGCGGCATGATACCGTTCATTTTCTCGGCGTTGTGCATACAGGCCGTGGGCAAGGCCGCGATGGACATGGTGCAGGAAGTTCGTCGCCAGTTCCGCGAGATTCCGGGCATTATGGAATATAAGGCAAAGCCGGAGTATGAAAAGTGCGTGGCCATTTCGACGCAGGCTTCGATCCGGGAAATGATGATGCCGGGTGCGATCGCTTTGATCACGCCGGTCGTCGTCGGATTTACGTTCGGGCCGGAAGTTCTTGGCGGTTTGCTGGCGGGCGTGACCGTCTCGGGTGTACTAATGGGCATCTTTCAATCGAACGCCGGCGGTGCCTGGGACAACGCCAAGAAATCCTTCGAAAAAGGCGTGCTTATCAACGGTGCAATGGTCTATAAAGGCTCGGAGGCCCACAAGGCATCGGTAACAGGCGATACCGTAGGCGACCCCTTTAAGGACACTTCGGGGCCGTCGATGAACATCCTGATCAAGCTGATGTCGATCGTTTCGCTGGTCATCGCACCTTATATTTACGGGATCGGACAGTAAGAGAGGGACACACATTGGAAGCGGCCGCGTCTTATTAAAGGCGCGGCCGCTTTCGTCTATTTTGGAAAGGCTTACCCTTCTTAGATGATCATTTGGCCTTTACATATTTGAAGTCATACGACACATTCCACGTCTTTCCTTCATCATTTGAGATCTCTGCAAACTGACGGACGGAACCGTCCTCGTTCTTTGAGAACGTGAGGCGGTGAAATACCTTTTTCCCGTTGGCCGTCGTTTCCGCCTCAAAGCGCATTGCTCCATCCTTAAAGCTTCCCTCGTAACGGAGGGCACCACCGCCGCTGCCTATCCAGAATTGATACCATTTCTGCGTGCTTGCATCGTAGTAATTGATGCTCTTGCCGTTGCCGCCGCCTCCCGCAGCAGTCCAGTTCTCCATCAGGGAACAGCCTTCTGCAAAGGGCTGGATCACGTTTGTGCCGGCCTTCTGGCCCGTTAAGGTCATAACGTCCCAACTACCGATCCAAAAATCCAACTGGCGCGATTCAGCAGAGTATTTGCACGGCTTCAGAGCCCGGTTGAGCGTTTCACGGAGCTTCGCAAAGCGTGCGTCGGCCCGAATGTTTTCCAGGTCGGGGTCGGCCTCAATATTTCCCATGACGCCGGGCCCGGCCTTTGCAGCCTTGTCCAGCCACTCGAGGGCCTTATCGTTTTGCTTTAGCCTCGAGTAACCGCACGCGATGTTGTACATCGAGGACGGATTCTGGACGAGCGTCAGATTCTTTTCGAAGGCGGCGATCGCCTGCTCGTATTTTGCCTGTGAGTGAAACGACATCCCGAGCAAATACCAGGCCCGTCCGTTGCTCGGCTCTTCCTTGAGAACGTCCGTGAAGGCCGCGGCAGATTCAGGATACTTTTTCTGAGTGTACAGCTCATTTGCGGCCTTCATTTTCGTGGAAGGCTGCGGAGGCCCCTGTGCGAGAGCGATCTGAGAAAGTGAGATAAGCGCAGCAAATGCGGCGATCAGGTAAAAGCGATTTTTCATTTCTTGACTCCATTGGTTATTCTTCGGTCTTGGCGGCAGCGAAGCGTTTATAGATCCGCCACCTGGAATTCGTTTTTGTATAGAGGGCGACAAAGTGGCCCTTTGAAACAAACTGTTTCCGGTCAGAGCCGTCCTTTTTTACGGTCGACCAGTGGATCACGTCCGATCCGGTAACGGTGGCGAAGGTGCTGGTCCCTTCGATCTCGTCGATATTCACGTCAAACCGATCGATCGTTGTAACGACATCAGATGGCCCGAACCAGTATTTTTGAAGTGCATCGATCCCTTTTAGCGGCTTACCGCCGCCCGGATACATTGATGCGTCGGCCGAGAAAAGAGACATGATCGTGGTTTCATCATTTTTCAGCCACGCCGTGCGGAACGTTTCCTCTATTGACCTTATCGCGGCAACATCGGCCGGCGGCGGCTTTTGCACGTTGGCCTGGACGCCGATAATTACGAATAGGATAATTCCGATCAATGCCGTCATACTTCCTCCGTCAAGCAACCGTATATAAGAGTGATGCATCGCTTAGCTGTCATAAGTGGGAAAATGACCACTCCGCCGCGATATGAACCGAGTTTAGGTTCGCCCGGGGTGAAAAGTCTTGAAATTGTTTTCAAAGATTTATGAAATTCGAGTTTTGATGGAAACAACCTCAAATATCTACGAATTCGAGGGCTTTCGGCTGGACGCGGACCGGAAATGCCTTTGGCAAAGCGGCTCGTTGGTCTCACTAACGCCAAAGGCGTTTGAAACTTTGTGGGTGCTAGTCAGAAATTCGGGTGAGGTGGTCAGGAAACGTGAGTTGCTGGACGAGGTTTGGCCGGATACTTTCGTGGAAGAATCGACGCTGTCGCAGAACATTCTGACCCTCAGGAAAGCTCTCGGTCCGCGTGCGGACGGCGAGCAATTCATCATCACAGTGCCCCGGCGAGGTTTTCGATTCGTCGCGCCGGTGCACAAGCTGAACGGTTCGAACGGTTTTTCGAATGGTAATGGCACAGCGGCGGCGGTACACGATCCCGTGCAGGCTCCGCCGACAAATGGGCATTCGGTAACAAGGTTTCCGGCCACGAAAACAAGTTTTCCTCTGATATCAGCCATTGCGGGCGGCATACTGTTGATCGGGGTGCTGGGCGTTGCATGGTACCTGACGCGACCCGGCTCGATGGTCGACACGAAGTTTCGCGAGTTTCGGACCAGCGGTTTGGTGTCGGACGCTAGCCTCCGCTCGGCATCGATCTCGCCCGACGGCAAGTATCTGTCCTTGATCGAAAAACGCGGCGACGCCGAGAGATTATTGGTCAGGCAGATAAACGAGGCAGACGCGATCGAGGTAGTTCCGCCTTCAAACAGTCGTTTCCTTGGCGCGTCATTTTCTCCCGACGGCCAATATGTTTTTTACGCAGCCTATCGCGACGGAAGTCGGACAGGCGAGGCGTTTCGAGTGCCCTTGCTGGGTGGGCCTGCCCAGCTGATCATGAAAGACGTTGATAGCCCGGTTTCCGTTTCAAACTCGGGCAAACTGGTTTTCGTCCGTCGTCGGCCGGCTGAAGGGACCACCGAAGTTGTAACCGCAGATCTCGACGGCAAAAATGAAAGGATAGTTTCCACGAGAAAACTCGACGAAGGCTATCTGAACGCCTCGATCTCGCCCGACGCGCGCTCGATCATCTCAGCCGCGAACTCAAGCGTCAGCCTTGCCCGCCCGATGGAGCTCGTTTTGATAGACGTCGCGAGCGGCGAGCAGCGACCGTTAACAACCCGATCGTGGCTCTGGATCGGTCAATCAGCATGGCTTGGCGACGGAAGCGGCGTTGCTCTGGTCGGCTACGGTGCGATGTCCCCTGACCTGACGGACGAGGTCTGGTTCGTTTCGGTGCCGGACGGAAATGCGCGAATGCTCGAAGCGGGCGTGAACGGTGTTTTCGGGCTAAGCGTAACGGATGACGGAAATTCGATAGTGGCCGTAAAGTCAGACAAGATAACAAGTTATGTTGTCAGCCCGCTCGCAGACCTAGCGAAAGAATCGGTCGTCATCACAAAAGCGGGCGATCAAAGTCTGTTGCCGCTCGGAGCAGATTGGCCGGACATCGACCGTATCTTCTACGCGACGACCGAAAACGGAAACGCAGACATCTGGTCGATCGCCGTTGACGGCGGCGGCCGGAAGCGGCTGACCGCCGACAAATATGCAGACCTGCAGCCGAACGTTTCGCCGGACGGGCAGTACATCTATTTCCTGTCGAATCGATCCGGCCAGATGAGCGTTTGGCGTAGCAAGACGGATGGCACTGAGGCTCAAAAGCTTACCGATGGCGGCGACGCATTCTCGGTACAGGCATCTCCCGACGGCCGGAGTATTTACTATACCGCCCGCGCGGACAGCGTTTTCTCGCAGCACCTGTGGCGTGCGGCGACGGATGGAAAAGATCCGGTAAGGCTGACGGCCAAAACAACGCTCCAGCCGAGGCTCTCGCCAGACGGGACGTCGATCGCTTGCTACCATCCTACGCCGGAAGGCGGCCCGCCGGTCCTCTCGATACTGAACGCAGAAACCGGTGCGATCATTCGCCAGTTTGCCGAAAGAAAAAGCGACCTTTCGCACGAGTGGCTGGCAAACGGCAGCGAGCTGCTTGTCCTGTCCAGAAGCGGCTCCGGGGCCAAGCTGACGAAACTGACACTTGATACAGGCGATGCGACGATGGTCCGCGAATGGCCGAATGAAAATGTGTTCCGAATGGCCCTGTCTCCGAGCGGAGACAGACTGTTCTATGAGAAAGGCGTATCGGTGAACAACGTTTTGCTTTTGAGCAATGCGAACTGAGCCCTCACGGATCGTCGGGTTGTCGGTCGATTTTATGCTATAATTACCTTGTTATGATTCAAACACTTGAGGCAGTGATAGATGCGGCCGGTCGTATTCAATTGCTGGAAGATGTGCCGTTGCCGAAAGGTCACCGTGCGCTCGTCACTGTGCTCGACGAAGCAGCAGATCCTATAGCGTTCGAGGCTGCCCTGTTAAGCGAGGATGCCCTTGCACAAGACTGGCTTAAGCCCGAGGAGGATGAGGCTTGGTCACACCTGCAATTGGAACGGTAGTTTTAGTTCGTTTCCCCTTCTCCGACCTATCAAACTCAAAACTGCGTCCCGCAGTGGTCCTCGCGGATGCGGAACGCGGAGACTGGATACTTTGCCAGATAACAAGTAAATCATATACCGACCGGCAGGCTATCAGGATCACTAGTTCTGACTTTTCTTCGGGCTCGCTTATAGCTCTCAGCTATGCTCGGCCGGCAAAACTTTTCACCGCCAGTACCGGAATAATGACGAAGAGTGTGGGCGAACTAAGTGGCACCAAGACCAGCGAAATTCTTAAATGCGTGGCGGCTCTTTTTCAAGAGAAGTGAGGAATGCCCACTCATTTATCCTCATCGCGGAAGTCTTTACCCCTGTTACTAAGCACGGATGTTGTCGGGTCGGATGTTGCTGTTACGCAACTAGCGGGAGCGACGCCTTCAGTAATTTTAGACTCCACAGCATTTCGCTATAAATGTCTCGACGAGATCCGGACTGCACGTATCTGTTTTCATTCAACCAATCTGAGATTTCAGGAATCGCGAATAAATCTTCAAAGGCGAATTTTCCTTTCGCAGTATAAACAATCATCTCGGGGTTCCATTCAGGCGGTCCAAACAAGAACTCAACTACCGTTTCACCTTTTTTGAACGTAACGAAACGGGCGTAACCTAGCTCTTTTATCGAATCGAGGCGGAAACCCTCTACGGCAAGACTTACCCCAATTTCACGGGCTGAATCCAGAAATTCTTCGGTCTGATAGTTTTGATGCTCCCTCATCTCAGCAACCCTCGATTCTTTAGAAGTCTTTCCGCACCCAGAAAACTCTGTCCGAGGGTTCGATTTGGCCTCTGTGGAGTCGAGTACAATTCCGTGTTCGGTCTAAAGGAGGAGGCGTCCACGATAGTCAAAACCGTCACGCTCAGCATCGGTTTGTCACCGCTATGAAGACGCGGTTTTGGGATAGGTGCGGTCAGAAGGACTGCCCTCAATAGCACCGCCGAAGGCGCGTGCCTCGACAAAAGCTCTTGTTCCGAAGCCTCGATCACGCCGCGTTCAAACGCATCTGGTTGACTGCAAACCACCTTGTATTCTTCTGCGGTCAAAACAGTAATTCTTACCGCTTCATCAGCTCAATAAATCTTTCAAACAGATACTCCGAGTCATGTGGCCCTGGGGCTGACTCGGGATGATACTGCACGGAAAAGACCGGCAGCGTCTTGTGCCTTAAGCCCGCGACTGTTTGGTCGTTTAGGTTGATGTGGGTGACCTCGACGTTTTCGGGCAGAGAATCCGCATTTACGGCGAAGCCGTGGTTGTGGGATGTAATTTCTATTTTGCCGGTGGTCAGGTCTTGGATGGGCTGGTTGCCACCGCGGTGGCCGAATTTTAGTTTGTAGGTTTCGCCGCCGAATACCTGACCGAGAATTTGATGGCCGAGGCAGATGCCGAACATCGGGACTTTGGTTTCCGTCAGCTTTCTGATTTCCTCAACTACCTGTTGCATCGAAGCCGGATCGCCGGGGCCGTTGGACAGGAAAATACCATCGGGTTTTAGCGCAAGAACGTCTTCGGCGGAAGTTCCGGCGGGAACGACCGTCGTTCGGCAGCCGAATTTCGAAAATTCACGAAGGCTGTTGGTCTTAACGCCGAAGTCGAAGGCCACG
>JANNNS010000114.1:0-14501 GCA_031398645.1 Acidobacteriota bacterium
ACGATCTGGGCGTCGCCCGTGCATCCGACCGTTCTCGACGATTGCAGACCACGGCCAATCCGGAAAAATCATACTGTTCGCTGATGAACTTCACGCGGTCGCCAACGTGCACGTCCAGAGTCGTCAGGACCGCGGCTCCCCATTTGCTAATGTTCTCTGTCGTCGCTTTTTCGCCGCGGAGAGAAGTTTTCTGGCCGTCAACAACCGCGAGATAATGTTCTACGGCAAGGTAAAATCGTGCGTCCTTTCTAGGCTTAAATTCTTTTGCTGCTTCCTTGATCTTCCATAGGCCGTCCTCGTCCATGCCGCAAATGCGGTAACTCTGTTCGTGGTCTGCCCGATAACTTTCGGGAGCGGTCTTACCGATGAAGGCTACACCGATATGAAAACCGGGGTCATCCGATGTGATCTTGTGGCAATGCTGAACGAGGCCCCAAACCCGATAAAGTTCTTTGTCATGGTCGTAGCAACGCAGATGCGGCTCGACCGGGAGCATCATCGAAAGAAGTCGGCCGGCCTTGCACTCACGTTTGAGATAGAAACCCGCACCAGTGGGTGACACGCTGATGACCTCAGCCGTTTCTTTCCAGGGAGACCCATCCTCTGATTTCGCCTTGACGACCGCATGCATCAGCGTAGAGGCCGGGCTGATAACTTCTGTTAATTCTTCCACTTGAGCTGACATTAACTCCTCCGCTAAAACAAACTTCTAATTGTTCCTGGTCATTCAATGCCCTCAAGTGGGAATAAATGATCGATAAATTCAAGATGCAGGCGGACAATGCCGTCTGCTCCAACACGTTTTCCCCGAACCACCGAGATGATCGAGGCATCAAGCCGTTCGCTCCTTACCCGAAGGAAGGAGCCAACCTCCACGTTAAACGAGGTGAATACTGCTGCTCCGCCAAGGCTAACATTCTCGGTCACGCTCATCTCGCTCGCAGCCACGTCGCCATTTTCATCGAGCAACTCAATAACAAGCGTTTCCGGGATCGCAAAACGGGTATGACGCCGAAGGTACGCCGGCAGGTCGCTCTCATCCGGCATTGCCGAGGCCTCGACTAGCTGCCAGAGTCCGCCGTCCTCGCGATTCGACAAGTCGTATAGCTTCGAAGGATTTTCGACAAAGGCAGCCGGCGGGGTCTTTCCGATGAACGCAACTCCGATCGCGTAGCTTTCCGCACCGGGGTTCGCCGTGATGGGAATGCAGCGTCGAACGAGCCCCCAAACTTTGTATTGCGGCTCGAGAAAATCATAACAGCGAAGCTGTCGCGGCATCGGAGCCGAAAGCTGCAGCAGGCGACCTCGCTTTACAGGCCTTTTCAGAACGAAGCCTGCACCGAATGCAGACACGTCCTCCATCCTTGTTACCTCGTTCCAGGAGAATTTGTTGTCGACTTTAACCTCAACACGGGTCGGCAAGGACAATGCGTATCTTTGGATTCGGCGATTATCCTTTTCGGGCGTTTTGATCCCTGTTTTCTCGGCTGGTTGAGTTAAGGTTGTTGACATTTATCTGGTGCTGATCGGGGTTGGATCAGACGTCGGGGCGGGCAATTAAAATACGTGCCGGGAGCGAGTTTGCTGTGCAAGCGAAAGGTAACAGCTAGTTGCGATTCAGGCTTAACGCCTGTAAAATAGTAACATCATTCGAACCGGTTTTTCAAGCATTTTTAATCGCCTGCTTTTGTTAGATCCCGGTCCGCAAAATACCTCTGAATGGGCCTGGAATAGCTATATCAAATGGATTCATTAACTGACCGTAACCAGATAAATATTGAAGACGAGATGCGTCGATCGTATCTCGATTATGCCATGTCCGTGATCATCGGGCGTGCTTTACCGGACGTGCGTGACGGCCTCAAGCCAGTACACCGACGGATCTTGTTCGGAATGTACGAGGCGGGCAACACGGCGGGCAAGCCTTACCGAAAATCCGCTCGTGCTGTCGGTGACGTGATGGGCAAGTATCATCCGCACGGCGATTCTGCCATTTATGATTCTGTCGTCCGTATGGCGCAGGATTTTTCTATGCGTTACACGCTGGTGGATGGACAGGGCAACTTCGGTTCGATCGACGGTGATAATCCGGCCGCAATGAGGTATACCGAAGTTCGATTGGCAAAGATCGCCAACGAAGTTCTCAACGACATTGAGAAAGAAACGGTAAATTTTCAACCGAATTACGACGATTCGCTAAGTGAGCCGACTGTTCTGCCTACAAAGGTGCCGCTTTTGCTGGTCAATGGCTCGGAAGGGATCGCGGTCGGCATGGCCACGAAAATACCGCCGCACAACCTGACCGAGATCCTTGCCGGTACGATCGCTTTGATCCGTAACCCGACCATCACGGTCGATGAGCTGTTGGAGTATATTCCGGGACCCGACTTTCCGACCGCCGGCTTTATTTATGGCCGCGAAGAGATAAAACGTGCGTATCGCGAAGGTCGCGGGATCATACAAATGCGGGCACGTGCTGCAATTGACAGGATCGGGCGAGGAGATCGTGAGAAAGACGCGATCGTGATCACAGAAATTCCGTATCAGGTCAATAAAGCCCGGCTTATCGAAAAGATCGCTGAACTCGTGCACGAGAAGAAGCTGGACGGCATATCGGAACTTCGTGACGAGTCGAACCGTCTCGGCATGCGAATCGTCATCGAACTTAAGCGTGATGCGATCGCGCAGGTCGTGCTGAATAAGCTTTATAAGCTGACGCCGATGCAGTCGTCGTTTGGCATTATCAATATCGCGATCGTCGACGGACAGCCTAAAGTGCTGACGCTAAAGCAGATGATCGAGGCGTTCGTGGAGTTTCGCCGTGAGGTCGTACGCCGTCGGACGGAATTCGAACTGAGGAAGGCTCAGGCAAGAGCACATATTTTAGAAGGCTTGAACAAGGCCATCGATGCTCTCGATTACATCATCCCGCTTATTCGGAATGCTCGTGCAGTAGACGAGGCGAAACAATGGCTGACGGCGAATTTTACGACGCTTGGTGAAGTGAGTTCGTGGCGGGGCATTACCGGTGCCAAACCTCAGGACGCGTTCCTCAAAGATCTGCAGAAGGTCATCGGCGGACTTGAGTTTACCGAGATACAGGCGCAGGCCATCCTTGACTTACAGCTTCGCAGATTATCGGCCCTGGAACGTCAGAAGATCCTTGATGAGTACGAGGCGATCATTAAACACATTGCTGAGTTGGAGAATATCCTTCAGAACGAAAGCGTTCTTCGGCAAGTGATCGTCGATGAACTTGAAGAAGTGAAACGGACCTTCGGCGACGCCAGAAAGACTGAGATCGTGGATGCGGACGTCGAGCTTTCTATCGAAGATCTGATCAAGGATGAGGATGTTGCGATCACGGTCACTAAGGCGGGCTATATAAAGCGCACGCCTGTTTCGACCTATTCGCGCCAGGGCCGCGGAGGCAAAGGCCGGTTGGGTGCGACGGCAAAGAACGAAGATTTTGTCGAGAACTTATTCATTGCGTCGACCCACGCCTACCTAATGATCTTTACCGAGGATGGGCAGGTATTTAAGATCAAGGTCCACGAGATACCCGAGGCCGCCGCGGCTGCTCGCGGAAAGGCGGTTGTTAACCTGGTCCAGCTTTCTTCAGAACGGAAGTTGGTTGCCGTTATGCCGGTTCGCGACTTTGGCGAGGAAGTTTATCTGACCATGGTCACGAAGAATGGTGTCATCAAGAAGTCGGCGTTGGCGGATTATCAGAACATCCGGGCTAACGGCATTAACGCGATCAACATTGATGAGGGCGACGAACTGCTTGCTGTCATTCGAACTGATGGCAAACAGCAGATATTTGTTGCCACCCATGACGGAATGGCGGTCAAATTTCAGGAAACCGACGTTCGTCCTATGGGTCGAGCCGCACGGGGTGTTCGTGGCGTAAACCTGCGAAAGGGTGATTATGTTGTTTCCGTGTGTGCCGTTTCCCAGGAAGGGTCCGAGAAGATGCTTTCGGTCTCGGAAAAAGGCTTCGGTAAGCAGACGCAGGTTAACAGCTATCGCCTTACCAAACGCGGCGGGGTCGGCGTGATCAACATGAAAACGACCGAGAAAACCGGCAAGGTCGTCGCGGCGTTTCCTGTCGAAGAAGACAGCGAGATCATGATAATCACCCAGCAGGCAAAACTTATTCGGCTGGGAGTCGACAAGATACGCGAAACTGGCCGAAGTGCTCAGGGTGTTACCCTGATAAAATGCGGCGACGACGACCTTGTAACGAGTGCTTCGCTGCTTGCAAGCGATGCTGAAGAGGAAGACGACTAGGATCGAGCTAAGGAATGATCAGGAAAACAGCCCTCAGATCGGGGGCTGTTTTTAGTTTTATTCAGGCCGAAAGCGACCCGAGAGATCGGTGGAGATGAGGATTATCGCCGCTAAGCCGCTGCGAACTTTTGGGCCGTCCTTAACGTCGATCGCGGAAGGACTCTCGAACATCGGATTTGTTACGAAATCGAAGATAGTGCGGCACAGAAGACTAACAGCCTTTCGCTCATCTTTCGGCACGACGACAGCATCGCTCGGCTCTTTTTCCTCATCACTACTCGCCGGAAGCTGCAGGTTGGCCTGAAGGCGGACCGCCGACTTTCTGACATCTTCGAAGTTTTCGCGAAGTGACCCGCCTTTCACTTCCGCCGCACCGTGAAGGGCCGTCACCATCGTATTGTAGGCGGCCTGAAGAGACTTGAGATCTTCCTCTATTTCGACCTTGATCTGCCGATTCCTTTTTGCGATCTGCGGATCTTGTTTCAATTTTCTTTCCCGGCCCATACTGTCGCGCTCGAATTCCTTCGCTTGCCGGTCAATAGTGTCGATCCGTCGTTCGATCGAGGTCACGGCCCGAGCGGTTTGGGCGGCCGAATTGGCAGGGAACAGGAAGGTAGCCGAGAGCATCGCGACGGAAAACCAGGCCGTTGAGGCCGGCCCGAGTAAACATTTCAGGAACATAATGCACCTCAAGAAAGTCTATGTGCCAAAGACAGGTCTTTCGTAGTTATTGCGGAAGTTTATCCTTAAATCAGCATAGATTCAAGAGTTTTCGAGCTACTCAAAAAGCGTTGGAGCTATTGGTACGGTACGTTGTGTAATCTCCAGCCCAAAATGTTCATAGGTTAGCCGGGTGGCCATCCGACCCCGAGGCGTCCGGTTGAGGAAGCCGATCTGGAGAAGATATGGCTCGATTATCTCTTCGATGGAATCTTTCTCTTCATGGAGAGCGGCGCACAGCGTGCCTAAGCCCACCGGGCCGCCGTCGAATTTCTCTATAATGGTCAAGAGAAATTTCCGGTCCATTTCGTCCAGGCCGAAGGTGTCAACTTCCATCCGGTTCAGAGCGTCATTCGCCACGTGCTCTGTGATCCGTCCGTCGTGATCTACTTCGGCGTAGTCTCGGACACGCCTTAACAATCTGTTCGCAATGCGTGGCGTGCCACGTGAACGGCGAGCGATCTCATTGGATCCGGTGGCATCGATCTCCACTTTTAGTATTCCGGCGGATCGTTCGACGATCTGTTGCAGCTCCTCGATGCCGTAAAAATCAAGGTGAAAGATGATACCGAACCGCCCGCGCAAGGGAGCTGTGATCATCCCGGGCCGCGTAGTTGCTCCAACCAGGGTGAACTTCGGCAGATCAAGCTTTATCGACCTCGCCGCCGTGCCTTGGCCGATCATCAGGTCCAGGCTGTAATCCTCCATCGCCGGGTAGAGGATCTCCTCTATCGCCGGATTCAGCCTATGGATCTCATCGATGAAAAGCACATCGCCTTCTTCCAGATTGGTCAGGATCGCCGCAAGATCACCGGCCTTTTCGATTATCGGCCCGGCGGTCGATTTCAACGCCGCCCCCATTTCGTTGGCGACAATGTTGGAAAGCGTTGTCTTACCTACTCCGGGCGGGCCCGTCAGCAGAATATGGTCCAACGCCTCTCGCCGCTTCAACGCCGCCTTCATAAAGATGCGCAGGTTGTCCTTTACCTTCGCTTGGCCGATGTACTCGGCAAGCTGGACAGGACGAAGCGTCGCCTCGAATTTTGCTTCTTCAGGCGTTAGATCTTCGTTGCGGATATTTAGTGCTTCAGTCGCGATCACCAGATGAGTCCTTTATTATGCAGAGCCAGAATATCCATCGAAAAAGCCACCGTGCAATGAAGTACCAGACCCAGCCAGATGCTTCCGTTCCGGTAGCTTAGCCATCCGAGAAAGATTCCGGCAACGATGGCGGAAAACGTTTCGGCTGGAGGTTTTCCGAAGTGGATCATGCAATAGGGCACGGTCATTACAAATATCGAATATAGCCCGAGGCTGCGTTTAAGGCTGTGCACCAGGAAGCCTCGGAAGAAGAATTCAAGTCCGAAAAACTGGATGAAGTATATCAGTTCCCATGTTAGCAGCGTCGAGCCGATGTAAGGTTCGCCATTGTAGATCCGGAGAAAGGGATATTTGGCCGAAAACCCCGATGTCAGGGACATCAGGTAGGTCAGCGGCAGCATTATCGCGATACATGCTCCGAGCAACTTCGAGAAGCCGGGCTCAACAGCGAGCTTGAGGCCGAAATCCGCCAGGTCTGCCTTCCAGACGAGCTTAATTATCAAAACGGGAATGACGAAATAGAAGACCGTCACGACCGCGACCCACCAAACGAGGCCAGGAAGGTTATTTTCAGGCGAATAGGCTATCAGTTCACCAAACCAATCAAGGCTCGTGCCTTGCAGCAACACCGCGACTGCCTCAGTATTCTTCAGATAAAAAATGCTGGCAAGGCCAAATGCAGTATAGGTCAGAGCGATCACGGCACGCCGGTCTAGCCCTGCAAAGTCTTGTCGAATGTGACCGATGATCTCGAGCATTCGTCTACTTTGCAAGTTTCTGGAGAGCTGCTCTCAAAAGCTTTTGGACATTCGGCTCGACACCGTCCTGCCGCACCTGCTGGAGAGCTTTCTCTGCGGCGTTCTTTTGGTAGCCGAGATTTACGAGGGCGGACAGAGCGTCGTCATAAACACCGTCGGAGCCGATCGCAGCCCCGGCCTCAGTCGATGCTCCGGCAGAAACACCCGACGCAAGCTGATCTACCTTATCTCTAAGTTCAATGATAAGACGCTCGGCTGTTTTTCTGCCAACGCCGGGAATCGCTGTCAGTTTGGCGATGTTATCTGTTCGAATGGCCGCGATGATCTCGTCCGCATTCATTCCTGAAAGCATCGTTATGCCCGATTTGGCCCCGACGCCTTGCACCGAGATGAGTTTCAAATATAGATCGCGTTCACGGACCGTGCTGAAACCGAAAAGCTGGATCGCATCTTCCCGGACGTGAGTAAAAATTCGAAGCTGAACGTCCGACCCGACCTCGCCGATCTCATAAAAGGTAGACAGCGGTATCGACACATCATATCCGACGCCGCCAACATCGACGATCACCGAGTTGGCGTTCTTCTCTATAAGTTTTCCTGAGAGAAAGGCTATCATCGTTTCACACTTGAAACGGGAATTGTAGTGTAAATTTTATAGCAGGGCAACGGCCGGAATTGTTTTCGGCATCCACCTTAATGGATTGCCAACCAATTTACGCGTTGATCAGAGGACGATCCGGTTCAGAAAGTTTTTGAAGCGGCAATTCTTTTCCACGACGGCAACAAAAAGCTTTTCTGCCGACGCGGAAAGAGATAGAATAGAAATTGGAGTTGGCCTTAATTTTTGAAACCGAATTCGAAAACGCGGCGTAAACATTGACATAAGCTTTCATGAGGTGAAATTGCATGCTGTACCTTGGAGTATTGAAAAGAGTTCTACCATTTTTGCTGACCTTTGCCGCCGGCTTGTTCATTGCCAGTTTTTTCATAAACATTTCGGCACCGTCCTTCAATTTTAAGCGGAGTTCTAAGAAATGCCGTGAATCAAGGCAGCTTCGCTATGAGAACGAGAGGATCAAGCGTGAGAACGCCGATCTTCGCCGCCAGTTGGAACAAGCGGCAGGCATGAAGACCGACTGGACGATAAACGCTGGGCCCGGTCACTTCGAGGCAGACGTTCCGCCTCCTCCTCCGCCGCCAGCACCGAGGAGACACAGGGTTTTGATCGACAAGTAGTTCAGATTCGACAATTCAAGCCACAGGTTAACGCCGAATGTTGGGTTAATCTGTGGTTTCATTCTTACTAAATGAAGCTCATACGACTCACACCCTTATACTTGGCATTCTCCCTGATTACCTTCGTCATCGGGGCGGCATCGGTTTGGTTTCTTACCGGTTCTGAGGCTGAGGTTTCTCCCGCGTTGCCGACTCAAGTCTCATCCGAGAGTTCTGATTCGGGCTCTGGGATGGGCGGAATGGCGGTTTGTTACGGATCTAAGTGGATATCCGACGAGGGACGGGGTTTGGATGCTGTTGAATCGGAAAGCAAGACGAAGAGCCTGCGAATAATTTCCACGGTAAAGGCTGCCTATACCGATGAGGCCCGTCAAAATGGAATTGAAGGGTCGGTACTTGTTAAGGTGACCTTGTTGGCGAATGGAAAGGTCGGAAATGTGAGCGTCGTTCGCGGCCTTCCTGATGGATTAAACGAAAAGGCCGTTGAAGCTGCTCGCCAGATCAGGTTTGAGCCCAAGAAGGTCGACGGTCGGCCGGTTACGGCAACCAAGACACTCGAATACACGTTTACAATTTATTAGTCTTTAGGCTCGACACGTTGCGTATTGCTTGCCACAGGTTATCGCCGAATGTTCGGTTATGTTAATCTGTGGCTTTAATTATTTCTGAACGATGCAAGTCCGATTCTTTTCCCATTGCCTAATCTGTTTCCTGACTGCATTCGCAATTGGGCAAGCGTCGACGAGGTTTGAGATCGAAGCTTCCTTTGCGCAGCGACAGAATCCGCCCATTCAGTCGAATCCGGTTGTTCGCTTGCGACCGCAAGAGATCGAAAATCTGAAGTGTTTCCCTCAACCTGACGAGGTAAATGATCCTGATGAGATTGAGGCACTTGACCTTCTTAAAAAAGAGCTTCGATACTATTTACGATCAAGGAAGAAGGCAGTTCGTAAATCTCAATCGGTTTCTCTGCGCATCGAGTCGTTGAAGCGTGAGATCGAAAAGCGTGAGCTTTTGATTGAACTTGAGCGTGAACTAAGAACAGTTGAAGGTCCAGTTCCACGAAAACTCATTTACAGAGAGGTTTGTGTCGAAAAGTAATGGAAGAGTCCGCCGCCCGAAAACAGATCTGTGAGATTGGTAAGCTGCTGTACGACCGCAACTACGTGGTCGCGTTTGACGGCAATGTGAGCATTCGGCTGGACGAAAGTCGTGTGCTTGCGACGCCGACGATGACCTCGAAGGGACGCATGACCGAAGACTGCCTGGCGATCACAGACATGGACGGCAATGCGTTAAACGATAAGAAGGCTTCGTCGGAATTGGCGATGCATTTGCTGATCTACCAGATGCGGCCGGATATTCGCGCGGTTTGCCATGCTCATCCGCCGCACGGGACTGCCTTTGCGGTCGCCGGCCTGCCTATCGATAAACCGATATTATCTGAGGTAGTGCTGACCTTAGGCTGCGTGCCTCTTACCGACTACGGCACGCCGTCGACCGATGAATTGACTGACGCTATGAAGCTGTATGTCGGAGTACATAATGCTCTGCTGATGGCGAATCACGGAGCCGTCGCGTACGGCAAGCACTTGTGGGAAGCTTACGATCGATTGGAAACGCTAGAACACACCGCCAAGATCGCGATCCTCGCAAAGGCCTTGGGCGGTGCGAACGACCTGCCGGCAGATGCCATTGAAAAGCTAATTCATATTCGTGAAAAGGCTGGATTTCTTGGCGAAGCGGCTCGCTGTCAGTCTTGTGGATACCTGCATGACGCGGGAATTTCAGGTCCCGGCTGCCAGTCGACGGTCGAAACGAACGGAGCGAAGATCGCGTTCACCCGGGAAGAGTTGATCGACCTTTTGAGCCAGGCGGCAAAATTGAGTTAAACTAGCACAACTTTCGAGATATCAAGTTAGAAAATTTAGGGAGCAATCTAAATGCAAGAAGCATTGGGAATGGTTGAGTGCAAAGGCCTTGTGGCTATGATCGAGGCTGCTGACGCGATGGTCAAGGCCGCGAACGTGCAGCTAGTGGGCTATGAGAAGATCGGGGCAGGGTTTGTCACGGCCATCGTGCGAGGTGACGTCGCAGCCGTCAAAGCCGCTACCGACGCCGGGGCTGCTGCCGCACGACGCGTGGGGGAACTCGTCAGTGTGCACGTGATCCCGCGTCCACACTCGAGCGTCGATGAGCGTCTGCCGGTTGTGATGAAGTAGGCGGTTTGCAGAAGGCAGTCTATCGGCGGTTCGGCATCTGCCTTCCGCGGTCTGCCAGCTTCTTATGATTATTGGACGCATCTTGGGCACCGTCGTTTCGACGCAAAAAGACGAACGGCTTCATGGCAAGAAGCTTCTCATCGTTAGGCCGATCGATCTCGACGGCACCGATCAGAAGGGCTATGTCGTCGCTGTAGATACCGTCGGTGCCGGCTTTCACGAAAAGGTTATCGTGGTCGGCGGATCGTCGGCTCGCCTGGCCGAAGGGAATAAGGACTGTCCGGTCGATTCGGCCATCATCGGTGTCATCGATACCATCGACTTCACTTAAGCGAGGAACAAAGTATGAGGGGACGAGCGTTTTACTTCTTTGCTTTGGCTATTTTGGGCGTCTTGCAGGGCCAGTTGACTGGCAATGCTCAAGGGATCGGCGACCGCAATCGGGCCGCTGACGGTGACGGAAGTTACAGCATTCAGGGCCGCGTCTATCTGCCGAACGGCAAGCCTGCGATCGGAGCAAAGGCTTCAATAAGCAGTGCCGAAAGTTCCGGCATCACCGCGACGACCGATATAAATGGCATATTCCAGGTGGGAAGCCTTAGGGCCGGGAATTATCGCATCTCTGTTGTCGTCGCGGGATTCCCGTCGGAAAGTGAAACACTTACCATAGACCGCTTCGCTCCCGCAGGCCGCACCTTCTCGGTTGCTGTTCATCTTCAGGGTGAGGGACGCACGCGTAGCGAGTCCGCCGTCGATATGCGATTTGCAGGGGTTCCCAAGGCTGCACTCGAAAAATATATAAGCGGCGTTGAGAAGCTTCGTCAGGATGATCCGAAAGCTGCAGTTACGCTGTTTGAGGACGCCATAGCCATCTATCCAAACTTCGCGGCCGCGTATTTCGAAAAGGGGAGTGCTCACCTAAAGGAAAACAGTCTCGATAAGGCATTACAGTCGTTCGTAAAGGCAGTCTCGATTGACCAGGACTACCTTGAAGCCAAGTATTCCGTCGGCTATACGCAATATCTCAGAAAGAACTACGAGGTCGCATCGGCGATCTTCGTTGACGTATTGAAACAGCGGCGTGACTTTGCGGAGGCCTACTTATACCTTGGTATTTCACTCTATTACCTAAAGAATACACGCGATGCAGAAACTGCGTTGAAGGCGGCAGTAGCAGGTAAAGAGGATGCTCGCGTCGCCCTCGCCCATCGTTTTCTGGGTGGGTTGTATGCCCAGGCCAATCGAAACGCGGAAGCGGCGGCTGAACTTCAGAAATATCTAGATCTGGTTCCAACCGCTCCCGATGCGGGACGCTTGAAGGTGACTATTGAGGAACTGAAGAAGAAATCCTGATGCTTGGATCAGATAACAAGTCGTCCGCCCTTGTGTTTGTTAGGCTCGTTCTTTGCGTGCTGATGTTTATTCATGGTGCCGCAAGGATAGCCAACGGAACGGTTGATGATTTTGGAGGTTTTCTCACTTCGCAGGGCTTTCCGCTTGGATTCTTTATAGCTTGGGCGATCACCCTATTTGAACTCATCGGTAGTGTTCTGCTGGCTGCCGGTTTTTATGCCTGGATCCTCGCACTGGTTTTTGCTTTGCATCTAGCTGCTGGTGTGGCACTCGTTCATTGGAAAGAGGGTTGGTTCGTTGTTGGTGGAGGCCGTAATGGGATGGAGTTCAGCGTTCTGCTGATCACGTCCTTCCTTGCGATAGCCTACGCAAATTACAATCGTTCCGGAAGATAAAAATGCAGATCGCCCGTGTCATCGGAACTGTCGTCTCGACCATTAAGAACGAAGCCCTCGAAGGCCGTAAGTTTCTGATCGTACAGACGTTAGATGCCGATCTCAAAGATAAGGGAAATCCAATGGTCGCACTCGATTCTGTCGGAGTCGGCGTTGGCGAGCTCGTATTTTGGTGCCGGGGTAAAGAGGCTTCCTTCCCCTTTAAGCGAGACGAAACGCCCACAGACTGCACCATTGTCGGCATCATCGATTCGGACGCTCACATGCGAAACCTCGAAGTTCACGCGACATAATGCTCATCGCTCGTGTTATCGGAAATGTTGTAGCAACGCAGAAGAATCAGCGTTACGAGGGAACCCGTGTGATGCTGTGCCGGCAGATAACGCCTGAAGGCGACGACATGGACTACACGTGCCTGGCTCTTGACTCAGTCGGCTCGGGCGAGGGTGACATTGTTGTTATCGTTCAGGAAGGATGGTCAGCCTCGACCGCCTCGACAGGTAAGGCAGGAGCGGCCATCGATTCGGCGATCGTTGGGGTTGTGGACTATGTGGATCTTCTGCCGGCGGGCTGATTTCCATTTAGATTTCAGTTAATAGTTTGTCAGTGAAAAGTTAACGGTTCGATCGCAACTGTTAACTTTTCACTTAAGAACTTTTAACTGCCAGAAAGCATACAGATGTCTAAGAGTCTCGTCCTCGAAAAAGCGATCAAGTTTGCTCTTCGCATCGCCAAACTCTACCGATTTCTTTCGGATGAGCGTCGCGAGTTTGTGCTGAGCAAGCAAGTACTAATTTCGGGGACCTTTATCGCAAAGCATGTAAGAGAGGCAACGCAGGCCGAATCGCGTCAAGTATTTTCTTCGGAGATGTTTGCTGCGATGAAGAGGGCGAACGAAACTGAATTCTGGCTGCTGATCCTCCACGAAGGAAAATTCCTCGGCGACAAAGAATATGATTCTATAAACGAGGACTGTATTGAACTTATAAAGCTCACGACTTCGATCGCTAAGACCACCAGAGAAAATGGCTGAGACTCAAGAACTTGCTGAACGGATCGCACGTCTGCTGGAAGCGGATCAGCAGAGTGATCTTGCGGCTGTATTTGCAAGCCTTGGGAAGATAAATGATCGCCTGGATAAGCTGGAAGCTTCATCAGTTCCGCGATCCGCAATCGGCAATTCGATTCATCCCAGCCAGGAGAAATTCGCCGTCCTCGAGGCGGTCGCTGACCAGATAATCGACGGCCTCAAGAATGAAAAGGCTTGTACGTTCGAGCCGCACAAGCCTTGTGATCACTGCTCAATGTGCAGTTCCCGCGGTTTCTAGAGACTAATTCGGTTTATTTTCAGCCGGAGCATTCGCCGCCGGAACATTTGCAGCCGGAGCGTTGGTCGCCGGTGCCGCAGGAGCGTTAGGAGCCGTCGTCGGCCTTCTTAGCGAATTTGCATCGGTTACCTTCGGTGCCTGACGGGCACCTTCATCCGCCTGGAAGAACGGTTCTTCCTTAAAGCCCAACAAACCTGCCGTGAGCACTGCCGGGAATGAATTCCTGGTAGTGTTGTACGTCGTCACTGCATCATTGAAGTCGATACGTGCTGTGTTGATCCGATTTTCAGTGCCGGAAAGCTCATCCTGCAGCTTTAAGAACGATTCGTTCGAGCGAAGGACCGGATAGTTTTCCTGCAGGCTCAAGAGGCGTCCGATGGTTCCGCCGAAGCTGTTGTTGGCTTCGATAACGGCCTGTTTCTGCTCGGGAGTTTTATCCCCTTCACTTCCTGCGGGTTGAGCCTGTTGAGCATTCAGCAACCGTGACCGAGCATCGGCTATTTGGCCGAACACTTCTTGTTCCTGGACGCCGGCCATCTTCGCTGCTTCAACAAGATTCGGGATCAGATCTGCCCGTCTCTGCATCGAGCTTTCCACGTTGGCCCACTTACCCTTGACCTGCTGCTGTTTTGCGGTCAGATCGTTGTAACTGCATCCGCTCAGGCCAAATGCCGCAAATAATGCGATCGACAATAATATTGTTCTTTTCATAATTCTTCTCCTCATAAAAAGTTAATTGTTCCGTGTTGATCGTCAATTGTTGATCGCCTTAAACGACCAAACATCAACAACTTACGATTTACGATTTCCCAACTGCATCGACCGAATCTATCACTTTTTCGATCTGCTCCATATACTCGCCAAACAGGGCATTGGCCTCCACTTCCTCTAGTTTTCCGGCGAAATTATTCTCACGAATATTGAAGATCTTCTCAAACACCGCTCCGTCCAGGCCCAGGGTCTGCACCGTCAATGCCACGATCTCGTGCTTTATCGCAGGCGGCTGAACTCCATGAAGCAGCAGCACCGCCCGGAACAAGGCGGAGAAGCTGGCAAGGCTGTCTCCCATTAGGTTTTTCAAGCCTTCGACCGAGG
>JANNNS010000157.1:0-15353 GCA_031398645.1 Acidobacteriota bacterium
CTCGATTATCTGATCGTCGATATGCCGCCGGGAACAGGCGATGTGCAACTCTCGCTGGCACAGCTCGTACCAGTCCAGGGAGCGGTCTTAGTCACAACGCCGCAGGAAGTTTCGCTCTCAGACGTTCGCCGGGCGGTAAAGATGTTCGAGCAGGTAGCGGTTCCAGTCCTAGGCGTGATCGAGAATATGTCGTACTTCATCGCACCCGACACCGGCAATAAATACGAGATCTTCGGCAGCGGCGGCGGCCAGAAACTGTGCGATGAATACGGCCTCAATTTCCTCGGCCAGGTCCCGCTCGGTATGGAAGTCCGCGAAGGCGGCGACAGCGGCATTCCGGTAGTCGTTTCCGCACCGGACTCACCTCAGTCGGCGGCTTTCCGCAAAGTAGCCGAAGAAGTCGCCCGTCACGTGTCTATCGAGGCAATGAAACCGGAGCTTGTGATCATGTCGAGGGCGTGAACTACCTTGAGTTTCTGGATCGCGATTTTTCTCCTATGTTAAAGCGGGTATTCAATCTCTATTCCACCTATCAGGAAGCCAAGGCCCATGCCGCCGAACAATCCGCGAACTTCGTCGAAAGGGATGATCGGCCTTGGCTTGCTTTATTCTGCATCGCTTTGACGGTGTTCTTTTGGGTAGGAGCAGTAACAACATCCATCGGTCCCGTCGAGACCTTTCAGACCTTTGGATTCCCGGCAATACTCGCGATCCTTGTAGTGTCGTATTTCTCATTCTTCCTGGGTTCAAAGATCCTGTTCAAGCCGACACAAGAAGAATTGGCCGATGATACCAGTGTCCTCGCTATCTTTTCTGCATGCGAAAGAAGGAGTACGCGTAGTCTGCTCTCGATAGGGCTGGCGTTTTTTCATACACTGATATTCGTGGGCTACCTGATAAGCAAAGATCAAGAATTGTTGGACTCCTTATCAGGTCTTCGGTGAGCAGAGAAGGTCTTTAATTAATCTCGTTAGGCAAATGACCGATAGCCTGAACGTCTAATTGGTAAAAAGAAATTAAGGAGGTTCTTATCAATGTTGCCAGACAGGTTTATACCGAAGATGAATCAGCCTACTCCGGATCTGGATCCGCGGAAGGTTGCGGCTCAGGTGATCGGGAAACTTGACCAAGCCAAGCTGATGGCTCCGCCGAATAGCCCCTTCACGAGCACCCAACAGATGGTCCGGACCATGGATAATAAGCCCGTTTTTGATAAGATCAGCACCAGGCTTACCTATTTCACTCCCGGCATTCAGCTTGATAAACACATAATCTCGGATGCGAAGGCACTGGAGCATTCGGTAAATGAACGGGGCGAACCGATGGTAACCAGGCATTTCTACCCGGTTGTCGCTCACCGGAACACGCTGGACGGAATTGACTTTATTGTTGCTGATCGACAACAGCTGATCTCGACGCTAAGGAATACGACAGCTGATGGGAAGCCGGCATTCGTCGAAGGAACCGGTAGCGACTGGAGCAAGCACTGGGCTCTTGCTCTGTCATTCGGTGCAACCGAAGGGCTGGGATTCCGCGAGATATATCGGCCGTTTATCAATGATAGGCCGCTGATGGGCACGGGCTCGGTTCCCTTTGACAACCGGTTGGGACAGGATATTACAGTAGACATCTCCGCCCTTCATCTGGCTGTCGCCAACTTTCCTAAGATCAATCAGATCAGGTGTAACGTCCACATTGATAACCTGACGGTGACACTTGCCGGTATCGGCGATGCGGTCGGACTTTCGCCTTCGTTCATATCGCATCTGGTGAACGAACTTTTGTTTAAGACAAAGCTCCAGGGGAAATTGCCGAATTGGGTACTGGATGCTTTCGACATCAGCCTGCTCGACCCGACCCATGGTTTTCTGAACGCGGGAATTGGTGCGACGCTCATCAATCGTAAGAATTTCAAATGGACGTTAAAGGCATCAGTCGGTTTGAACAACAGCGTGAATCAGGAGTGGTCAGGTGATTTTCGGTTCGAGGGATCGGTCGGCACTGCCATATCGATCAGGTTTTAGTTCACAAAGCACCGCCTCGGCGTTAGCTAATGGTTGATTTTCTGGCAGTCTCTGGGTTAATATCTACTTTAAGGTAAGGATTCGTTCGAGCGTGTCCAAAATTTCGATAGGGAGACAAATTTAGTATGTCAGCAGTTGCAGCACCTTCAGTCGAGCTTACGGTAACTCCAAGTGCCGGTGTAGAGATCAAAAAGTTCTTTGCCGGTGAGGAAGATCTGCCGGAAACGGCCGGGCTTCGGGTTCGGGTTGTTCCGGGTGGATGTTCGGGCTTTCAATACAGCCTCAACATCGAAGAAGAATCGAAGCCGGGCGACTTCATCCTTAATCAGCAGGACGTGCGTCTTTTTGTAGACATGTTCTCGGCCCAGTATCTGAACGGCATCACGATCGACCATACGACGAACATGATGGGCTCAGGCTTTACGTTCGAGAATCCGAACGCGACCGGCGGCTGCGGCTGCGGCACATCGTTCTCAGCCTAGAGGCAGTAAAATACAGGCTTTTTCGTAAGATACCCGGGCAATTCTTGCCGGGTATTTTTTAATTTTGGAAGCCTGTTGCGATTGTGCCTATTTTGAGACATACGACAGGACAACTTAGGGGCTCGGAAGGTGAAAGGCGGCGGGGTTCTCATCTTCGAAACGAAGGGGAGACGCCAGCCCGTTCGCGCGAAAGGTCATTCCTCCTTGCCAAACTTTGCACCGAAGTGCTAGCCTAGTCCTTGGCTAACAGATCTGATCCACCAATATTCGATACAGATCCTTCTCTGTTTTGAGAAAATCCCAGTAGCCGACAGTAAATACTAAAGAAAATTAACAGCTTTTTTGAGTAGGAAACGATCGCCGTTTTCGCAGAATTGCTTTTTCTAGGTCGAAGTTCCTGATCCGGGCTTCGACGTCAAAGGGATTTCCTTTTGGCCATTGGAGGACAAGTTTTGATAGATCTAAAGAAGGCTGCGTTAATCACGCTTTTAGCTGTTTCCTTTTTGCTCGGCGCGACCAGCCCGGTTGCTGCCCAAGACCGACAGAGAGTTGTTACGACATCGTCGAGCCGGCCTTTGAATCAGCCCATACCGCCTTCTTCAGCACCAAAGCCTCCTACCGTTACAGTCCAATCAAGCAGCCGGCCCATCCGTCCGACACTTACAAACGACATCGTGGTTCCGCCTTCAGCCCAGCCTCAGCCGCTTGTGAAGAAGACAGCTATGGCCAGCCCGGCGATGGCCGCGATCGCAGCCGGACGAATGGTTTACGATCGTGGAGCCTCGTCGATGATCATGAGTGGGATCCAGTCCCGGCTCGGAACTCCCTACCTTTACGGATCATCCGGCCCGAACCGATATGACTGCTCAGGTTTTGTCTGGAGCGTCTTCCGCGATGCCGGCATCGACTTCACACGCGCAAGTGCTCGGTCACTCTGGGCGGCCAGCACACCCGTGGAGGGAAATGAACGCTACAAGTTTGGTACGTTGGTGTTCCTGAACAATCTTGGCCACATGGGAATCGTCGCCGACGAGAATGGTTTCTATCACGCCTCCTCGAGCAAAGGCATCACTTATTCACCATTCAAAGGATATTGGGAAAAGCGGATCAACGGGTTTAGACGACTGACTGTCGGAGCGACACCCACAGTAGAATAGTTTTTCTCTAACAAATTGAAGATGAAAGCCCGGTAACTGATGCCGGGCTTTTTAGCGCACTTTGATAGACACCTCGCGTCTCCCGTAATAGAATCGAGTTTATAACCAACTTAAACGCCGATGTTCGGCAGCAAACCGAATGTAATTGATCGGATTCGGACAGAATATAAGGATCAGGCCCTAGCCTTCGTGAGCGGAAATCCGGAATCGCCGTCCAATTGTGTGTTTAGAGCGGTTACACAAGATAAGGAGTTTTTAGGCACATCGTGCCCTTTGCCCTAGAGGAGTTTAAGATATGCGTTTATTAAATTTTCGTCGCTCATTAGCGGTGTTTTGTTTGACCTTCGTGATAGTCGGATCTTCGTTCGGCCAGAAGGCGATCAATAGTGGTTCTGTAAAGTCTGGTTTTGAGGTGCCGGTATCGGATGCCCCAACCGCGTCCGTTCAAATGGTTGTCTTCAACAACCAAAACGTCAACTGCACGAATTTGAATTCGCTTCACGCCAACGGCGTCGGTGACATCCGCTTTTCGCATATTCTCGAAAACAACGAATTGAAGCTCGATTTCGGAACCCCAAACGGCACATTCCCGTTCAGCTCGGGCAACGGCCGACTTGTAATTGGTCCCGAGTCTCCGAATCGCTCGCTCACCGTGTCATCAAGCGGTTCGTCGATCTCTTCATGGAGCTCCCAGCTACCGATCACGGCTGTGATCCTGAAAGCGGGGAATGACTCGTACGTGTTTCCGTACAAGCCCTTCAGCAGCGGTGACACGAACCTTGCCACAGGTGCTCAGCAAAGCATAAGCCACTTGACGTTCTGTTTTGGCGACCCGTCCGGCCCAACGGCTGGCGAGGGGTCGATAAGCGGCAGAGTTGTCGACAGCTTCGGTAATGGCATCTCCAAAGCGCAGCTTGTTCTTATAAATGGGGCGACCGGCGAATCAAGGATCACCCTGACCAGTCCATTTGGCTACTACACGATCCAAGGACTTGAGGTCAACGAACTCTATGTACTGAACGTTAGCCACAAGAGCTATGAGTTTGGCGAGAAGCAAAGAACCATCTCACTTACCGACGGCTTATCGGATGTGGATTTTGTAGGACAGACGGTACAGTAACGACTGTCCTCAGATACATTGAAATGCCCGGGAAAAATTCCCGGGCATTTTTGTTTTGAAACTAAACGATAAAGCCCGGACGCGAGCCGAAATCCTTGCCTTCCGTCAACGCCGCAATTTTGTCAGTAGAGATATAGACATCATGTCCCTCTTCGTTGTTCAGCAGTAGCACGCCCGCCGTGACGCTAACGACTTCCCCCCGATACACGACATTTGAGCCACAATTCACATCGATTTTCTTGCCGATAAGTCCTTTCAAGATCTCTTCCATTCACCCTCCGATTTTGGCTAAATTTGGCCCTTCATCACGACTAATTCTAACCGTTTTCCAGGAAAAAATGAAAACGTAAAAAAATCGTTCAATTTGACCGAACCCCCCATTTTTTCAGGTCAAAACGAGAAAAAGTGTTGACCCAGTATTGTTTTTGTTATACATTGTTGACTACTCGATATTACCAGTCGAGCCTCACTCAGAGCCAACAGGCCTTTCAGTAAAAATCTTCTTAAAAACTTCCCGGAGTAACCAATGAAAAAAATTTGGATCCTTTTGACGGTGATAGCCGTCGGAGCAGCCGCAGTATCGCTCTTACCATCCAAGATCGAAGGACAAAAATCAAAGTTCCGCAAGAGCTCGAATCCCGTTGCTAACCGCTACATCGTGGCGCTCGATCCGGTGGCCCTTCGCTCAGAGAACGCCGCATCGGATGAAACGGCTAACCGTCTCTCTGCGGACTTTGGCGGGCAAGTCGGAAAAGTGTTTAGTCACGCCCTTCAAGGATTCACAGTTGAATTGACAGAGAAGGCAGCTCAGGCGATGAGCAACGATCCGCGGGTCTTGTTTGTTGAACAAGATTCTTTCGTGTCGATCGAAGCCACCCAAAACAACGCTCCGTGGGGGCTTGATCGAGTTGACCAGCGTAACGTTCCCCTAAACAGTGCCTACACATACGTCAAGACGGGTGCTGGTGTGAATGTATATGTTATCGATACCGGTGTACGCACCAGCCACGTCGAATTCGGTGGCCGAGCTACCGCGGATTATGATTCAGTTTACGATGGCCAGAATGGTCAGGACTGTCATGGACACGGCACGCACGTCGCGGCAACGATCGGCGGAGCAAGCTACGGCGTCGCGAAGGATGTTCGGATACATGGTGTGCGCGTACTTGCCTGCAACGGCATCGGAACCGTCGCCAGTGCGGTCGAAGGTATTGATTGGGTCACCGCAAACCACCAATCGCCAGCTGTAGCCAATATGAGCATGGGGTCGAACGCCTCGCCGCTGATGGACTTTGCGGTCCAAGGTTCTATAGATTCCGGCGTTACCTATGTAGTAGCAGCAGGAAACTCAAACGCGAGCGCCTGTGACGTATCACCTGCCCGGCTGCCTTCAGCCATCACGGTCGGAGCCTCGGATCAGTCAGATGTAAAGGCGGCCTTCTCGAACTTCGGTTCATGCGTAGATCTCTTTGCCCCTGGCGTTGGCATCCTCTCAGCATGGGCGTGGAGCGATTACGCTTCCTTTACGGCTAACGGAACGTCAATGGCTACCCCTCACGTCGCTGGAACGGTTGCCCTATTTCTTCAGGACAATCAAAACGCCACGCCGTCGGAAACCTCTTCTGCACTATTGGGCGAGGCAACAAGCGGTCAGATGAATCCGATGTCGGACGGATCTCCGAATCTGATGGTGTTCACGGCCCCGTCCGGCCCGACCGCAGGCGATGCGACGATCTCCGGTCAGATTTTGCGAGATGATGGGCGCGCCCTTAAGGGCATACGGATCGTACTCCGGGATGCCGCAGGTGGTGAGCCCCAAGTCGCGATCACAAATGCTTTTGGATACTACTCGTTCACCGATGCTGAGGTTGGAAATTTCTATATCTTGAGCGTTCAGAACAAACGGTACGAGTTCCCGAACAGTCCCTACGCTTTTACCCTCGGCGAGGATTTTACTGCCGCCGCGTTTGTCGGTACGCCGATAGTCCGTAACTGACCTTCGATCGGTCCGCGCACGACCGCTTTCTAGCCTGTCCGTTCATTCGGGCAGGCTTTTTTGTTTTTCCACCAACCCGGCTGGGCGACAATGGCTGAATTTGGATAGACCACCAGATGTAGTGTATGAAACCATACACAGCCACGACTCCGTACACTTTATTAAATGGCCCGGAACTATCTTATGGCTTTGAATTAACCGAGCCAGGGCAAGTATATGTACAAAAAAGGGTTTACTTTGAAATTTACTTATGTTAAAAGCTTGATTAAGCAATATTTTCTAGTGCGTAAGAAGCGGTAACTTTACCGACTATTGCAAACTATTGTGCTTCTAGCTGTTACACGCCTCAAGCGTGGAAACAGCCTGATGCCATAGCCTGCTTCACGGCAGCAAGGCATGGAGCTTGACGACATCTCCTTTAGGAGCAAAACGATATGCCGTTTTTCGCTTTTGATCTTTTGTACAGGAGCAAAGTAAATCTATGATGACCCACAATATGAAAGGAACGCGATGGACAAGTCCACGCAGGATCCTGGCATTAATATTAACAACAATGGTTTTTTCAGTCGGCTTGCCGGCTCAACCGCCGGTTAACCCGGCGCCCGCCCAAGAGAACCTCCTTAGCGGAGCCTTGGTCATTCCGATGGACAACGTCAATCAAGGGAATGCTGGCGGAACGACCTTCAACCTTCGGGCCTATGGCCTCGCCAACTTGTTTTTGCAGAACGGCATACCGGTGAAATGGATCATCAAGCCGGGTAAATCCAAGGATGACGTTGATTTTTCAGTTGACGTGACCCGGATCTCCGGAGCTGCCGGGACCGCAGGTGGAGGCGTAAGCTTCTCTGGCGGCCCGTTCGCAGTGGCTCGGGAATTCGACACTCCGAATTTGCGCAATCTCATATCGACCTTTAACGGCGGCGGCACACCCGTTACCGTCTATGTGACGAACGCAGATGTGCCGGTCGATGTGCGGTATAACTTGACGCACAAACCGAAGATCGCGATCGGACCCGATGGCGGAAACTTCGGCAGCGGCGTTCATCAGTCGATCTTTGATGCGGCGGGAATATCCAACTACACCTCGAATGTAGGCGACATTGGGAATCAAGGCGCCTGCTTCACTTTGGCAACCCAGGCTCACTCGACAAATCCAGAGTTTGTGAACACTTACCGCCAGTTCGTTCAGAGCGGTGGCAACCTCCTGTTGCAGTGTGCGTCGGTCGGAACATTTGAAAATAACGTCAATGGACACTTTCAAACAACGGGCAACGGCTACACGCTCTTTACGAGCAATGTTCCTGCCAACGAGATAAACAGCAACGCTTTTGCGTTTCCTGTCGGTTCCATGCCCTTCAACCAGTTCATTGGCTTGTTGGCCGATCAGGACGGCGCGGTGACCGAGTACACGTATGCACCGGGAGCTGGGCCGGCGAACAACAATACGGTGTCGGTAGCCAATACCGGTGCAAATGCTGAGAAATTCGTCGCGACCGCTTCTCAACTCGGCGGCGGCGTGGGCGGCGTGGTATTCGAACTCGGTGGCCATAACTATGCCCGAGATGATGACGGCGGCGAGACAGACACTGAGTTGGCCCAGCTCAACGGACAGCGTATGCTCCTAAACGCGGTCATGGTGCCAGCAGGTACGGTATGTACGCCGTCTCCTCAGTCAGTCGTCGGATACAAGTCGGTCCGAAGGATCAACCCAAGACAGGGCGGACCTCCGGTTGCACGCGGCGATACTCTTGAGTGGACCATTGATTACCTTAACAATAGTCAGGCAAATCAGTTTGATTTTCAGGTCCGTGACATTATCGGTGAGTTGAACTTTGCTGATGATCCGACCGGATACCTGATCCTAGTACCGGGATCAAATGTGGTGAGCTTTACATCTGGCGGTGCCACGGGGACCCGAAATGTTGTGTATGACGGTGTAGGCGAGGATTCGACTTCCGATCTGCTTGCTGATGGAGCCTTCCTGCCGGTTGGCGGTCGCATCCAGATCAAGGTTCAAACGATCGTCAAGCTTAACACTCCACGACCTTACATTCTGCTGAATCAGACAAAGGCGCGGAGCCAGACGATCCTTCCGACCGATAACACCAAATCGGATGCAATCGACGCTACGAATGCCTCGATCTTCGACAGCAATCCGCCGCCGGTGGGCAGCGTGGGTCAGGTGCAAAATTTGAGCATCATTGATCCGACGGCTGCTCCGATAGCTCCGACGGCAGCAGATGTGAGTGTTGAAGGCCGGGCAGTGTCGCAAACAGGTGCCGGTATCGCTAATGCACTCGTGACGGTGGTGGATGCCTCAACGGGCGAAATTCGATCGGCTCGTACCAACTCTGTAGGCTTCTTCCGCATCGGTGATCTGACTGCTGGTGGGCTCTACCTTATTAGGGTAGAGAGCAAGCTTTACAGCTTCCCGACGGAGCCTTTAACGCTGACTCTTTCCGAGGATGCTGTTGGACTGACCTTTACTGGAACAAGGGTCGTAAAGGGTTCCCAGAGCAAGGAAACGGTGAGCCGAGGTAAGAGGTAAGGCAAGGCCTGTTTTAATTGGTCAAAGAAGGGACTGTCTGAGCCGATTGGCTAAGGCAGTCCTTTCGATTTTGCCGACGAACGACCATCAGGTCGAAAACCTTGTATAGAAACTGTTATGTAAAATTTGTACATTTTTTGGAAGAGATACCTGATTCAATATATCTTGCAAAAAAGGAAAAAAGGTCCGTCAAGCTACATAGCGGCCAATTCCTGACCAAAACACCGATCGATTGTGATCGGAGGTCGGGAAGTTATGCGGACACGTTCTAAACAAAAGACTTATTTGACTTTGCGTCTGCTCGCAGCAACCGGCATGAGGCTGCAGAGCGACATTGGAGAGGATTTACTCTTGGAGTTATTAATTGCCGTTGTTCGTTTTTGAAATTGAGAGAGGAGTTATTTACTATGAGAACCCACTTTGAGATGAGATCAGTGCGAAAAATGGCCGGCAATGCACTTGCAGGTATTTTCGTGCTTTGCTTGATCGCCATGGCCGTAACGGCCCAGGCTCCACCTAACGTGCCGCCTCCGGCTGAAAACATCGCCACGGGTGCATTGGTTATCCCAATGGACAACGTCAATCAGGGAAATGCTGGCGGCACGACCTTTAACCTTCGCGCCTACGGCCTAGCGAACTTGTTCCTCCAGAACAATATTCCGGTCAAATGGGCAATTAAACCGGGCAAGGCAAAGGATGCCGAAGACTTTTCGGCCACTGTTACCCGCATAAACGGAAGTGCCGGCTCGGCAAATGGAACGGTCAGCTTTTCAGGTGGCCCCTTCATTATTCCGGTTGAGTATGATACACCTGCGCTTCGCAGCTTGATCACGACTTTCAATTCGGGTGGTACGGATGTTGTAGTGTACAAAACGACTCAGCCTACCACCGCAGATGTTCGCTACACGCTAACCCATAAGCCGAAGATCGCTGTTGGGCCAGACGGAGGCAACTTCGGAACCGGCGTTCACCAGACCCTTTTCCAGGCTGCCGGTATCCCGAACTTCGACTCGGTTACCGATGACATCATCAACACGCAATCGTGTTACACGCTTGCTACACAGGCACACTCGACGTCGTCGGCGTTCGTGAACCTTTACAAGCAGTTCGTCATCAGCGGCGGCAACCTGCTCTTGCAGTGTGCTTCTATAGACACGTTTGAAAACAACGTCAATGGTCACTTCCAGACCAACAACGCTGGATATTCGGTCTTCGGCACAAATGACAATACAGCTGTAAACACGGCCTTGATCTATCCTGAAGGCGCGATGCCGTTCAACCAGTTCATCGGCGTTCTCGCCAACCAGGACGGCGCAATAACCGAATATGGGTATGCTCCCAACGGCGGTGCCGCAAACGGTAACCGCGTCTCGGTTCGCAATAGCGGTAACGAGTCAGCGAAATTCGTCGCGACAGTTTCCGAACTTGGTGCTGCCGGAACCCCGGGCAGTGCGGTATTTGAGCTCGGCGGCCACGATTACACGAGAACCGAGTCAGGTGCATCAGCGATCGAAAGGCTGAACGGCCAGAGAATGATCCTGAACGCCGTCTTTGTGCCCGTAACGCGTCCAACGTCATGCGGCCTTCAGCAGGCAACCGTTCTTGGTTACAAATCGGTTCGCAGATTCAACGTACGTCAGGGCGGTCCTTCATTGGTCGCCGGTGACACGCTTGAATGGACGATCGACTATGTAAACAACAGCCCGGTAAATGTTTCCAACTTCAACATTCGTGATGAGATCAGTGCTGTTGATGGTGTTCTAACAGGAAACCTGACGCTGGTTGCGGCATCGAATACCGTTACGATCACAAGCGGTGGAGCAATTGCCACCCGTAACACGAGCTACGACGGACTCGGAAACGATTCTACGTCGGATCTCTTGGCTTCAGGTGCATTCCTTCCGGTTGGCGGACGCATTCAGGTCAAGGTTCGTACATTGATCAATCTTCTTGGACCGGGCGGCGTGCCGCATCCAGATGGTACGATCCTCTACAATCAGACCATCGCTAGCGGTGCACAGATCGTTGGAACGGTTAAGTCGGACGCAATTGACGCGACCAACACCAGCATCTTCGGCATCGATACGCCGCCGGCGGGAAGCTTCCTGCAGCTTCAGAACGTAGGTATCCTTGACCCGACTATCGCCCGCATCAAAGGCCCTACGGCTGCTGACGTATCGGTGGAAGGCGAGGTCCGCACAGAGCAAGGCAATCCGATAGCAAATGCCCTCGTAACCGTTACGAATGCAGCTACCGGTGCAGCGAAATCTGTACGCACGGGTGCTGACGGTTCGTTCCGAGTTGAAGAACTTGGTATCGGAGACCTCTACATAGTCTCGGTCCAGCACAAGCGTTATCAGTTCACCGATGGTGCGATCACGCTTACGCTGACGGACAATGTTACCGGTCTTGCCTTTGTCGGCAAACTCCCTGGCGTCAAGGCAGGAAATCAGCCGACGACCATCTTCAGGGCGGCTGGCAAGTAGGCAAACGCCTCTCTCAGTTAGCTGAGTGATGAGAGTCACAAAGCATAAGCGGACGGGTTTCAAACCCGTCCGCTTTTTCTTTTTGGTAACCGTAATTTAATCTCTGACTAGCCTGCCAGGCGTGCATACCTTCCGGCCGCTGCCCACTTGTTTGGGCGACTCTCGACCTTGGGCTGTTCCTCTATTGAACCAGCACGTGAAGATAAAGATGCGAGAGCTGCTGCGATCACCGCAAGGTCTGAGATCTCTTCCTCGATCTCCATCTCCTTACGCCGTTCCTGCCATTTTGGAATAAATCCGGTATCTATCCGGCCAGCAATAAAATCCTCGTCTTCGATAACTTCTCGGAAGAACGGCAGCGTGGTCTTGATTCCGCCGATCTCATACTCGGCCAATGCCCGACGCATTCGGCCTATCGCTTCTTCGCGGTCTTTGCCGTAAGTGGCAAACTTCGAGATCATTGGATCGTAGTACATCGAGACCTCAGCCCCCTCGTACACGCCGCCGTCGTCACGCACTCCGGGCCCGTGAGGTATCCTCAGTCGCGAAATACGACCCGGTGAGGGGAGAAAATTATTATCTGGATCTTCCGCATACACGCGACACTCTATCGCGTGGCCGGTCATCCTAACGTCCGACTGGGAAAACGAGAGTGGTTTGCCCGCTGCGACGCGGATCTGTTCGCGAACGAGGTCGATGCCAGTGACCAATTCAGTGACCGGATGCTCCACCTGGAGCCGGGTGTTCATCTCCAGAAAATAGAACGACCGGTCGAGGTCAGAAACTAAGAATTCAACGGTTCCCGCACCGACATAATCCACAGCTTTCGCGACCATTACCGCACACTCGCCCATGTTTTCACGCAGTTCGACCGAATTTATCGGAGAAGGACACTCTTCAATGACCTTTTGGTGCCGCCGCTGGATCGAACACTCCCGCTCACCAAGGTGGACATGATTTCCATGAGTGTCTGAAAAGACCTGAATCTCGATGTGACGAGGTCGGACGATCGCCTTCTCAACGTAGACCGCGTCGTCGCCAAAGCTCGAAAGTGCTTCAGACTGTGAGGCTTCGAGTGCCGACTTCAGTTCGGTCTCGTCGTTGACCAGCCGCATTCCCTTTCCGCCGCCTCCGGCTGAGGCCTTTAGCATTATCGGATAACCGAACTTCTCGGCGGTCTCTCTGGCCTCATTGAAGCTCTGCAGTGGATCAGTAGTTCCCGGCACGACAGGCACCCCAGCTGCGATCGCAATTCGCCGTGCCGACATCTTACCGCCCATAGCTTCCATGGCTTCGGGTGATGGTCCGATAAAGGTCAGGCCGGCCGCCTTTACGTTGCGGACAAACTCGGCATTCTCTGATAGGAAGCCATATCCGGGATGTATCGCCTCAGCACCTGAGCTTTTTGCTACCTTAAGTATTCTTTCCCAGCGAAGGTAGCTTTCAGACGAAGGAGCTGGACCAACATGGTACGCCTCGTCCGCCATTCGGACGTGCAGGGCGTCTCTGTCAACGTCGGAGTAGACTGCGACCGCAGGGATCCGCATTTCACGACATGCACGAATCACTCGGCATGCTATCTCGCCACGGTTTGCAATGAGGATCTTTTTGAACATTTTTGGTACAAGAGCAACCTGAAGGGATTGCCAGCTCTACGCGAGCGTCGAATTGCCCTGGTTCTTCGGGTCGTATCGGACACCGACCTTTGCCCCGGGAGCGTATTTCAACGGATCGCGTTTTTGCTCTTCCGTAAGAAGTTCTGATGATTCGAAATCGACGCCGTTTAAGGAATAAACGTAAAAAACGATCTCGTCGCCGCCAGGCTTTGTCTCGGTATCGATGATCACGCCGTCCGTGATCCGGCCGTGCTCAAGCAAATACTCTCTCCGTCCCGCAAATGGGTCGGCCTTTTTTCCCAGAAGAAAGCTGAATAACCCCATAGTTCAATCGAGAAGCAGCGGCTCCTTCTTAAATCTCGCCCTAAGGCTGTTTGCTGCAGAAAGAATGGCCGGCCTTTTGATGATGCGGGCCTCGAGCGGCCTCTTTCCCGGTATATCGATCAGAATGAGACCCAGGAGTATGGTCAGAAGCCCTTGGCCCGGAACACCGGGAAGCGAGAGCAGCAGCCCGAGAACGACCAGAAAGATGCCAAGCATGTTCTTCAATATCACAGCCCCCCATCGAACAAACCAACTGCTGGTCGGGAGGAAATCTTGCTGATAGTGCGTGCTGAAATAGTTTGCCGGAATGTTGACGAGCACGATCACGATCGAAGCAAAGCTGATCGAGACCGATAGCAAAAAAAGCCCGACGCCAATCAGCACCTGATTCAGAGTGAGCGAATCCCAAAATCCTGTCAGCCACTCGATCATCTATTCAGCCGCCGCTCCTTCTAACCGTCGAAACTCGGTCCAGATAAAATACATGCGGTGGACAAGCGTCCAGACCGACCCAACGGCCAGGACCCAGAGGACCTGCGGCATTCGGTTAAATAGGAAATAGTCCGAATTCCAATCCCAGGTCGAGAGAGCCCCGATTATCAAAAGCACGATCCGCTCGGGCCGCTGCAGGAATCCGACATTCGCTTTGACTCCGAGTCCTTCGGACCTAGCTGTCGTATAGCTGACCATCACAGATGCGATCATACCGACACCCGCGAGCGTCACATTCAGCAATGAATGCTGCGGTGAATTTCCGGCATAAAAGATCATAATGCCGAGGAACGCCACCATGTCGGAAAGTCGATCCAGCGACGAGTCCAAAAAGCCGCCGAACTTTGTGACATTTCCGGTTAGCCTGGCGACGTTACCGTCCAGCATGTCAAAGATATTAGCGATGATCAGGACGATACCCGCCCAGAAAAACTCGCCAAAGCCGAATAGAACGCAGCATCCGACGTTAATGCAAACGCCGATCGTAGTAAGAATGTTCGGATGAACACCGGCTGACGCTAAGCCGCGAACCATCGAATTGATTATCCGCATTGCCCCGCGTCCGATGCTTTCTCCTAACATACCTGGCGTCTAGTCTTCCTCGTGAATGGTCTTCAGCTTGTCTATCTCGAAGTTCCGCCATCCGTTCGGTGTCTTTACCTTCACCTCATCACCTTCTTCCTTGCCCATCAGGGCCTGGCCGATCGGTGAAACGGTTGAGATCATACCGTTGTCCGGGTCACTCTCTTCCGAAGTCACAAGCTTGTATGTGATCTTTTCTTCTTTCTCAAGGTCATAAAGAACGACTCTGGACCCATAAGCGATCCTGTCGGTCGGGATCTTGGTCAGGTCGATCGAATCTACTTCGATCAATCGCTGCTGAAGCTGGCTGATCCTGGCCTGTACCATTGTCTGCCGCTCCTTCGCGGCTTTGTACTCCGCGTTTTCCTTTAGGTCGCCAAATTCCCTCGCGTGCTGGATATCCTTCGGGAGCTTGAAATGTAGTTCATGTTCAAGGACCGACAATTCATCCTGTAGTTTCTTCTTTACTGCTTCCATATACTTTATTATGCCCTATGAAAAGGTAACTTCCTTTGGAGCTGCGAAG
>JANNNS010000258.1:0-4478 GCA_031398645.1 Acidobacteriota bacterium
GATCGTGATGTCAATATCGCGTCTTTAGAGATCCTTGCCAAGTGATTGCAATAATTTGACTTAAAATAATTAAGGGCGACGTCTCCCACACCGTCGCCCTTTGTGGCCACAAGTCCTCACCCCTCGTGACCGGATGTTCACCGGGGAGGTGAACAAGCTGATTATGCATAAATGACTATTCAATTGCAATAGGGTGACGGACTAGAATATTTTCGAGTCGAGAACAAAGTTGCTGAAGGGATTTGAGAAGCTTCTGACGGAAATTCCGCCGATTACGGCCGAACTGCCGCCCGTAGCCGAGCTCGCAAAGATGGTGTATTCGCCCACCGGCGTGTCGCCCTCGGCCCTGACCTCGAAACTGATCACCGAGATATCGCTGCCATAATCATGCGAGGCCAGCGAGCCCGGTGTCACCGTTAGAAGGGGCGAGCTGAAAGAGATCGTTGTTCCCTTCACGCTTAGGCCTTTACCACCCAGGTAAATGGTGTAGCTCTTCCCTGCGTTGATCGGGATCGAACTGAGAGTCAGCTGACCATTAAACCCGGTATAGTTTATTTCAAGATCGTCGGGAGCGATCTCCATCTTCTTAGTGATCGTAGCATTCTCGCCGACGGCTACCTCTACACGGCCTATCTCCTGAGTCGGGATAGATCGTTTCGCCCGTTCTTTTCGAGCCGAATAAAGTATGTACTTTCCAAACGGAACGCTCGTAAGATCCACGGTTCCGTCAGATCCGGTCGAGGCTTCCGAATAGACTTTTCCCGTCTCCGAATCTTCCAGCCATACTCCGACGTTCGCCGCCGCTCTCCCTTCCGGGAGCAAAAGCTTTGCCGACACAGTTCCACAACATTTATCGGAAGCTTCGTCAAAGCCATATCTTGACCTCACGGTAGAGCGGTCGATCTCCGACAGCGTGCGGTTACTAAAGCTCTGTAGATTGAAGATACCGTTTTTGCCAAAGTTCTCGTACATTACGGAGCCCCGAACAGGCGAATGATCGAGGCCGAGAACATGGCCGAGTTCGTGGGTCAACGTCGATTCAACGTCGAACGACCCGAACGTTCCGTCGGTCGAGAATTGCTGGTAAGGATTAAGTACAATATCCGCTTCAGTTATACGGCCCCGTGAATCAAAGAATACGCGAGTTGTCGCCGCAACTTCGACAGCATTCTTAGCAAAAAGCAACGCGTTTTCGGCGGTCGGAGCTATTGTGACGAGACTGACACCGTCGCCGGCTACGCCTTGAGCACTCACATTTTGCCTGTCCGAGACGACTTCACGAAACTCCACTCCCGACGCTTCTTCCCAAGTGCGCAGGCTGTTCCGTAATGCAGAGAGAACATCGCTTCCCGATTTCACATTTGGGGCACCCCTCAATAGCGACGTCGAAATTGCGATCGGGATAACCTTTCCACGCCACTTTAACGAGGCCTCCGAACGCTCAGCCCCAGGAGCCGTAGTTTCAGCAAACGACGGCACCACTTGAATAGTCACAAGTGCGAGAGCGAGCAATAGCGTGAGAAATCGGCCCATAAACTAGCTGATACTAAGAAGCGTCCCGCGAAAACCCGCCGGAACCGTCAGCTCCGACGTTTTCCAGGTCGGCAAACGCGACTATTAGGAGAAGCCCTACGAGGGCAAAAGTGGCCAGGATATAGAGGACCTGAATGAGTCCAAAGTAGATCAGGGCCCCGATCACTACGGCAACCAGTCCAAACCAAAACAAAGCTGTGCTTCGGCGGCTAAATTTCGAATTTTGAGTGTTCATTACTTGTTCCAAACTAAAAGGATACCATTAGGATATGTCCTATTGAAACAAATTTCCCGTAATTTGAACAGATATGATGCCGTCTCGGCATGAAAAGTTGGTCAATCGACGATCCTGAGGGGCAGTTTTGCAAGTGTCGCCTTCCCGCGGTCGTCCTGATCAGGAAATGACGCTAGCGTTTTAGGACTACCGCCTTTCTGTACCACGTCTATCACGTCGTAAGGTTCGAGCTTGGGGTCCTCGGCCTTTTTGTCCCTGATCGCCCGCATATCGAATTCCAGCACATTTGAGGTGCCCTGCCTTCGATAAATACGCACTCGTCGGCCGTCCGCCTCTTTTGGTATTCCGCCCGCGGCGGTTATCGCCCGCGAGAGAGTCAGATCGGGCGTCAAGTTCATACGTCGGCGCGATGCTATATCACCCGTAAGAAATACCGGCGGTGCCTCGACTACGCTAACGATGTCGCCGCTAAGGATCGGCGGATTTGACTCGGCAGCACCGCCAATAATATCTGAAATCTTGATCGATATGCGCGTTGGTGCCTGAAGCGGCCCTGACGACATTTCCGATGTGCAATTGGTGTTGGCAGGCCTGAAAATACTTATTTCGCCGCTTGAACTCTCAGTCAACCCGCCCGCTATCACGATCAGTTCTGCGAGTCGCAGCGGCCTGCGCAATTGCAGGCGCTGAGGCTTTCTGACCGCTCCATTCACGTACGCAAGAGCTCGATTGGTACGGTCGATCACACGGACGACGATATTTGGATCACGCAGAAAGCTGGCGTATTGCTCGCGGATCTGGGCGGCAACCTCCGATTCGGTCCGGCAGAGTGCGAAGACAGGCTTCTCTAAACGTTCGACACCGTCCAAAAACCCCTCGGGATTCAGTCCGCCCCGCCAGTCGAGATCAAAGCTTCCAACCACGTCGACATCGACGACATCGCCAAAGTGAATTCGCTCCCTATCGACGGCACGCTCCGCCGGTTGGGCGGTACAGACGATGGAAACGAAAATGACCCAAAGGATGGTCAAGGAAGGCTTAAGGATAGCCGACCGCTTCACGTTACTCGGTCGATCCATTTTCCGGTTCCTTCGGCTTTACCCGTCGGCCATTGCGTGGGCGTGAAGAGACACCGGCAGCAAAACCCTTGAATTCAAGGTTACAGCTATCGCATAGAAGGTTATATCTGAAGATCACCTTTGACCAGAGAGGTGTAGGGCGATAACCGCGGCGGATTCTCGTACTGCGGCATTTTGGACATTTTTGAGAGATCATCGTTGTACTTCGGTCAAATTATAGCGCCGTGGGAATTGACCGACGAGGGCTCGGAAACGTACCTCAGAATTCAACCTAACTGCTGAATACGGCCAAGCTCTGCTCTTATTCTATCGTAGATCAGCCTTCGATCTTCAAACTCAAGATCATATTTCTCCAAACTAGACAGCGCATTGTGGTAATGAATTACCGCCTCCTCAATATTATCGGTCCTGACCGCTTGCTCAGCTTCGTGGACTGACAGCTTGACTCTGGCCGATGTCAGGAAGACGCGAAGGACACTTTGGGAATCGACCAACGCCGACTCATTCGGATAAACGTCGACCGCATTGTCGACCGCAAGCAAAGCGCTCTCGGCGGCGTGTATCTTATCATTGAGCGGCAAATTGGTCTGGGCTTTCGTGGTGAATGAGAGCGCGTTTATCTCCGCCCATCGGAGCATATGAAACCGGTGCCGTTTCGAAACGGACGCGGTTCCTTTGGTCAGAGCCGATATGCGAGGCGATGATGGATGAGCCGTTGCCAGTTCCAGAGAAGCAGCCGACAGGTACTTGTCGCACATATCGAAAACCTCTTTATGGGCATCTGCAAACTTCCCCAGGACTTTCGCCGCTTCCGACTTTGTCCTGATCTCGTGAAGGATCTCTTCGTTTCGCTGCAGCGTCAGCTTCGAGTCTTTCGGAGACTCCCTTTTTTTCTTGCCGACAAGTCGAAGTTGCTGGGAAAGGCGTTTAGCTTCCAGCTGCCGGCGCCGTGAGTTACGGAAAACTACCTCGCGAAAAACGACGAACGATAGAGCGAAAAGACCGGCTGAACCGGCCGCAAGGATCAAGGGTGAGTCGTCGTAGCCGTCATGGAGCGCTGCCCAGACGATAAAGAAAACAGCCGCCGAAACGAACAGTGCAAGCAGGTAATAGTTCACAGCAAAGCCCGACTTCGGTAAAGTGCTGAAGCCCTGCTTACTGTACAGACCTGCGTTCGTGCTGGTCGTTCGCTGCTTTTGATTGTCCATTCGCCGTGCACCAAAATAGCTCGTTGCCGCCAGTTTTGACGAGAATCATAGTGAATTCTCCGCGCCGATTTGTCAATATTATGTTATTTTAGCACCCAAATTGGAGCGGTCATATTTTACTTGTTTGCTATAATCCTGCCGTGGCAAGGACACCCAAAAAGCAGAGAAAAAGGAAGGGAGTCTTCGAGACGATCAGGAAACCGACGGCTCCTCCGTCCCAAAGGATGGGAACTGACAAACGCCCTGATAAGGTCGATCCTTCCCATCGAAAAGTTAAGCACAAAAAGTCCGCGGACGAGGAATCCGATGTTTAGCAGAAAGAAGAAACCCGAACACACAGTACAGATAGAGAAAAACTGGGCCCGGCCTGAAATGCAGGTGACGTTCCGTGCCGAGATAATGCCGGGCAAAACGCGGGAAGAA
>JANNNS010000226.1:0-18909 GCA_031398645.1 Acidobacteriota bacterium
CTTCCGTAGCGATCAGTACTTTCATCTTTCTTTCCTCCTGCTTCATCACTAACACTGTCGCAAACGGCGTTCCAACGCCTATCGCCTCCAATCGCAGAATAAACCGGCCGCGGCTCTTCCCGTCACGCGATTTATCGGGAATTATTCCGCGCTTTGTGCGAGAAATACCTGAGTATCGAAGGCTTGAGCAAAAGCGCAACGGCTTCCGGCATCCGGAAACCGAGATAATACGCAAAACGGTCAGTCCGCATTAAGGCGAGCGATGGCACGCATCTTGCCGTTTTCTAGATGAGGAAGGCGGGAATGGCATCCCCAAAGGCGTGGGGTCCCGAATTAACGGTATATGAACAAGATCCTGATACTCGGCGGCGGATTCGCCGCTGTTGCGGCCGCGGAGGAATTGGCGAGATCAAGCATCTCAAGTGAGATAACCATCGTTTCATCATCCCGCGCGTTTGTGTTCTATCCGGCCCTTGTTCCCTATGTGTTCGGAGATTTCGACATAGGCCGCGACGATCTAACCTTCGACCTTGGCTCGAAACTGGCCGAGAAAGGCATACGGTTCATTCAGGGCGAAGTGATATCGCTCGACCCTCAGCGGAAAACCGTTACGGTCACAGGTGATGATCTTGAAGGGCTGGTACATTTTGACTATCTGATCATCGCGTTGGGCCGGAGGCTTGCTACCGAGAAGATCCCCGGATTTTTCGAGAATGCTAAGCATCTTTTAGGTATCTCAGCGGCGGAGCGGTTTAGAAATTCTATCGAAAAATTTACGTCCGGAGATATAGTGGTCGGCCTCTGCCCAAATGGGTTCCTTCCGGTCCCGGTCTGCGAAAGTGCGCTTGCCCTATCCCACAGATTTAGGGATCAGATGGCGGGCGATGAGGTCTCGGTGACGGCGGTCTTTCCAGAAACAATTGATGACGCGTTTCTTGGCTCAACCCTCTTTCGCGATCTCCGCACCGCCTTCGATACGAGTGGTGTGCGTGTTGTCGAAAGGTTCCCGATAACGAGCATAGGGCGTAAGCGCCTTACCTCAGACTCTGGTGAAGAGCTTGCATACGACCTAGCCATGCTTGTTCCACCTTTCCGCGGGCAAGCTTCACTCGTGCATTTGGGCGCGGGTTATGATCCACAGGGTTTCGTAAAGGTCGACGAGCATCTCAAGGTGGTAGGCCATGAGAATATCTTCGCTGCCGGCGACATTCTATCGCTCTCAGGGCCACGCTTTGGGTATATGGCGATCAGGCAAGGGAAGGTCGCGGCGGCAAACGTTCTCGCTGCCATATCCTCAGATCATTCACCTACGCAATACGAACATAAGCTGGCATGGGCGATCGGCGAGAAGTACTCTGACCCCATCTATTTTCACTACGGATTCTGGGACGAGTCTTTGGACGACTTCGACGAGAATACCTTCTTCGGAATGGCAAAGAACCTTCGCGAAAAATACGGGCCGATCTTTGGTTTTGGAAAGCCGCTCGGAGGCGCTGCCAGTTGACGTGAAGGATTCTACTGAAAAGAAGAGCCCGGGCCAAAAAAGGCCCGGGCTCTTCTCAATTTTAATGCAACTTTGAGCAACTATCTCGTGGAAGATAGGAGCTACTTCAACTTAGCGATGTCTTCCTTTAACTTCGCTAGCGCCTTGTTCTCTGGGTCGACCGCCTCCAGTTTCGCAACACTCTGCGCTGCGTTCGCAGAATCTGATTTCTTGGTGTAAGCCACTGTAATGTTCTGGAGAGCCTGGACATGATTCGGGTCTGCCGCCAGGACTTGTTTGAATTCCGTCACGGCCTTATCAAAGTCAGGCTTTTCGCGAAGCACATAACTAAGGCCGAGATCGGTCCTGACGTCCAGATTCGCGGGCTTTTTCGCAAGAGCTGAGAGATACCACTTCTCTGCGTCAGCGTACTTCTCCGCATCAAAGTAAGTGTTTCCGAGATTTACGATAACCTCGTAATTATCCGGCTGCAGTTCGTTCGCCTTTTTCAGGAACTCCAGGGCGCCGTCAAATCTTTGGATCTGGTAATAAAGCTCCGCAGCCTTTAGTTGAGCTTCGAGGTCATTCGGGTTCTGCCGTGCATTATCTATTGCGGCTTGGATCTCGGGGACGCTTCCATTCGCACCGCCCGCTCCGGGAACGCTTGGATGTCCCGAAGGCAGCGAGTTTGCCGCCGGAGCGGTAGCTATGGTCGGTGATACCGCGGAACTCTGGTTGACCGAGTTGGCGAACAGGAAGCCCATCATGGTGCCGAGCAGCAATCCGATCACAGTAAAAAGAATATTTTCTTTGGTCATAGAACTCCTATGCGTAAGAGTGCAATCCCGGCAGAAGATAGCTGACGCCGAGATATGTGAAGATAACGAAAAGGAATGCAACTATTGCGAAGTAGGCCGAGGTTCTGCCCCGCCAGCCATATGCGATCCTTGAGTGAAGAAATCCTGCATATGTAAGCCAAGCCACTAGGGCTCCTACCTCCTTGGCATCCCAACCCCAATATCGGCCCCACGATTCATTGGCCCAAACAGCTCCGGTGATCAACAACAGAGCCAATCCCGCGAACGCAACGCCAGCGAGCTTGTACATCAGGCCGTCAAGCGTCTCGGCCGAAGGAAGGACAGAGCGGATCCGTTCGGTCTTAAAACTGAAGAGGACCACGAATAGTGTTCCCGCGAAAGCCGTAACAAGAGCCGCTAACTCGACGGGGTTCGCGTTTAAGCTCAGGTGAAGCTGCGACCCGTTCTGCCGGACCCATTCAGCCGACATCTGAACCAGTTGTGCCGCAGGTATCTGGTTTATCTCAACCTGTGGCGTACTCTGCTGCTGCAGCATCCAAACCGCAAATCGCTGATACTGGGCTGGATCGATCAACGAGACGACATTCTCTATCGTCTTAAGCTGATAGACCAGCACGCCAATGCCGATCGCCTGAGCTCCGAGGGCGAACCGCGTAAAGAGATGGCCCAACCGCTGCATCCGTTTGTCGTCCGCCGCTATGCTCTGTGCAAATGCAATGATCGCGGCTACGATCAGCAATGCTGCTGCGACAATAAACCAACCGGCGTAAGGGATATCTGCCCTCAACGCAAGAGAGAATCTAGATGTCCCGGCAAAGGTGGAAGCGGTATAAGTGCCAAAGCTGGAAGGTGAAAAGATGCTGAACTTGCTGATGGTTGCAAAGACTGCAAGAGCAAATGCGCCCGTCCAGATCGCCATTTTCTCGACCTTCACCCCATCCTTGAGAAGATAGAGCACGGCAACCGCAAAGCAAACCAGGGCCACGCCATAGCTTATCGACGCGATACCGACGTGTATTGGACGCCAGTAAGAGTCGAGTACCGGCGGAAGGTCAATGAGTTCGCTTCCAATGAATCGAGCGAGAACAAGAATGATGGCGGCTAGTGGAAGTGACACCACCGCTACAAACCCAAATTGCTTTCGCCGCATGACGAGCAGGGTCGTAATGCCTGCTCCAAAGGCGAATGCCAGACTTAGGTCGTAGAGGTTTGCGAACGGAACGTATCGAAACATCCACGGCATGTCCGCGGCGGAAAGGCCTTGTTGTCGGAATATGTCCAGCTCGCGATCATAAGCTGCGATCCAACGGACCAGCCAGCTCGAAAGATTAAAAAATACACCGATGCCAGCGAGCCAAAATCCGAGCTTTTCTGCAAGCCGAAATGGGGCGTAGAAGTTTGTTAGATAGAAAACAGCGGCAGTAAGATAGGACGCTAGAGCAAGCATCATCAATGCGCCGTCCGAAATAAACTGCTCTCCGCCGACGTTGAAGCGCACACTCGCAAGCAGTATCGAACCAACTATCGCCGCCGCTGCGGGAAGGTAGGTGCCCGACCGGCTGCTTTGGCTATTTATTGGGGTGCCTCTCGTGACCAGCGGTGTGGTCAATACGTCTTGATTCATTCTTCCTCCTGACTGCCGCTCAAGTCTCGTAGCTCAGCAGCGAATGCTCCAAACTTCTCTGTAAATGGATTAGGGTTTCGGTTGCTATTGCCGCCCGCGACGATCTTGGTCTTTTCGGCTGTGCCTTTCTCGAAGACCACCCAGACGCGCTGGTGCGAGAATAAGAAGACGGCGCACAGTGTTATCGAAAGCAGCCCGAAGCCAATGTAGACGACGGTCGCCCCCGGATCTCGCTGAACGGAAAGGATATGGCGATCAGAAACCTTCTCAAAATCTTCCAGGCGGAAGGTGTAGCCCGCTACTGCTTTCTTAGCAGCCGGGATCTCGGCCATTTGCGGGCCAAACGCGTATGCGGTCTCGACGCTTCCTCCGGGCGGAGTGATCTGAAGAACTGCTGCGGGATTGAGATAGTCGCTGGTGTCTTCGTTAGGGTCTTCGGGACCAATTCGGAAGTTCCCTCGAAACTCGGCGAATCTGAGGCGCGTACCGTCGGGCATCGTGGTTGTCTCGCCTCGCCCAAGCGTTAGACGGGTTGATCCGGTACTATCCTTCCCAGAAACAGTGAGAGTGACGCTTCGGGCACGGCCGACAGGAATATAGCTAGCCTGAAAAAAGCGGTATCCGCGGTAGTCGAACGGACGATTCATTTGTGCGATCGCGTCATGCTGACCAGTTTCGTCGGAAATGGTGAATCGTGTTATCCAGTCGATCGTGTTCCCCGCTGAGAGTGATCCTTCCCTTTTGAGCAGCTTCTGCTCGATGTCTGTAAACGTCACCTCAAATGGAAGCTGCTTGGTTACACGGCTGACCTTGTCGAGATCAACGACACTTTCCTCGATCAGATTCGAGGATTCGCCGGGTGCAAGGGGCATGTTACCGGTGGTTCCCAGTTCCGACGTAAGAAATCCGCCGAGAAAGATCGTCAAGAGCGCAACGTGCACAGCGTACGCACCGAACCGGTTCCAAGTGCCGGACTGGGCTAGAAGAAACGTTCGTCCGTTCTTCTCCATGACCTGCAAATTCTTCCAGCCGTGCTTTTTGACAAGAGACTCCACTTTCTTCTGCAGCTGTGGCATCTCTTCCGTCGAGTCGGTCTCGACCGAGGCCTGCTGCGACAAAAGCCATCTGAGCGGAACGGTTACCTGGGGCCGGGATACGTATATCCACGTCTTAGGAAATCGATCGACCGAGGCAAGGATAATATTCAGCGAGAGCACGCCCAGTAGAGCGTTGAAATACCAGGCATGATAGACGTTGAATAAGTCCAGCTTGCCGTAGACCAACCGCTGGGCGGGAGTGAGCGAAGCATAGTAATTCTCGAATCCATCAACATTTTGCTGCATGATCAGCATTCCGACCACGCACGCCAGCCCCAGCAGTACCAGCAGGATCACTCCCAGCCGCACGGACGAAAGCCAGCGCACAAGCCAGGAGATCGATCTCCCAACGAATCCGGGCCTCGGGATCGCCTGAGGCGGAGCGCCTATTTGTTCTTCGACTGTAGACATAAGTATTCGGCAGAGACGTTATCCAAAGATCTCACTGGCAAACCGCGTGCCCCGCAACCAAACAGGCGTGGCCTAGTGTTTACCGAAGTGAAGAGCGAGCCAATGGCGGGAAAGTCTTGATGAGTGTGAAGATTCCCTGCTGTATGCGAATAATTACGCATTCTATCGGATGGCTCATTTTGCCGAATGTGACGGAAGTCACTGCGGTATAGCTACATCCTCGATAAGATCAAGGGTTAGAACCTTACCCACAATGTGCGACACGAGAACCAGTCGAAAATCGCAGGCTAGAATAAGTGCGACCGCCGTCATTCTCGCGGCGCTCTCGTTTGCTTTTCTTTTTCTGGAGAATGCCGAAACCGCCCATTCGCAGATCAAGCGTCGCCCTGCCCGGTCGGTAGCCGTTCGCTATAAAGAATTTCCCCATGACGTGAAAGCCCATAGAAAGGAATGCTCTTCGTGTCACACCTTCCCTTCGCCGAATTGGAAGACTATTCGTCCTGTGGCAGATGCGATACCTGATATTACTGAATATCCAAAGCATGAGTCCTGCATCGGCTGCCATATGCCGCAGTTTTTCAGAGGAGCAAGGCCCGCAATATGCTCGATCTGTCATGTTAATCCCTCGCCACGCGACAGCCGGCGGCATCCTTTTCCAAATCCAAGGGAAATATTCGATATCTCTCCAAAGGGTCGCACAGCCACCTCAGATTTTCAGGTCACCTTTCCCCATGCCACTCATCTCGATCTAGTGTCAAACCTTGCACGCGAAAGAATCCCTTTTGTGTATGCAGGCTACTCGAGAACAAGACGTGCTGAGGAGAGTTGTGCCGTTTGCCATAAGACAAAGGATCCTCAAGGGGAAGGCAGCGACGAATACCTCACAAAGCCCCCTGCCGACCTTGGCGAGGGTTTTTGGCTGAAAAAGGGAACGTTTAAGACGAAACCAAACGGCCACACAACGTGTTTCACGTGCCACTCGCCGGATACGGGTATCAGTCCCGCTCCGACTGCTTGTGCATCATGCCATTCCTTGCGGGTTCAAGCTCCTGCACCGGACTTCGACGCTAAGCTCGCGGCGCGAATGAAAATCAGTGAGAAGGCCGTCTTGGACAGTTGGCGAATGCGGGATTCGAGCGGAAAGTTTCGGCATGAATGGTTCAGCCACGCTGAATTAAGCTGTGCGACCTGCCATTCGGCCGAAAAGATCAACTCACTCGACCCCGCGACCAAGAAGGTGCCTATCGCGGCCTGCTCGACATGCCATGCCACCGCAACGTCGGATGACGGCGGGGCACTGAACTATGAGGCCGATGCGAGAAAGAAGGACCCGAAGTTTGAGTGTACGAAATGCCATCTTACTTTTGGAAGACTGGCTATCCCTCCGACACATATTAAGGCGTTGACGGAGGCCGGGGCCAAGCAATGAAAACCTCTGTGAAGAAAGATCGACTGGCAATATCTGCCCTTATCTTCGCCCTGGCGTTTACTGCGACGCTGGCCGTTAAGAGCCGCCCGATCTCGGCAAATGTTGATCCGCCCGCACAGACGGCACCTCGATTTCAGCATGAAACTGCGCAGCATAAACGCATGCCGTGCCTCGTCTGTCATATAAGAAGCGAGGGTCGCACGACGCCCAAGATGCCGGGTCATATTCCTTGTGCTTCATGCCACGTTCAGCAATTTGCCGATAACAAGAGCCCAATGTGCGTGATCTGTCATACGGCGACGGACGTAAAGCCATTCCCCGCCATGCGAAGCTTCCGGACCGTGTTTGATCACAGTAAACACGTGCGACAAACCGGGTGTGCTACGTGTCACAAACCGGCTTCTCGGGGAGCTGCTTTGTCTGTGCCATCGCGTGTGAACGCACATGTGACTTGTTTCCAATGCCACGGGCCACAGTCGGTTGCGGGCAACCGACAAATTGGCTCGTGCTCGACGTGTCACCAACCCGGCACCCCGTCGCGATTCTCGGCAGGTTCTAAGGCTTATTCGGTTAATTTCAGTCATTCAGAACACGCCCGGAAAGGCCTTTCCTGTTCGGAATGTCACACCGTTAGGCCGGGAAACTCACGTGGGCGTCAGGTGGGCTCACCGCTTGTTTCTATGCATCTTGCACCAGCGAGAGCAAAGAGTTGCGGAGCCTGCCACGATAATAAAAGGGCGTTTGGCGGAACAGATTTTTCGGATTGCAAGCGATGTCACGAAGGATCGACCTTCAAATTTTGATAAACGCTAGTGCGTGGATTTCCGCGCTAGTGTGAAACGTTCGCACGGAGAAAGCACAGGCCCGACCAACACCACATCTCATAACGGATGTTTGGGCGTATTCCGCGGCGAATGGCAGCGGCACATGCGTTGCAACCTAAAAGGTGTCAAACGAGGCCAGACGGCCGGTTTCGATCATGGGAGAGTGAATAATGATGGATAGAATACTTAAGTTTTCTGCGATGGCCCTTTTCACGGCGGCGTGCGCTGCCCTTGTGGCAACAGGTGAGAGAACCCAGACGGCTGGCGCGGTCAAATCTGAGGTGGCCGACGTTGCGGTTGTCTATAAGGCGAAATGTGCCATGTGCCATTCGCCAAAGGCAGAAAAATTCTACGATCCTGCAAAGCCCGAGGCCGACCACGTTCAAGTTGTCCTCAAAGGAAAGAAAGGTGAGAAGCCGCCGTACATGCCGGGATTTGAGGAAAAAGGCATGACGGTCGAAGAGGCAACGGGTCTTGTCGCTTACATGCAGTCGCTTCGTGTCCCCAAGTAAGGGTGATCAATAAAGCGGTCATTGGACCTATCGCTAACTGACCGCGTGCAAGGCATATCGATCCGATCTGCCTTGCACGCGGCAGTTATGTCGTTTCAAGTGCCATCATCGGAGGAAGGATGTCTGAAGATAAAGAGAACACAGGTGTGTCGGACGAAGCGGTAAGAAAGCTGCCTTCGCTATTTCGCAACTATATAAGCTTTATCGGTATCGCGATCGGTGCGGCAAGCCTTATCTCGATCGCTCTCCTGGCTCTGATCGAGCTCACGTCCGGTGCTGATAACCCATATACGGTTCTGGTCACGTACATTCTGCTTCCGGGAGTTCTTCTCTTTGGGCTAACGCTGGTCGGGATCGGCGCCCTCCTTGAGAGACGTCGACGGCGGCGATTTCCTGATGCGGGCCTTTCGGCATACCCGATACTTGACCTGAACGACCCTTCGCGTCGCCGCACTCTTCTGGTTTTCGTTTGCCTGACATTCGCTTTCCTGTTCATGAGCGCTTTCGGCAGCTATCGGGCATTTGAGTATACCGAGTCGACGGCCTTTTGTGGCCAGCAGTGCCACTCCGTTATGAAGCCCGAGTTTGTTGCTTACAATTCCTCGCCGCATGCCCGGGTTGGGTGTGTAGCCTGTCACGTTGGCGGAGGAGCTGAGTGGTATGTGAAGTCAAAGTTCAATGGTATGCACCAGCTCTACGCTGTGACATTCCGCACATACAACAAACCGATCCAGACGCCGCTGCACAACATGCGGCCGGCCGACGAGACCTGTGCAAAATGCCATTGGCCTGAAAAGTTCATCGGCGAGCAGTTGCGGGTCTTTAATCACTTTGGCTTTGACGAAAAGAATTCTTTAAATCAAACGAAAATGCTGATCAAGACCGGCGGCGGAAGTCCGGACGCAGGAGAGGTAGGCGGTATTCACTGGCATATGAACGTGGCAAATGAGATCACGTATATTGCGACCGATGAGAAACGCCAGACGATCCCGTGGGTTCGCCATAAGGACAGGAACGGAGTAGTTACAGAGTATGCTGTAAAGGAAGGCAACCTAGCTCCGGATCAGATCTCGTCTATGGAAAAGCGGCGAATGGACTGTATCGACTGCCACAACCGCCCGACTCACATCTATCTTTCTCCCAACGAGGCGGTTGACAGGGCTCTTGCCGCTGGGCGAATGGATACAACGTTACCATTCATCAAGGCTAGTGCCGTGCAGGTTCTGTCAGGGGAATATCAGACAAATGACGAGGCAGTCGCAGCGATTGCAAGAGATATCTCGGCGTATTACCAATCTGCCTATCCCGATATTTTTACGTCGAAGCGAAATGAGGTCGACCGGGCCGTCGGAGAGATACAGCAGATCTATCAGACTTATTTCTTCCCAGAAATGAAAACCAACTGGTCTTCACACATCAATAACATTGGCCATCTGACCGCTCAGGGCTGCTTCCGGTGTCACGACGGCCAGCACTTCAGCCCACAAGGAAAGGTCATCCGAAACGACTGCTCGATCTGCCACACGACCCTGGAACAGAATTTCGGAGGCCAGCGAGTCCAGCCTGCGAACGGTGTATTTCAGCACCCAGTAAATCTGGGCGACAAGAACACGTACCAATGTGCCGCGTGCCACAAAGGGAACCAAAGCTTCAAGCATCCACTCAACCTGGGAGACATCTCACGGTTTCAGTGCAGTGAGTGTCACACTGGAACTTACGAGAAAGTGAAGTTCCAACAATAATAGCGTGCAAAAAAGCGGCTGAGGTCACCCCAGCCGCTTTCTGTTCGTTTACTTTCTAGAAAATCTCATCTGTCGCCCGATGCTTGGCCGAAGTAGATTCGGACGGAAGTATAGGGCATATGCGCGGTATAGTTTTGGGCCGGTATGATAACGGTCGGCACCGCAAATGGGTTTGCGAATTGCGTGTCGGCGTAAGAATGGTACTGGTAACCGACATTCCAGTCGATATTTCGCGTTACCCGGAAGGCTAGTTTGAGCTCTGGAGCGTGTGTCCGAAACGGCCAGGAGTGGATCATGTCCTGCGGACGGACGATCGCGCGATCTCCCTGGCCACGATCGTCGTTGAAGCGATAACTGGCATAGATGGTTAGCCGGTTAATGGGTCGGGCGTTTACATCAAAGTAAAAGAAGCTGTCACGGAGATAGAACTCACTCCTTCCTAGTAAAAATTGAGTGGACGCAAAGATCGGCGTTCCGACCGGGACGATCACATCCGCCTCAGAAGTTAAATGGGTATAGGTATAGCCTCCGCTAAAACTGACCCTGCTGGCCGGATTCCAGTCCACATTCGCTGTGAAAATTCTCTGCTTGGTATGGGCCACCGTTTCAGTTGCGGGAAACAGTAACGCGCCACTGGAGTTGAATATCGGCGACGATACTCCTGGGTTGTCATTATCCTTTGTGATTGCTGAAGCGCTGAGAGTAAATTGCTTGATCGTTGCCCGGGTTCGAACCCTGAAATTAAAAGTATCGCTGTTAGCGAGCCTTGTGAAAACCGTATCCGATTCGCCCCTTTCCAGATCAAGCCATACCGTCCAGTTGTTGGTCGGCTTAATACTGGCACCGGCGATTATCGAATGAGTGGAGTTTTGATGGTCCTCATCGCTCGAGAGCGTCGAAGCTCCGCTCACCAAATTACGATCCCTCGCGGAAAGTGCAACCTCACGATGGGTATATCTATAACCCACGTTAAAGCCGAATCTGCGACTGACCTGATAGTCCGCCTCAATTAAGTTCGCGAACCGGCGGTAGGATGTCGCACGCCACGCTGAAGTAAACGTCAACGCATCGGGTACGGCTGCACCAGCACTTGTCAGAGCCCGAACACGTTCAAACAATGTGTTTGAGCCGCCGACGTTGAATTGATCGAATGTAAAAGTGTTTGAGATCCTGAACTTGTTTGAAACCCTAAATGTCGCTCCAAGATCGCCGCGCGTTTGCGGACGGCGGGCAAATGCGGGAACTGCAATCTCATCTGAAATTATGGTATTGCCAGGAGGAGAATTCGCCCGTCCGGTTAGAAAATCCGACTCATTAATCTTCGAATCGGACTGCGAATAGATCAACCGGCCGCTGATATCCACCCGCTCAACAAAAGTCCTTTGGAAAAAGAAATTGACAAAATCGGTTGTTCCTACGACAAGGTACTGGCGTGTGGACGATCTTAAAAAAGACGAGCTTCCACCCAGGTCGTTTCCGGGATTAAATGAGTCTTCAAAGTGCTCAGTTTTGTCGCTGAAACGTCTGTGGCCGTAGAGAATCCCCAGGTTAAAACCTAGAACTTTGCCTTCAACCCCCGCCCTGAAATCATCCGATTTGGTTCGCAGTCTCGAATCTACGGCAAAGGCGTCCCGGTTGAACCGTATCGGGTACACTCCTGGTCCGTCCGTGTCGTTGAAGCCATAGCCCAGCCTTATTCGGAAGTCGCGTTCAGGGAATATGGTGAGATCGAGATCGCCAAAGTTATGCACCGTATTAGCCCTCCGCGACGAGCCTTGTGAGACCGGATCTATCGCAAATGGTGCATGGTTCTTCAAATTGTTGAAATACCGCACCCGGCGCACGTTCGAGTCAAGCTTGTAGCTGCCGAGCTTGTCCAAATTCATTCGGAAAGACCCCGTCGGGTCTGAGCCCCATCCACTGGTCTGAATCAAAGCGCTGTCAAAGGCGCGAAATTGCGGCCGCTTGTCCTCGATCAAAATACTCGAATCAAACAGTCTGAAACCAGCACGGTAATTCAGGTCGCTCCGGAATTTCTCATGGTCGCCGTTAACCTCCAGGCCTCGAACGCCTAATTCTACGCTTGAGGTAATGCTGTAGTCGCCCGGTTCAGAGGCCGAGGAAGGCGATGGCGTCGGAGACTGGGCCCAGACTCCATGCGAAGTTGCCGAACTAACGACGGCCAGAGCCACCGCAGTAAAGAATGTAAAATATTTTATTCTTGCGTTCATGAATCCTCCAGTAAGCTCATCTGAAGAAAAATCGACTTGAGTTGGAGCCATGGATCGATGAGTGGCAGACGGTGCACTGCTGTTCACGGAACTGCGCCTGATTATGCCTGCTTGGGACACCTGGGGACAATTCGTCCGCAATACCTGCATGGCACTCGAAGCATAGCTGACGCACCTGGGCGCGTTTTAGCATTTTCGGATTCGCGGATCCGTGCGGAGTGTGGCATGCCGTGCAGCCTTCGAGTTTGATCGGTCCGTGCTCGAAAACAAAAGGTCCCTGCTTGTTCGAGTGGCACTTGATGCATGCCGCATCTGCTCCAACGGCAAGACGCGTTTGCTTGCCCTCAAACCCGCCGTGCGGATTGTGACAGTCACTGCAGTTCATTGTTCCTTCCATCACCCTGTGCCGAAAGGGTTTGTTGAACTGAGCCTTCACCTCGGTGTGACACGCTAAACAAAGCTTTGGCTCACTCGAGCGGAGCAATGCCCGTGTTGCTTGGCCGGGCTTCTGAATAGAAGAATCGCCAATAAGTGTCGTCGATCCTACCTTCTCATTCACCAATTCCGAACCGTGAGCTGAGTGGCACTGGGTGCACCCGATGTTGTTACGCCAGTGATCGCCGCGTCGGAAATTGTTATGGGCTTCTTTGCCGGCATGGCAGGTGAGACACGATTCAGACGCAGCTTTCGGATCGAGCGTCTTGAAAGAGACTATCTTACTCTTATCACCTCCGCCTTCAACGTGCTCCTTCCCTGGGCCGTGGCATGACTCGCAGCCGACGACTTTACCTTTCCACGACGAAAGGGTGTGCAGCTGTCCATGTTTTGTGCCCGATACTTTTTTGGCCTGGTCCTCGTGACAGGCCGTGCAGGTGTCACTGCCAACGTACTTATCGTCGGAGACATCAACGCCGCTCTGGAAAACATTTTCCGGTGCGCCGGGACTTCCCGAGGTTGTCGGAATTGACCCAGTGAATGCCCAAGCCGCGAATACGAGCACAAAGATGCTAAAAAGCGAAAGTTTGATGTATTTGTGAGTTGCCATTGACACCTCCTGGCCACGTTCTGGTGCTGAGGCCGCAAAGCTGGAAATATAAAAGATCGTGCTAGTTACAGTGATTCTACGGCCATCGACGTACCCCGTATGTGATACGGGTCACATGCTATTGACGGCTCTCCGGGTCGCTAACGTAAGGCCGCGAGAAAGTTCCTCGATAAGTTGGGAACGCAGCATTACATCGCAGGCTAAAAGGAGGCAGAGACTGGAGCGTCCCAGACAACCGAACGTGGAAGAGGTTATCGTCTCAAGGCGGGCGTTGTATGATGCGTTGGCCAGCGTCTCCGGCACGCCGAGCACATCCCCGGAATTTAGGAAGATGGAGTAGGGATTCCCCGCGACAACAAGTCGAGCGCGGCCTTTATAGAGGATCCAGATACCCGATCCTGCCGATCCGGGTGTGTAGACGGCCGATCCGCCGAGGAACGAGATACGTCCGCTCAGATGCTTCCGGTTCGAGTGTTCAAGGATATCCAGCAGTCTCTGAAGTCGGAGAGGAAAAGCGTACTCGCTCGCTGTTAGACCGTATTCGACACGTCGCACCATGGTTGTCAGCACGACTACCATGACGTGAAGCCTAACATAGCGTTTCGCTGAAAATAGGACAGAGATCACTCAAAAAGGTGATGCCTGTCACAACTCAGATGAACTTCTGTTAGTGCCAATAGATGCCTGCAGACGCCGTTTGTCAGGAATGAATAGGTCCGTCCGGTCAAGCGTGATGAGTTTTCTTGTCTTAAAGCGTTTCAATAGTCTGGTGACGGTTTCACGACTGGTGCCGATCATTTCGGCGATCTCCTCGTGTGTGTAGTCCATCGAGATATGAGCACCTGCGTCACCATTGGCGTTTATTTCGTACCAGTCCAGGAAGAGCTTCGCCAGCTTGTCACTCACTGAGGCGGAAAGCCCGAGGGAGCATATCTTCGCGTGGGCCTTGTGATAGGTCAAACTGAGCTCCCGGATCGCGTTAAGGGCAGCGGGTGCACTTTCATTCAATAGCTTTATAAATTCCTGGCTTCTGACAAAGTTCACCTGACAGTCCGCAATCACCTCAGCCGAGCCCTCGTAGTTGATACCTGCAACACTCGCGCTCATCCCTATGACTTCGCCGGGATCGGCAATGCGCACTATCATGGACCGGCCATCTTCCGAGTAAGTGGATAATTTTATGCGTCCGGAACAGATGACGTATATCCCATTTGCCGACTGGCCCTCCATGAACAGCATCGTTCCCTTTGGGTACGCATGAGTGATCTTGATCGATGAGAATTGGCGCAGATCCTCTTCAGGCAAAGTACAGAAAAAGCTTGGCTTTCGCCAGGTACATTGGGTGCAGTCGTGCTGACTAGGCAGAAACTTTAAGGTCTTCATTGTGTTCAACCTCGAATGGCCGGTTAGCTATCCTCATATCGGAGGATCGTAGTAGTTCCGTCGGTCCCGATGATGTCCATCCCCTCCTCGCTACCATCGAGCGAATAGAACGGGCTGAGCCTACGCACATTTCGAATGACATGCGTCATCCCTTCCAGCATGATCTCGACCACGGTTATCCCATGGGAAAAATCAGTATCGATTCCCTTAAAAGGCAACCCATTCTCCAACCAATAGTCGTTCGTAGTACCGTCGATCGTTTCGAAAACGCCGATCCGTGTGGGCCTTCCCGCATTCTGTTCCGAGTAGAATTCAAGAAAACTCGTCCAGTTATGTTGTGTCTTTACTCCGTTCATTTTGCTACCTCGCTTTCGCCTTTCTCCGTTGATGTGGTCTGGGCCAGGTCACCCAGCTTTTCTTCGAATAACTTCGCCGATACCGTCAGATAGTCATAGGCCGTCACAAGCCCGACCAGAAGACCGCCTTTTACGACCGGGAGGCAACCGATATCCTTGTCGCGCATTATGTGCAGGGCAACGAGAGAGCAGGTGTCTGGCGCAATAGTAAGGAGGTCCGTTTTCATGACCTCTCGAACCGCGATCGAACTCTGCCTATCGCAGCCACCGGTGGCGATCAGCTCGAGAAGGTCGCGATGGGAAATGAGCCCAACCAGTTCGCCGCGATCATTCTCGACCGGAACGTGGCGGACATGCTTCCAATGCATTAGGCTAGCGGCCAGATCGATCACGTCTTCAGGCCTGACAGTAAAAAGATCAGTTGACATGAATTGCTCAACGGTTCGATAGTTGTCTATCCATTCAGGACTGCGCGGGATCGGTGCCAGTTTCCACTCGTGAACAGGCAGTTTCTTTTCTTGATTTGCTTTCATTGCGGCAGTCAGGCTTCTCATGCGAACGTTGGCCTTAGCCCGAGGATCCATACCGGCCAACGAGTCGAGCATCCAGCGTGCCCCGGTTGCTTCACTGCGCACGCGTGATTCCACGATCCCAAGAAGTCGGTCGATATCAGCTTGGTCGATCTCTGCAGCCTCAAGCCCGCGTCGGGCACAAGGTATCAATACTTCGAGGAGCAAACGGCCCGCCCGGCGGCTTTCGCCGTCTATCCAGATCATCTGTGAGTTCAGCCCATATCGGGCAGCATTGAAGAAATTGGTCTTTGCGGTGTCGAACGGCATCAGTTCTGCCACATCACCGTGTTCGGCCGGAAGTGCTGTCATGAGCCCAAGCAGGAGTGCCGCATTAGCCATTTCGTCCGCCACTGAGGGCCCCGATGGCAGATAGCGAGCCTCTATGCGAAGGCCCGGCTTTCCATTGACCAGACCGTAGCAAGCCCGGTTCCAGCGCCAGATCGTTCCGTTATGAAGCCGCCACGAATAAAGCTGCGGGATGCCGCCATCGCGGATAACATTCAGCGATTCTTCCTTGGCGGCCTGTGTCAAGAGGACGCGAAAACGGACTGCGTCTTCGTGCAAAACCTCAAGAATATCCCTCTGTACCCACTTATCACCGAAGTTGACCCGCGGCGGTTGACTTCGCTCCTTATGAACAGTCGAACGCGTATCGGTTGCGTGTTGAAAAAGTGCAAGACGTGTCTCGTGCCAGAGTCGATGGTTAAGCAAAATGGGTGAATTGACCGCTGATGCCAACACCGGACCGGCAATAGCCTGGGCCCAGTTGTAATAGCGTGCAAATTCGCGAGCACCGACCTGCAAATGCACCTGAAAGCTCGTATTGCAAAACTCGATGAAGGTGTCCTGGAGCGTTAGCTGAAGCTCATCGACGCCCTTGATGTGGATCTGTCGGTTCTCCCCGTGTAGCTCCGTCACTACACGGTTGATCTCGTGGTACCGCGGGTTGGGCGTTAGATTTGCCTCGGTTAGATCAGAAAGGTTTATCGTCGGCAAAATGCCGGCGAGCACAACCCCTGAACCGTACTTCGCCGCTGAGTTTTGAACAAGATCAATGATCTCGTACAGTTCGGTTTCCATGTCGCTCAAACAGGATCCGCTAAATGTCCTCGGCGTAAGATTAGCCTCAAGGTTGAAGCGGCCAATTTCCGTGGTTAGACGTCCATCTTTGGCCGTTTCCATCACCTCAGTAACTACTGGCGATGGATGGAGAGCCCGATCTACAAGGAACATCTCCTGTTCGGCTCCGATGCGTCGTACATCCTCTTCCATCTTCCCGCTTGAAAGCAGGTATTCCAGTGCTTGAAGATCATTGAGTACGGCTCTTGTGAACGATCGCATCTGGTCCTCGTCGTATTTGCTGGTAACAGCTTTGTCGCCCATCAGCGTAACCTCTCTCGTTTAGTAAATGGCCCGGCAGTATCGAAACGACGTCTGCTTACGAAAAGAAAATGCCTTTTCCAGCGCAGACGACGGAAACCAAGCAGGTGGAAGACCTGCAAGGGTACGAGACGAGCGATCCGGGTATTGACCTGGAATTGCTCTGGGCTCTTTGGATAGACCTGTACTCCGGGCAGAAATCTGACAAACCGTGCAGCGTCCATTCGCCGCAGAATGCCAGAGACCGTAAGCCACAGCGACGCAACGCGACGAACGATAAAGAACCCGTCCTCGCCCTGCTTTTGATAAAGAGGCATCAAGATCATTCCGCTCTCGCGCGCCCGTATTTCTCCGGACCGATTGGTCGCTAAAAGCTGGCCAGCCTTGACTCTGTCAAAATTTCGGAAACCCATCTCCATTCTGAAGCCGTCGTCCGCCGCAACGGGCTCTCGATGACGAACCTCTATTACGCCAGGGCGACCCGTAGATCGACGCAGCCTTTCTTCATACTCGCGAAACCTTGGGATCCGCTCGGCATCAATGATGCCCGCGTGAACCAAAGCAGCGAACACCAAGGCTTCGTGATTGGCGATCGAGGAGCCTGCATCATGTTGACCGGCCTCAAAGCCCAAGGTGACGGCTCCTTCGTTATTCAGAAATTCGAGCAACGTGCCTTCAAGCTGTTCTTCAATGCCAAGGAGGATCGTTACCGGAAACTTCAGGGCAAAACGCCGGTTTCGCATTGTGTCTCCGACAGTAGCGAAAGGTGTTCCATCCGCAGACGTTGTGTGAAGGTCGAGTACAAACACTTCATCAGCGGCGGTACGCAGTATTTCGCCGAAGAGCTTTAGCAGCTCATGCTGTTCGGTATCTTCCGACGTCTGTTCAGGTCTATGGTTCTCAGCGCTGTTTCTAAGAATGTGTTCGCGTGTCCATCTTCGATTCAGATCGACATCGACATAGCGAGTTTGCTGGACCGAGGCTTTGACATTTCCCGTCAGGAGCCACACCCGCCCTTTAAGGAGGTTCTCTCCCCTCGACAGAAATCGGGCGACACGTGCGAGGGCGATCCGACCGCTGGGCTCGTTCCCATGGATACTGCCGATAGCCACAAGCGTCGGGCCATCGGCCTTTCCCACGAAATGACCGATCAACCGCTTCGGCAATTGCGGGTCTAAGGTTTGTTCTGTTTTGGTGGCGACAGGTCGCATTCAAACCGAATGAATGCAACGCGAATGCCAACGGAAGGAGGTGGCAAGGGCTGGTGGTTCGGGTGGTAAGTACTTGAGTTTACAGGTGAGTTCGGTCCCGGCCGAATACACCTGAATCGCCGTAGTCAACTGATACTGCGGACTAATTCACAGACGGGTGCGTATTTGCGCGTGAGGAATCTCACGCCGGGGCTAAACCGATGGGCCGCGGCTAACGCAGAGAATTATTGAGAGCGGACAATGCAGCATTTCCAGGGCATAGTTCCGCCTTTCCGAGCGAATTCAAAGGTCGCTGGGCGGTTGAAATAAGTTCGTGAAGGTCCTGTGAAGTTTGGTCCATGTAAAGAAGCCCGGTAAGGATCTCACCGGTCTGCTTAGCCCGTTGAAGGGCATTTGCTGCTGAGATTCGATCGAACGGATCCCAGTCCTTGGCCAGCTTATGCAGGCGGATAGAGGTCCCATCGTGCATCAGGAGATCGTTGACAGAGCCAGCCTCGTAATTGGTCGTTATCTCTTTCATCATCGGCACAAAGTCCATGGTGCCGGTTATCTCAACGTGTTCCCGGACGTAGTCATACGATTTGGTCGAGCCGGGGTTGTTGTTGAAAGTGACGCAGGGCGATATTACGTTGAGAAACGCAAATCCCTTGTGCTTCATCGCGGCTTTCATCAACGGGATCAGCTGATCTTTGTCGCCCGAGAAGCTTTGCCCGACAAATGTTGCTCCAAGTTCAATGGCGAGGCTTGCGAGGTCAATGGCTTCGAATAGGTTGACACTGCCGGCTTTGCTC
>JANNNS010000263.1:0-6429 GCA_031398645.1 Acidobacteriota bacterium
TCCAAATGGGACCGCGAGATGCGGAACCGGCCCGAGGGCACCGACCGCACGGAGTTAAAGATCCCGGTCGAGGAGATCGCGGAGAGTCTGCGGGGATTGAAGGCCAAGTACGGCGTGTTTGCGATCATAGGTAATCATGACTGGTACCACAACGAGCAAAAGATCCACCGTTTGCTCGAAGAGATCGCTGGGATCAATGTTCTGAACAATGAGATCATCGAGATCGACACCGAAAGCGGCGAGAAGGTACGTGTTTGGGGCATCGAAGATCTATACCGCAACCGCAAGGTTCCGCCCGAGCCGTTCAATGTTCTTGCCGAAAAGCGCAACGTCATTGCCCTCACGCATAACCCCGACTCTTTGCTTACTGCTCCCGACGGATTTTCGTTGATGTTCAGCGGCCACACGCACGGCGGGCAGCTTAACTGGCCGATATTCGGGCCAAAGGCAGTGTTCAACGACCCGCGGTTTATGGATGGACACGCCACCGTCGATGGAAAGCATGTTTACGTCACGAGCGGCGTTGGCACCAGCGTGATCCCGTTCCGATTTCGCGTCCCGCCGGAGATAGCGGTCATCACAATAAACTCCGCCGAATGACCCGCGCATAGAAACTCGTTTACAGCGATGACAACTAGGCGAAAATACCTCACTGCCGCTGCGATAGTTGTCGTCGTGGGCGTGCTTTGCCTCGCTTACGGATATTTTATCGAGCCCCATCGGCTGGTGGTGAACGAGAGTGAGATTAGGATCAAGGGTTGGAACAAAGCGTTTGACGGATTTCGTATCGTGGCGATCTCGGATATCCACGGCGGCTCGCATGGCGTTGACGAAACTCAGATCAGGCGGGTTGTTGAGATAGCGAACAAGCAGAATGCGGACATCATCGTACTGCTTGGTGACTATGTCTCGCAGAAGCGTGAGAATGTTCCGATCCGGCAACGCGGGCTTAAGATGGAACCATCCGCAATTGTGGAAAATCTCCGCGGCATGAGGGCGAAGTATGGCGTTTTCGCTGTGCTTGGCAATCATGACGAATGGTTTAATGGCGGCGCGGTCGCAAGAGAGCTTGAAAGCGTGGGTTATCAGGTTCTGGACGGGAAGCTTGCGTTCGTAAATCTGCCGAACGGAAACCGCCTCAGAATTCTCGGGCTTCGCGATCACACGACGATGAACTCTTGGGGAGCATTTTCGAATAATGCAAAAGCTCTTCTTGCTCCAAGCGAAGGTCAGGGCGATGTCATCATCCTGCAACACAGCCCCGACATTCTACCGGCGATCACCGGCAGCCTCGCGATCTCTGCAGATCAAAAGCTTCTGCTCACCGGACACACGCACGGAGGCCAGATCCATCTGCCGATCATCGGCGCACCGGTCGTTCCGTCGATGTTTGGGCAGAAGTTTGTCGGCGGCCACGCGAAAGAGGGAACCCTCGACGTTTTTGTCACAACAGGAGTCGGTACAAGCATCCTGCCGTTCAGATTTATGGTCCCGCCGGAGATAGCGGTGATCACCATACGTTCGGAACTCTAACAAGATGGACAGGATGAGCGGGATGGTTTTCTTTGATTTACAGATTCTCCGCCATCCCGAACCCTGTTGAGTTCCTTATCCTTCACATCCTGCCTATCCTGTTGAAAAATTCATCACTTTAGCATTCCGCGAACTTTATCTAGGCTTCCGTCGTTCTTTGCCGGCTTGAGCCCGAGTATCTTACACATCAATTCGTACACATGTACGTTCTCGAAAGGTTCCGCAGTGTAACCTTTCCTGAATGCGGGGCCGTGTGCGACAAATGTCGCCTGCATCTCCTGATACTTATTGTCGTAACCGTGTGCGCCACGCGGCCGGTCTTTTTCGTCCAGGTTCTCGTACCACTCTTCATAGCGTTTGTGGCTCGTAGTCATCCAGCCGATCTCCGACGAACACACGATCGGAGCAACACGTTTGCCGTCATTATAATTAAGCCGGGCGGGTATCTCGCCTTTCTTCCAGCAAGCAGCGTACAGCAGGGCTTTTATCTTTGAATGGATCTCGTCGGTTTTGCCGGGTTTGGGAAAGATCTGCACGATCTCGTTGTTCCACAATATTCTTTCGGCGAGTTCGAGGTCGAAATGGTCGTCGAGAAATGTCGTGTTCTTCAAATAATACGGCGCCATTCCGTGATCGGACACGATGATGACGTTTACGGCCTGATCGAGCCCGCGCGCACGCAGCCCGGACATCAAACGCTCGATGTAACCGTCCACTTCCAGCACGGCGTATCTGGTTTCCTCGCTGTCGGGCCCGAACTCATGTGCAACATCGTCGATCGTACTGAAATATGTCGAGATCATCGTCGGCCGCTTGTCCGACGGCAGGTCGAGCCAGCCGAGAACTTTATCGACCCGCATGATATTCGGGACGCGGCCGTTGTATGTACGCCAGGTTGTCGGCGACACACCGCCGATGCTGGCTTCCGAACCGACAAAGAAGTAGCTCGCGGAACGCTGGCCCTGCTTTTCCGCCGTGACCCAGATCGGTTCACCGCCCCACCAACGCCCATTCTGCACCTCGGCACGCTTCGACATTGAGAAGGTCGTGCCAAAATCGTAAACACTGTTCTCAACGATCCCGTGGTTCTGCGGATAAAGCCCGGTGGCGATGGTGTAATGGTTAGGAAAGGTCTTCGTCGGGAACGACGGGATCATCCACTTTGCCCTCACGCCCTCGAGCGCCATTTTCTGCAGCGTCGGCGGCTTATACTTATCCACAAAATCATATCGCATCCCGTCCAGCGAGATCAGGATGACCGTCGGTTTCATGTCGCCGGCCTTATTCTGCGTGAGAATGCCCGCCGGAAAGAAAAGGACAGCTGAAAGAAGAGCAACAATAGCGTAGATGGATCGGTCTACTCGTCTCATATTTGTGTTGGTTGGTTACGCGACCTATTATAACGTTTAAGGAGCACAGTGGGCAGCGGACTATTTGACAGGATGGACAGGATCGGCAGGATGCAAGAGCCGGCCGCGTGGTTGACGAGCCTTGATCGGAGCGAAGAACCCAAAACATATTCGTCCCTATCCTGCTTACCCTGTCTATCCTGTAAACAAATGTCCGTTTATGTTGACAATCTTCGTGATTATGGCTGGCATCGCGGGCCGTCTTGTCATTTGATCGGTGATACGGTCGAGGAATTGATCGAGTTTGCCGAGAACATGGGTATGCGGCGGGAATGGTTTCAGCCGAAGAGCTCGCCGCATTTTGATCTGACCGCCGACGGGCGTGCGGCCGCCGTCGCGCACGGTGCGATCGAGCTTGAGCAGCGTGCGTTCGTAAAAAAGCTGCGTGAAATACGCGAAAAGGCTTTACAATCGAGGATAGATATTAGTTTTTGACCCAGGTGTTTTTATGATGAAGCCTTACGCACTCGTACTTTTGCTTATCACGATCTCACTTGTCACCGCCTGTGATCCGCAGAGCGGGATGACGAAGAAAGGTCTGGAGAAATATAACCCGACGCCTACTCCCGAAATAGTCAAGCAGGTCGAGGAACCGATAGATCCGGCCGACATCGTCACCGTGGACACCGCCCTGACCGGCCCGACGCTCGTTGTAAACCGCACGCGGGGCAAAGACGCGCTCGATTGCAGCAAATACAACAAAGTGACCATCAACGGCGACGGTTACGAGGTCGCCATCAAAGGCATATGCAATCAACTGATGATCAACGGCGACAAGAACAAAGTCACCGGCGTCGCCTTCACCGAGATCGTCTTCAACGGCGAAGAAAATAACGTCGAATATTACAAATACGCCAACGGCAAAAAACCGATCATCACCCAAAACGCCGGTGTGAACACCATAGAGAAAACCGTCCCGCCCGAAAAACCGGATCCGAAGGCCAAGAAGTAAATGCGGAAACCCGCCCGCATTTTTGCAGAAGCCCGCGCGTGAGCAAGGGCGTAACATCCAACGTTGCGCAGTACGCCCTTGCTAACGCTCGGGCTTCCGCATTGGACGTGCGGGCTTCTGCAAATCAAAGTCCGACACAGAGAATTTCGGAATTTGCGGACGCGGTGAGGTGGTAGCTGCGATGCGGCGGGATGAGTATGGCGTCGCCGGGTGTGAATCTCTGCTCGCCGAAGTTCTCGACGGCTATGTTGACGCGGCCGGAGAGGACGAAATAAAAAGTGTTGAGCGCAACTGAATCGTCGGCCGCGAATTCAGAATGATCTTTTTGCGTTCGCAGTTCGAAGACGCGTGCGGCGTTGTTCGATGCGGCCGCGATCCCCATATGGTGCGATTCAAAGCCGCCGAACTCACCATAAACGATCTTCGAATCCGCCGCCCTGTGATGCACAAAACGCTGCCCGCCGAAAGTGCGGTCCGGATCGACGTCGCCGGTCGGCAGAATGAGGTCGTGGTCGGCCCACGTTTCGTGCACGGCGGGCGATGTCAGCTCGATGACCTGCGTGTCGGCCGCCGCTTCGAGCACGCGGTGGCGGATCTCGGGCGGCTGTAAAACACAATCGCCCGGTCGCAGCCAAAAGGGCTCTCCCTGGCCTTCATAAACCACCCGCACGTTTCCGTGCCAGCAGTAGATCGTCTGAAATCCGACCTTGTGATAATGAGCGTAGTCCGGAACTTCGCCCGCAGCGGTGATCCGAATATGCGAAGCGATCAGCCGTCCGTTAAGCCTGCCCGGAACGAGGTCGCGGTACTCCATCCCGGCCCGGCCCATGATCCACTTTGCGTCGTCGATGAGCGAGATGATCGGGTGCACGCCCGCGTCATGCCGCGTTTCCACCGCCGCAGTTTGCAGTTCAAGCCGTATCGTCACACCATGCCCCGACACCACCGCAACCGACGGCTCGTCAGCAGGAGAGATCATCTCCAAACGAAAACCAAGACGTGTCGTGAAGAACTCCAACGCCTCGTCAAGGTCGGTGCAGGGTATTGTTATGTTATCCATCAGCAATGTCTCCTCGCCGGGCATGTCCATTCTATCCACTTCCGCCACATTCTTTAAAAGGCCGCCGAGATTAAGGTACGATGAGTTCAATAGGTATGACACATACTCGCAAACTGCTGACGATCTTTATCGCTTTACATTGTTTGGTCGCCATCGCTCGTGCGGATTCGCTTGATACGTTCATAAAAAGCGAGATCGCAAAGCGAAAGATACCTGGGCTGTCCGTGGCAGTGCTGCGCGGCGGGAAAATTGTACGTGCGGCGGGTTATGGTTACGCAAATTTGGAGCTGAAGACGCCGGCGGGGAACGAAACCGTGTATGAGATCGGCTCGATCTCGAAACAATTCGCCTCCGAGGCCGTGATGCTGCTCGTGGAAGAAGGGAAGATCGGCCTGGACGACGCGATCACAAAATATCTGCCCGCGAATGCCCCCGATATCTGGCAAAAGATCACCTTGCGGAACCTTTTGAACCACACTTCCGGCCTGAAGGATTGGACGGAGGTCAAGGAATTTTCCTACAGACGCGAATATTCGCCCGAGGAGTTCATCGATCTCGTGCGGGCGTTCCCTCTGACATTTGCGCCGGGCGACAACTGGCTTTATTCAAACACGAACCTGCCGCTGATCGGCGTCATCGTCGAAAAAGCGAGCGGCCGGACGTTCGAAGACTTCGTCACCGACCGAATTATCAAGCCCCTGAACCTGCCGTCCATCCGTTTCAAACACCAGGAAGACATCGTCGCCGACCGCGCGGCCGGTTACGTCCTGCGAAACGGCGTCTGGAAAAATGGCGAACCCTTCCGCCCGCGTGTGATCGCCGCCAGCGGAGGAATTTTATCCAACACGGCCGACCTGGCAAGGTGGTGGGAAGCCGTGATGAAAGCCCGCGTGGTGAAACAGGCGAGCCTCGATCAAATGCTCGCCCCGACAAAATTAAATAACGGAAGGAGCGTCGCGCATGGCTTTGCGTTTTTTACCGATACCTTTAACGGCCACAAGTTTGTCTCCCACTTCGGCTCGACCGTCGGCGGTTTCGGCAGCATCGTCCGGTCTTTTCCCAAAGAAGACCTAACCGTCGCCGTCATAGGCAACCTCGAGGACGGCGGGTTCGGTTCGGAATACATCGCCAAACGTGTCGCCGACTTCTACATCCCCGGCGCCTACGTCGGAGGCATGAAAGAATCGGCCGATGTCACCCCCGGCCAAACCAATGCACACCTCAACGTCCTAAAAGATATTGCCGACAACAAAACTCCCGCCCAACTGTCCGCCAACTACGCCTCCAAAATAACCGAAGCCTTTCGCAAACAACTCACCGACAACCTAAAACAAATGAAGTCCTTCACCTTCCTCGGCAATGAAAGAATCACCGAAAATCATTTCATGCTAGACCCAACCGCCGCCGAGTTCTACCGCTACAAAATGACCCTCGCGGACAAAACGGTTAAAAACAAAAACTATCCACAAATTTTG
>JANNNS010000287.1:0-12271 GCA_031398645.1 Acidobacteriota bacterium
TTTTGAAGACGGCACGAATGAATTTCATACGACCACGGCCCACGCTCCGCATGAGACGGCTTTGCCGGAGCTTATGCGTATACTGACCGCGCTCTCCGACCCACAGACCGAGGAGAATGAGTACTTGCTCAAGTGGAATCGCGATCCTGAAGAGTTCGATTTCCGTTTCGTCCGCAATGGTGAAAGTTTGTTGATCGAGATCTATCAATACCCGACAGACGAACGCGACGCGGCGGAACGTGAACTGGTCTATTCTCACCAAGGCCCAATTGACGACGCCGTCAGAGCATTTGGCGAGACGTTTGACCAGCTTTACGCCGATCGCGACACGGATGAGTTCGAGTTCAACTGGCGGCAGCCATTTCCATTCGAGCAGTACGAACAGTTTAAGGGTGCGCTGGGACGAGGATGAGTAACGTCGGTGATGAATAATGCTCTTCTGATCCGCATTCAAGTTTTTTAATGAAAGAAAAGTTAATAGACCTACTGGCTTGCCCGACATGCGGCGGCGACATTTTGGTGGCCGACGTAAGTACGTGGGACGACAAAGAAATTATTGACGGGCTGCTTTCGTGCAAGAAGTGCGACCGCGAATACAAGGTTGTGCGTGGCGTGCCGCGCTTTGCGGACCTCGGCAAGATCGAGGCGGACAAGGCCGAGACTGCCGAAAACTTCGGCTGGCAGTGGACGCATTTTACGCAGGAAGACCCGAAATATAACGAACAGTTTCTCGGATGGCTTCAGCCGGTGACGCCGGATTTTTTTGAGGGCAAGGTCGTTCTCGAAGGCGGATGCGGCAAAGGCCGGCATACAAAACTTGCCGCCGAATGGGGAGCCAAGGAAGTCGTAGGCATCGACTTGGGCGATGGTGTCGAATCGGCATTTGCATTGACGCGCGATCTGCCGAACGCCCACATCATTCAGTGCGACATTTTTAAGCTGCCGCTCAAAAAAGTGTTCAACTACGCTTTCAGCGTCGGTGTACTCCACCACACGCCCGATCCAAAGAAAGCATTTATCTCCCTCGCGTCGAAGGTCCAGAAAGGCGGCCATATTTCAGCGTGGATCTACGGCGCGGAGAACAACGAGTGGATCACGAAATACGTAAACCCGATCCGCGAAAGCTTTACGTCAAAAATGAGCCAGCCGATGCTGTACCAGCTTTCCAAGCTGCCGACGCTTTCGCTGTTCCTGACGACAAAGCTCGTTTATCGCCCGGCAAATATTGCCGCAAAAAGTGTTGCTAAAAAGCTTTTTTATAATGATTACCTCAACCACCTCGGCACCTTCGGCTGGCGTGAACAGCACAACATCGTCTTCGACCATTTGGTCGCTCCGACCGCCTTCTATATTTCGAAGGACGAGTTCGAAGACTGGTGGAATGATATCAAAGCCGAGAATGTCGAGATCATCTGGCACAACAGTAACAGCTGGTGCGGTTTTGGAAGTGTATGACTGATCATTTTGGGGCCCTACTGGTAAAGTATGACTTAGTTCGGTTAAAACCAACTATCGAACGATTTGTGGCACCATGCGTCGCATTTGATCTTGTAGAATTCACAAGTGATGAATTAAGTAGATTAGGTGGCATCCCTTATTTACCCGAAGACTTTGAATGGCCAGCAAACAAAGATCGACCGCTTGATGTTCTCTTACAAATGGATCTTTCCAGCGCCGCATTGTATGACAAGTTAGGCGTGCTTCCACCTGATGGACTGCTAACTTTTTTCTATGATTTGGAAAACCAACCTTGGGGATATGATCCGAAGAATTTGCAAGGATTCAAAACTCACTATTCAGAGACGGCGATGTCTACACGCTTGTATGGTCCGCCTGAATCTGAATTCACATTGCCGGAACGCGGTTTAGTGTTTCGCTCTGCACTATCGGTGCCTTGGTTCGGGTCGAGAACATATGACGAATTAAACAACATTGTCCGATTTACCGATGGAGAGGCCGATCGTTACAGTGACTTTGCTCTAGAGCTAAGTTCACTGGGTTCAAGTTATCGGAAGAAGTATTGGGGCGGAGACCATCGCTTACTTGGACATTCTCAGAACGTACAAGATGATATGCAGCTTGAAGCGCAATTGGTCACCAATGGCCTGTATTGTGGTGATCCAAGCGGATATGACGATCCACGAGCACGAACGCTAGCCACAGGCGCTGATGATTGGGTACTTTTACTTCAGCTCGATTCCGACGAAACCGCAGATCTGATGTGGGGCGACGTCGGCATGCTGTACTTTTGGATCAAAACCGACGATCTTGCAAGGCGTTCATTTCAAAATGTGTGGATGACGCTGCAGTGTGGCTAAACCATGAAGTTCGACAAGGGAATCGCTAAAAAATATCGCAGATCGGTCGAAGACGCGTTCGACGCGATCCTCGAACACGGCACCGAACTTCAAAAAGAGATCGCGGAGCACATTCTCGAATCCGATATGTTGATTCGGGTGGCTCCGGTCAGCGAAGTAAACGCTTCCGGAGTAACCGGCCTGATCGATCCCGAGAGAACGAATGATCGGATCGAGGCAGAACACCTTGGCCTGCGTGAAGCTCTAGGCGAGGTCTATATAGCGATCGCAGAAGAGACCATCGATACGGGTGGCCAACGCGGTTGCGAAGGCACCTTCGTCCACGAGGGCCGACACGCATACGACTTTGCCCGCACCATCGAGAGTTTTTCGAACGCAGATGTAAATCCGCTAAGCATTTTCGACCCGACTTTGTACGAACTCGAACTCGAAGCCCACAAGATCTCCGGCGATTACATGCTCTGCATTAACCGCGACGAATACATCGAAGAGGGCCTCGGCTTGATGATCCTCGGCCGAACGGACGAGATCAGCCCCTGCTTCGTCAGCGACGACGGCATCCACAGACGCCTGAGCGAAAGCTACGGCTTATCGCCCGACGGAAACCAGGGCCCGCGGGCAAGCGAACTGTTGGGTCTAAGGCTCAAATAGGCCGATTGTGTCATAATTTCTCTATGAGTACCGCGCTTCCGCAGGAAATGGAACAGCATACATACGCGATCATGGACCGAGTAGAGGATTCGCATTGGTGGTTCGTCGGCCGCCGGGCGATCCTGGAGTCTTTTTTAAGAGGTATATGCTCTCGACTCTCGACTCCCGACTCTCGACTTAAGATCTTGGACGTTGGCTGCGGAACCGGTGCAAACCTCGAGATGCTGGCTCAATTCGGTTCGGCCGAGGGTGTTGATGTTTCCGATGACGCTCTTGAATTCTGTCGAAAAAAAGGCTTGACCGTGCAAAAAGGGCTGGCGGAGACGCTTCCTTATACTGACGAGACCTTTGACATTTCGACCGCTCTTGATGTTATCGAGCACCTGGATGACGACATTGCCGGGTTAAGAGAGATGCATAGGGTCACCAAAATAGGCGGCTATACATTGATCTTCGTGCCGGCGTTCATGTGGCTGTGGGGCGTGCAGGATGACATTTCCAACCACCGCATTCGGTACACCAAAAAGCAGATCGTCGAACGCGTGGAGAAGGCCGGGTTTAAGGTCGAACGTGCGACCTACGCCAACTTCACGTTCTTTGCCCCGATCCTCGGCGGCCGCACGCTAATGAAAGTAACCGGTATCAAACCGGAGTCCGAGAACAACGTCAACATATCGGCCCTGAACGGCATCTTCGGCAAGATCTTCTCCGCCGAACGCTTTTTGCTGGAGAAGGTAGACTTCCCCTTCGGCGTATCCACCGTTATAGTCGCGAAAAAACAATAGATGGAAATAAGAAAAGAGGACGAACGTGATTTTGAGCAGGTTTACGCTCTGAACACCGCAGCGTTCAAAACCGAGGAAGAATCGAAACTCGTTGAGAGATTGCGCCGCGTGGACGGCTATATTTCTTTCGTCGCCGTCGAGGGCGACCGTGTGCTTGGCCACATTTCCTTCTCGCCCGTGACGCTAAACGACGAGGAGACGCGCTTCACCGGGCTTGCCCCGATGGCAGTGCTGCCGGAACGTCAGAAACAGGGCATCGGTTCGCGTCTGATGGCGGCCGGACTTGAGGCGTGTAAACAGGCAGGATACCAGGCAGTATTCGTCCTGGGTCATCCCGACTATTATCCGTCATTTGGCTTTAAGGTCGCTGAAGATGTGGGCTTTTCCTGCCAGTATCCCGTTCTGCCGGCATATTTTATGGTCCTGGAATTATCGGACGGGTCGCTTGATGAACTGTCGGGTACGATCAAATATCATCCGGCATTTAACGAAGCTTGAGTAACCATTTCGAGCAGTTCGAAACTATTTAGTGCAGCAGTTTTTCCGAGTTTAACAGACCTCTTCCCACGGCGACCACATACCTTACCGATCCCTAATTATTCCGACCATTGCACTTATCCGCCCTAAACCCACTTGTGAGTGGTCACATATTCGTTGATGGCACGATGGTTGCGAACAGCATATGCAGCACGACAGGAAAAATAGTTTTGTATTGACGCAGAACACGTGCAAAAAGATCAAGAAGGGAGAAATATCATGAGAAACATTCTGAGGTTTGGAATAATTTCATTCGCTTTTGCAGCAGGTATGATTTTGGTCGCACCGGATTCGGCAAGTGCGCAGAACCGACGGTACGCGAATCGTGAGTACAGAGAGGACGTGCGGGATGCCCGTCAGGACTATAACCGTCGTGTGCGCAACGGGGACCGGCGTAAGGCCGTTAGAGAATATCGTGAAGACGTTAGGGATGCGCGACGTGAATATGTCCAGAACGTAAGGCGTGACCGCACGGGCTATTACTGGTTCCAGAATGGCCGCAGGTACCATCGACCGTTCGCATCGTGGAACTATAACAACGGTTACTTCTATCGCAGATATTAATTCGGGCGATAGCTACAAGCTCACGCATAGTTAGACCGAAAAGGCCGCGTTTCATACGACGCGGCTTTTTCTTTTTGGCTAGCGACATTAGAATCACATTCGAATAGTAATGCCAAGCCGCCTCCAGATCGAGATCTGCGTCGATTCACCCGAGTCCGCCCTTGCGGCTCAACTGGGCGGAGCCGACCGCGTTGAACTTTGCGACAACCTTTTTGAAGGCGGCACTACGCCAAGCCTTGGCGCGATCAAAACGGCACGGCGGCTTATCGATATCAAGCTTCACGTCATCATCCGCCCGCGCGGCGGCGATTTTCTTTATTCTGAGATCGAGTTCGAGACGATGAAGCTCGACATCGAAACGGCGAAGAAGGTCGGCGTCGACGGGGTCGTTATCGGTTTGCTGACCGCCGACGGCAACATAGACAAAGAGAGAACAAGTAAACTCGTCTCGCTCGCATATCCGATGTCCGTCACTTTTCACCGTGCCTTCGACGTCTGCCGCGACCCGCTTGCCGCGTTGGAGACGCTGACCGAACTAGGAGTTTCTCGGGTCCTTACATCCGGCCAACAGGCCGATGCGCTAAATGGTGCCGCGATGATCGCCGAGCTGGTAAACGTATCGGCCGATCGGATAAAAATACTAGCATGCGGCGGCATTGACGAAACAAATGCGGCCGAGGTAGTCGAAACCACCGGCGCATCCGAACTTCATTTCACCGCGTTCGAGGAAATTCCTAGCAAAATGGAATTTAAGAATGGAAGTGTTTCTATGGGCTCGGACGATGCGCCGTCAGAATACACACGCCGCGTCACGACCGCAGAACGCGTGCGGAGCGTAATCAACGCAGCAAGAGGTATCGAATGACCGAAGATTTTTATTGCGAAGAAGTCCTCAGCGGCAAAACGCCAGTGGAAATTGTGGCCGAGACCGCCAACGTTCTCGCATATCACCACACTCGCCCGTTCTGGGAGACGCACATCGTCGTCATCCCGAAAACACACGTCGGTTCGCTGCTGACGATAGATGACAATGGACTGCTTCTCGAATTGTTGGATGTTGTGAAGATGGTTGCAGCGATGGTCGTAGGGGAAAAAGGGGCCGCCCGTGTTCTGACTAATCTTGGAGAGTATCAGGATTCAAAGCACCTGCATTTTCATGTGAATTCCGGTGATCAGCGAGTCGGGAATCGTTCTTAGCCGGGAACGCGGGCGTCCCCGCCTGCACGCCGCCGAGTTTGGGCGGCGTTGACCTGCTGAAATTGAGATCTTCGACCTCGCGGGGTTGTTCGTGCTTCGCACTCAGCAGGCGGGGACGCCTGCGTTCCCAGCTAGAACCAACTCTTCGCTTCAAACACTTTTCCCCGTGGATACTGTGCATTCATCACTGAAAACGTAAATCCCTTCACTATCGAAAACGCACCGACCTCGCCCTTCTTAGACAATGCCACAAACCCGACCTGCATTTCTTTTGCTTTTGCCGGATCGCGTTTGACTATGCGGCGGATGGCTTCGCGGCAAGCTTGTTCGGGTGAGCGGCCCATGCGCATTTGTTCTATGACGGTGTGCGTTCCGCAGATGCGGATGACCTCTTCGCCTACGCCGGACGACACAGCCGCCCCGACCTCATTATCGACAAAAAGCCCGGCACCGATTATCGGCGAATCGCCCACGCGCCCGCGCATCTTGAACGCCATTCCGCTGGTCGTTACCATTCCCGCCAATTTACCGCGGGCGTCCATTGCGACCGTTCCCATCGTGTCATGATTGAACGAGCCGTCGTCAAAACGGTAAGGCGTCGGAACGTGTGAAAGCGTTTTCAGATTCTCGATATTGATAACGGGTTTGTACTGCGACTTCTCAAGCCACTGCTTCCATTCCTTCTCAGCATCGGGCGAGAGTTTGCCGTCCTCAAGCGGAAAGCCATTCGCGACCGCAAACGCCTGGGCTCCCTCACCTGAAAGCAGAACATGCGGCGTCGTCTCCATCACCTTGCGTGCGACCGAAACGGGATGTTTGATTCGTTCGAGAAACGAAACCGCACCGATATCGCCGTTACCGTCCATGATGCACGAATCTAGGGTCACCTTCCCGTCGCGGTCCGGCCACGCCTGCAGCCCGACACAGCAGCTTGGCTCGTCCTCACTTGCACGCCCCGCCGCCTCCGCCGCGTCCAATGCCCGCCCGCCTTTCTGCAATATCGGCCATGCACCGTTATTCGCCGTGATCCCACTGTCCCAGGTCGAGACAACTACCGGGATCTTCAGTTTCTTCAAGCCGTTGGGCTTTCCCAGATCCTGTCCCTCCGATCGTGATGAAAATAGAAAAGCCGGTATGGCGGCGAATGGCATGTGAAGAAAATGTCGTCTGTTCATAATCGATCTTGTTGAGATTACTACCATAAACCAATTCAAAACTTTTACCGAACAAATCTTGATCCCGTTCCGTATTTCGAAGGGTGAAAAGCCTAATCTTGTTTATCTTTTTGGCCGCTTCGAGCGTTTTTGCTCAGGACGGAGTTGCACGCTTTAAATATTCTAATAAGAAAGCAATACCTGTCGGAACCGTTCTCCACTACGTAAAAACGAATATAGACGGCAGCAAGCCGGAATATGTTTCGCAGTATATTGCGAGCCGAGATTCCCTCGAATCCTTCAAATTCCATATCAAAGGCGATCGTGCGGGCTTCGTGGTCGCTCACATGGATTGGCGAAATTTTGCCGCTGCAAAACTCGAATCCTGGCGGGTAACAAAGGGCGACAAACGCGAATTGTTCGGGACGATCAATTTTGACTTCGAAAAAAAGGAAGGGAGAACCTTGATACCGTCCGTTTCGGCAGTGCCCGACACCTTCTCGATGCCTATTGCACCGGTCCATCTATACAACTTCGACCTGGCTTCGTTGAATTTTGCACTCCCGCATCTCACGGATGTTCGAAAGCCACTAGTTTTTGGTGTCGCCGATCCGACATTCGGCGCAAGCGCCAAACTTGTTGAGTTCAAAGGCGATGTAAAGATGACGTTTGTTTCCGAAGAACGCCGTAACGAAAAGATAACTCGAAAATATCGGCTCGACGGAGCGGGCCTCCAGAATCGAGGCGGCTTTATCTGGGTTAACAAGAAAAATGGATGGATGGAAGATGTCGAGGTAGACCTTCCCGATAATCCGGACTGGCAAAGTTTCAAACTCAAACTGCTTCGCATCGAGAAAATGACCCGGGAAGAGTGGGACAAATTCAGAGATGAGCAGTTCTGAACCGGTCTTAGGTGTCCAATGTCTGAGCGATCTTGTCCAGATTCAAACTCCTCGCCGACGCGTTGAATATCTCAAAATACGTTCCGCCCTTATCATAAAGCTCATCGTGTGTCCCGATCTCGACCACGCGGCCTTCTTTTAGTACATAGATCACGTCGGAATCGATTATCTGCGAAATACTGTGTGAGATCACAACAACGGTGCGGCCTTCCTTTATGGCGTCAAGGCTGTTTTTGATCTGTTCGGTCGCGATGGCGTCTAGGCTTGCGGTTGGCTCATCGAGAAATATCACCGGCGGATCTTTCAGAAACAATCGTGCAATGGCGATCCGCTGCTGCTGGCCGCCCGACAGAGACTGGGCCTCGTTCTGATAGCCGTGCGGCAGCTTTTCGATCTGGTCGTGCAGGTATGCCTTCTTCGCAGCCGCTACAACCTCTTCGAACGAAGCACGCATATAGCCGTACCTGATATTCTCCTCGATCGTCCCTCTGAAGATGTGATTTTTCTGCAGCACCAGCCCTATGTTCCGCCTCAGCAAATGCGTATCGTAATCGAGCAGGTCGTGCCCGTCCAGCAATATCTGTCCGGTGCTGGGAGCATAGAATTTGCACAGCAGATTCAGCAGGGTCGATTTCCCGGCTCCGGACAGCCCAACGAACGCGACCGTCTTGCCGGCGGGAATGGTCATGTTCACGTCCCACAATGCCTGCGTTCCGTTTGGATACGAAAAATCGACATTCTTTAGCACGAACTCGCCCTTCAACGCGTCGGCAGTGATCGCTCCGCTTTCCTCGATCGCATCGTCCGCGTCAAGGATCTCAAAGAACCCTTCGGCATAGGTCAGCGCTTCGTTCATTTGGTCGTAGATACGGTGCAGCTGCCGGATCGGTGCCGACACGTTGTTAAAGAGCAGGATGTGGAACATTATCGCCCCGATCGTCATCTGCTGGTCAAGCACCAGCCACGCCGTCAGGATGATAATAACCGTCACGCCGACCTGCTCCGCAAAGGTCTTCATCGCGTCGAACGCGTAGTTCGTCTTTCGCTGTTTGAGCTGGGCTTTTACCAGGTCCTGCTGCAGGCTGTACTGCTTGTCTCGCTCGTATTCCTCACGAACAAACGACTTAATGACAATGATCGACTCGATTATGTTGAACAGGCCATTCGTTTTCTGCTCACGCAAGGCACGCAGGCCGCGTCTCACACCTCGCAGCAGCAACGCCTGACGCCAGCTCAAAAAGAAATAGATCGGCATCACGACCGATGCGACGACGCCGACGAAAACGTTCGCCGAATACATCAGCACCAATGCCAAAGCGGCGTTCGCGAAGAGCGGCAGAAGCTCGATAAAGATGTTCTGAACGAAACTGGTCAGGCTTTCGACGCCGCGGTCGATGCGTGTCTGCAGCTTTCCCGTCGCATTATCGTCTGCGGCATAGAATGCGTATTTGTAGGTCAGTATCCGCTCGATCGCGTACTGAGCAAGAGCGCTTGAGAGCTTTACCCGCAGATTCTCGCCGATCATGCTCTGGCCGTATTTGACAGCGATGTTGATCAGCTCCTTGCCAAACAGGATCGCCGAAATGAACACAAGTAGCGAGGTCGTCTCACTCGCCGCCACACCTTCCTTCAAAAGCCGCTCGACCGTGTCGACCGTGTACCGCAAAACCAGCGGATTGACCTGTGCCGCAAAGGCTCCCAACATCGTCAGAAACAGCGAAGCAGCAACCAGCCCGCGAAAAGGCCGGACAAATGGCGCTAGCCGCTTGATGATCTGCCAAATGTTCATTTCAGACAATTTACCACAGAGGTCACAGAGTTATCGGAGATTTTGTATAACCGGGCTGGCGCAGCGAATAGGTGGCTTGAGCTCAATTTGCCGTGCGCGTTCTTGGCGAAATCACAGCAAGCTACTGTATTTTCCCGCTCGAAAGTTCTAAATTAGTAGGTTTGTAGCTGATCACAATGGATTCTACGCTGACGACCACAAAACGAGACGTTCCGGAACTTTCGCTGTTTTTGCCCGTGCTGGACGAAGAAGAAAATCTTCGCCCGATGCACGCGAAGATCAAGGCCGCGCTGGATGCTCTGGGCAAGACGGCAGAGGTTATCTTTGTCGATGATGGCTCGACCGACAAGAGCCTCGTCATCCTGAAAGAGATAGCCGCCGAGGACGATCGCGTCCGCGTCATCAGCCTCCGCCGCAACTACGGCCAAACCGCCGCGATGTCCGCCGGAATAGACGCCGCGATGGGCGACATCCTGATCCCGATGGACGCCGACCTGCAAAACGACCCGGCCGATATCAAGCGCCTGCTCGATAAGCTGAACGAAGGCTATGACGTCGTCTCAGGCTGGCGAAAGAACCGTCAGGACAAGCTCATCTCGCGAAAGATCCCGTCGCAGATAGCCAACCGCGTCATCTCATGGATCGGCGGCGTCCCGCTGCACGATTACGGCTGTAGTTTGAAAGCCTATCGCCGCGATGTCATCCAGGATGTAAAGCTCTACGGCGAGATGCACCGTTTTATCCCGATCTACGCCTCGTGGGCCGGTGCCCGCGTCACCGAGATCCCCGTCGACCACCACGCCCGCACCATGGGAAAGTCGAAATACGGCATCTCACGGACCATCAAAGTCATCTTCGATCTGATGACCATTAAATTCATGGCGTCGTACCAGACGAAACCGATCTACGTGTTCGGCACGTTCGGCATGATCGCGTTTTTCCTCTCGCTCATCTCCGGAATCTGGGCCATCGTCCTCAAATTCTACGGCACGTCGTTCATCCTGACCCCGCTGCCGGTGATCACCGTGGTGATGCTTGCGATATCCGTCCAGTTCTTCCTTATGGGCCTGCTTGCGGAACTATCGGTCCGGACGTATCACGAATCACAGGATAAGGCGATTTATGCGGTGAGGGAGAGGATTGGGTTCGAGAGCAAAGATGCCTGAACTAAAATGGAAAGATCATGAGGTAGTCGAGTGTCTTGGCGTCATGCCAGAGACAGATGAATTTTTCGCGTCTCATTCCTTTCAAAGAGTCTTCGGCTCGATTCGTCTAGAGTTAACGATTTGGGAGAACGAAAGCTTGGTTGCGGCTAGTTTATTCGAAGATCAAAAGACAGATCCTTTCCTCGATTTGTGTTTCATAGTTAGAGACCGCGTCGAGTTTGTTTCGGAAGCCGAGTTTAGCAGCCTTAGATTCCACGACTCAGTAGTCGTAACCAGCAGGTTTTGGCAGATATATGACGAGGATAAGCGTGATTGGTTTGATACCAAACTCTTGCCGACCAAAATCGGCTTTGAGTTAGCCACTTTCCCGAAATTTGAATTCAAGGTGCATTGAAAGATGTGCGGAATAGCAGGTTGGATAAACCTGGACACAACCAAACCCAATCAAAACGCCGAGGCGGTGCTGCACTCGATGTGTGAGACTATCGTGCACCGCGGGCCGGATTCTGAGGGGTTGTGGACGGACGATACGGTCGCGTTGGGGATGCGGCGGTTGTCGATCATTGACCTGAAGACGGGTGACCAGCCGGTGTTCAGCGAGGACAGATCGGTCGTCGTGATGATGAACGGCGAGTTGTACAACTATCGCGAGGTCCGGGCGGAGTTGGAGAAGGACGGATTCAAGTTTGTTACAAAAAGCGATACCGAGATACTGCCGCACCTGTACCAGAAATTCGGCGATGCGTTTATCGATCACATAAACGGCATGTACGCCTTTTCGCTGTGGGACTCACGCCGAAAAAGACTCATCATCGCCCGCGACCGCTTCGGTGAAAAGCCTTTGTACTACGGCGTATTCGACGGCAAGCTGATCTGGGCCTCCGAGCCGAAAGCGATCCTCGCTCACCCGGCCGTCAAACCCGAACTCGACCTCAACGCCCTCCGCCACTACGTCTCGTTCGACTACGTCCCGGCCCCGATGTCCATCTACAAAGGCATCCACAAACTCCCGGCAGCACATATTTTGACGGTCGAGAAAGGTGAGGTAAAGACGCGGCGATACTGGAACATCTCATGGAGCGGCAATGCAGGCTCCCCTCCTTACGAAGGAGGGGTGGACGCCGCTTTGGGCGGACGGGGTGGTTCTCTAAATGGTGAGGACGTAGGCGCGAACGGCAAGAGCACACTCCCTACCGGTCGTGTTTCCG
>JANNNS010000303.1:0-9819 GCA_031398645.1 Acidobacteriota bacterium
AACCTGAGATCGAAGAAGTGGTCGACGAAAAGGATGTGCCTGTCGAGATCGCGGAACATCCCGTTCCCGGCATTCACCACGAAACAGAACCGGACGCTGAGAATATCATGCCTGTAGAAGACGGCCCGGGAACGTTTTAAAGGGAGCGTGAGCAAATGGCTGATCTAGGCATTAACTTTGCTGGAATCAAATCGCCGAACCCCTTCTGGCTTGCCTCCGCACCGCCGACGAATATGGGTTCGATGGTGGAGCGCGCGTTTGATGCGGGTTGGGGTGGGGCTGTTTGGAAGACGCTGGGCGAGCCGATCGTGAATGTTTCTTCGCGGCTGGCGGCTATCGATCATGGGGCGATGCGGATGATCGGGCTGAACAATATTGAGCTGATAACCGATCGTTCGCTCGAGGTGAACCTGAAAGAGGTTGCCGAGTGCAAGAAGAAATATCCGAACCACGCGGTGATCGTCTCGCTGATGGTCGAATCGAAGAAGGAAGCTTGGCAAGAGATAGTTAAGCGTTCGCAGGAAACTGGATGCGACGGGTTTGAGCTGAATTTTGGCTGCCCGCACGGGATGAGCGAACGCGGGATGGGTGCCGCGATGGGCCAGGTTCCGGAATATACCTGTATGGTCACGGAGTGGGTGAAGGAGGTTTCTGAGATACCGGTCATCGTGAAGTTGACGCCGAACGTAGCGCACATCGGCCCGCCCGGACGAGCGGCACAGAAAGGCGGTGCGGATGCTGTCTCACTGATCAACACGATAAATTCGATCATCGGGGTGGATGTCGACACGATGATCCCGTACCCGAATGTCAACGGCATGGCCGCCCACGGCGGTTATTGCGGTCCGGCGGTAAAGCCGATCGCCTTAAACATGGTCTCGGAACTTGCCCGCGATGCTGAATTCAATATCTCCATAAGCGGCATTGGCGGAATAAGCACGTGGAGAGACGCGGTCGAGTTCATGCTGTTGGGTGCGGCAAACGTTCAGGTCTGTACGGCGGTAATGCATTACGGCTATCGCATCGTCGAGGACATGATCGACGGACTAAACGCATACCTCGACGAAAAGGGCTTCGCTTCGGTCAACGATATCGTCGGAAGCTCCGTCAACCGAGTGACCGATTGGGGCAATCTCGATCTCAATTACGACGTCAAGGCCCATGTCAACGAAGAGAAGTGCATTCAATGCAATCTTTGTTACGTCGCGTGCGAAGACGGAGCCCATCAATCATTCGAGTTTGTCGAATCGAATGGCAAGAGCTATCCGAGAGTGATCGAGGAGGAATGCGTTGGGTGTAATTTGTGTGCGCTAGTTTGCCCATCGCCGGGCGCGATCACAATGGAACGGCGAGATGACGGTTCGAATCCGCAGACGTGGAAGGAAAGAACGGCGTCCTAGTCAGACGCCCACAGTGAAAATGGCAGAACTGTTGAAGCTATCTTGGCTAATTCCTGTTTTCGCCTTGCTCGGTGGTTTGACGGGGTGCTTAAGTGTCAAGCCCATCTACTACAAGGACGATAAAGCCGTAGCTGTTCGTTATGTTGATAATTATCGTAGCCTTTACAATGACGAGAGGTTCGAGGAGATGTACGCATTGCTGTCGAAACGAGTCCAGCAAGAGGTTGCCAAAGAGGAGTTTGTAAGTCAGATGCAGAAGGCAAAACAAAGCAACGGTAAGTTTCTTAATGCTCATGAGATAAAATCTGAAGTGGTTCCTGTTGGCTCCGCGAGGGAAGTTCGAATCATGTATGAATCTGAATTCGAATTGGGCCCCTGCAGCGAGGGATATGCGATTTTGGTCGACGGTAACAACGCTATCATTGATGCGGCCTTCTTCAATCCAATCTCTGCGAGATCTCCTTCGCCGCAGAGATAATACTTTTGCTACTAACATGCGGATTCGAGAAGTCGCTTACTTTGTTCATGCTCTAAACGGCGGTCCGCTTGATCGAGATGGAGAACGCGACTCCGAAACAGATCAAAATTCGCGAGGCATGGAAGAATGCGAATTAGCTTCCGAGTTCACCTGAGCAGTTCGTCCACACGTCCAGGTTCATAGCTTTTCGACTTGAGCCACGTTATCAGTTCATCCGCTCGGTTGTGGAACTTATCGGTCCGTCCGGGGCCGGAGCCTATGTGCGTCAACAGAATGAAACCATTCAGACCGTCTGGATCCTTGGCTTCATAGTCCCTGATCCTCGTCATTATGGCGTCGCTTGAGATGTAGTTCTTATCGTCGTCCGTCGTGTAATCCGCGTTTGAGCGCGTGCCCGGTGTGAAGTTCACGATTCGGTAGCCAAGTGCCGAGGTCCAATCGGAGATCTCCTGGTTATACCATTCATAGGGCGGCATGAAAAAAGGAACCTGTTTACGGTCGATGCCGAACGGGCGCATTGCGGCGAAGTTGTCGTTCAGATCGCGTTCGAATTGTTCGCGGGTGACGAGCGTTTTGCTGCGATCGTTCCAGTCGGCGTAGAGCAGGTGAGCATCCGAGTGCGGGCCGAGATAATGTCCATCTCTTTTGAGACGTTCGATGATCTGGCGATTGGCTCGTGTACGGTAGAAGCGGCCGGTGAGAAAGAATGATGCTTTGACGTTGTGTTTTGCAAGGGCGTCAGCTATGACCGTGCCTCCCTCAGCGAATTCGTCGCCGGTGAAGACGAGTGCCATGCGTTTTGAAGTTATGTCGCCTCGTGTGATTCCGCCGTGGTCATAACTGAAGCGCGGATCCGCGGCGTGTGAAGAACCCACCCCCTCGCGCAGGTGGTTCTGACCTGCCGGCCGGCTCCACAGGGCCATCACGAGGATGGCGTCGGCTGTGCCGTCCATTGTGGGTTCGTTCGTGGCGTAGTCGCCGACGTCGTCGTGATACACAATATCGCGCGGCTGAAAGGCGGCGAATTCGTCGGGTTTGGTCAGTGTCAGGCCGATCAGGCCTTTGTACGTGATGGACGCGATCGGACCGTCGACCAGACCGCCGCGGACCTGGGTTTTGAGAAGCTGCACGGTGGGCAGGTGCGTGTCTTCCGGGTATTCCCCGCCTTCTGGCAGGCCTTCGAACATCGACGTGCCCCATGGATTCTTGCCGAAAAGCCAGTCGCGGTGATCGATCGCGGCCTGACGAAACCGTGTGTCGCCGGTCATCAGTTCATACAGGTGCACCTGCGTAATGAACGCAACTGCCAGGTTGTTCGAGCACCAAAGGAACGGTACGCCAACGCCGTAAGGGTTAGTCTTCGCTCGGGCGACTATCCGCTCGATCCCGCTGCGATAATATCCGGCAAGCTCCACTTTCGTTTTCTTGTCCACAAGCGGATACAACGCATAGTGCCCGACGTTTGTGAACGGATACATCTGGTAATGCCGCGACATCAATTCGCCCATTCCATGGTCGTCAAATTCCATCCACGACGTCGTAGCCGCCATCTTCGCGTAGCGTTTCGCGTCATCCAGATAAACGCGCTTCTTCGTAGCTTTGTACAATTCCGCGGCGGCGTGTTCCATGTCGTCCGCCCAAGTGTCTTCGTTGTAACGATAAGGAGCACCGAACGAGTTCCCCTGCTGAAAACCCTCCTGCCGCTTACCCATCGCGTACAATTCTTCGGCGGCTTGCAAACATTTCGCAGCGAATACCCGATCGTTCAGATCGATATTCCAAATGCGATAAGCAGTTGCCATCGCCGCTGCGGAACGTCCCGCGATGTTGGCCACGCCGGTCGAGCGGCTTTTGAATTGAGAAAGTCCCTGAGGCTTTCCATCGGCGAAATACACTGGCCGATAACTGTTCGCACCCCAGCCGTAATCGGCGTTGTCGTTGTTGGGCATCTTGAACCCGCGATGGTCGCGGTCGTCGGCTACCTGGTGGAAAAGCTGGTCGGCGTTCGGGTGAAGCTTGTGGATCCAGTCGAGCCCCCATTTCGCTTCGTCCAGAATATCCGGGATGCCGTTAGGCCGGTTTTCGCGTCCGAGATCATCAACGAAGTCGCCAAATTTCGCCCTTTGCAGCTCGTGCGCCAGCATCATCCGTGCCGTCGCGTTGCTGGCTGTTATCAAATACTTCAATTGATCGCCCGCGTCATGCCAGCCGCCGCTCGCATCGAGGAAAGTCTCGTCCGGAAACGGCGCGTAAAACGAACGCCCATCACGCCGATGGCATGCCATATCGAGGAACGGGTTGTACCCGCACCGCTGCTGACGCATGAAGAACAGGAGGTCTTCGTGATAGCCGGGATATTGACCGACAGCGAATTCGCGCGAAACAGTGCCGCCGGCCTCGATAAAATAACGGCCCGGCGTCGTGACCGCTGAGAAGTCGAGTTCGTGGTATAGAGAAAACGCAGCACCCCACGAAGGCGGCGGAACACTTTTTACACTACCGCGATGAACGGCCGACTTCGTGTTTGCGTGCTTTACGACAAACTCGCCGGCGATCCGCGAATTGGAGAACGCGACGGCTATTTTCCGGTCATGCGGTTGATAGCCTGCCTGATTAATGCGAATGTGCACGTCTTGGGCGATCAACGTAGAGCAGAAGACCATCAACAATACTGGAAGCAAGAGATTCAAGTTCATCGTTTTAAGAGGTGTTCGCACTATAGATGCTTCCGCTCGACCGACTGCGACGCGATCGTGCCCAACCTCGAAACGATAGATGCAAATCCGGCAAACCGGGGATCATTGGTCATTCCCATTAAATACCGCGCGTAGATCTGCTGACAGATGACGGCGATCTTGAAGGTGCCGAACACGTAGTAATAAAGAATATTCGAGATATCACGGCCCGAGAATTCGGCGTAGATGTGGGCAAGGTCCTGCCGCGAGATATTTTTCATCAGCACGTAGGGGTTGAACGGCATCCGCATCATTTCCTCACCCGCCTCTGCTGACATCCAGTAACCGAGAGTTGTGCCAAGGTCCATCAGCGGGTCGCCGACCGTGACCATTTCCCAATCGAGCACCGCAGTGACACGCGTCAGGTCGTTCGGGTCGAGCATCACGTTGTCGAATTTATAATCATTGTGGACGAGTGACGCTCCCGACTCTTCGGGAATATCGGCGTTCAGCCATTCTATCGCGGATTCGAGTTCGGGATGCTCGTCCGTCTTTGCAGCGAAGTACCGCTTGGTCCACCCCTCAACCTGCCGCCGCGAGTATCCTTCGGGCCTGCCAAGATCATCAAGGCCCGCCGCCGCATAGTCCACCGAATGGAGTTCCGCAAGATTGTTGATAAATGCTCTGGCCACCTCTCGCTGCATGCCCAGCGAATCTTCCAACTCTAGCGGGGACTTGCCGCGGAGTATCAACCCGTTCCTTCGCTCCATCAGATAGAATTCCGAGCCGATAACCGTGTCGTCGTCACAAAAGATGAGTGGTTTCGGGGCGTAAGGATAAACGAGCGAAAGCTTCGATAAAACGTTAAACTCTCGCCCCATGTCGTGGGCCGACTTTACTGTGTTGCCAAACGGCGGCCGACGCAGTACGTATTCGTCCGAACCGATGGTGATCAGATAGGTAAGGTTGGAGCTGCCGGCAGGGAACTGGGAGACCTTCAGATCTGCGGCTGCGGTTCCAAGCTTTTCTAGTAGGAAGGTACCTAAGCGGCTTTCCTCAATTTCTTCACCCTGACGAACGGCGGATGTTTCTGATGTCATTTGTGTGAAGACCCGGAGGCGATGCCTGTATTTTCCTTCAGGAGCTTTTCGATCATTTCTTCCAGGTTCTCACTTTCTTCGGTGCCGGATCCAATGCCGATGTAACGTACGACGCCGTTGCGATCGAGGAGGACGGTCGTTGGATAAGCGTTGATACCATATTTCATTCGGTCGTCTCCGCGCTGGGCGATTGCGAACGGGTACGGGAGTTTGTATTTCTGCTTAAAAGTGTTCAGATAGTCGAGCTCCTGAAGCGGCGTCATCTACTTGCCGTCCTGCTCACCGTAGTACTGCGTAACCCCGACCAGGACAAAGCTGTCCGCACCGAACTTTTTGTGCCATCCGCGTAGGCGTGGAAATGTCGAGATGCACGGGCCGCACCATGTTGCCCAAAAATCCAGAAGCACTACTTTGCCTCGGAAATACTCCAACGCGATCGGGTCGTGCCCGACCCATTCAAGGAACTTCATCTCCGGTGCAGGGTCGGCAGACGCATAGGACTCGACCTTCTGCATCAGTTTCTTCTCTGAAAAGCCGCTGCCTTCCACAAAGGTCATTACCTTTCGGTAAAGCTCCGCCGAAGGTATTGCAAATGATTCTGCGCGAGCCTCCGCCAGAACATTCAGCGCCTGATCCGAATTTTTGCTCTTTCGATAACTCATCGCAAGAACTTCGACCAAGTTCATATATATTTGTTCCCGGTCGCGCTTCTCCGCGAACGTCTTGGCCTTCATGCCTTGAGAATGCCGAAAGCCTCTTGAGCGTGCTTAACGGCAGACTCAAAATCGCCATTCTTATAGAATCCGAGAGCAAGGTGGTCTTGCAGTGCGGGCTGCTGGCTTTTGATAAACGGATATCCCGTCTTCCAGAGCTCGAACGCCGCCTCGGCCTCGGCCATCTGTTTTCGTTTTGACGAGATAACGATGACGAAGGATCGAGCTGACTGGATCATATCTCCCTTCGTGTCGGGCGGGAAGGAGCTCAGCAGCTTTTTCATCGACTCAAGCTGCTTCGGTTCGTTGCCGCCGTATCCGTAGAGACGTCCGAGATAATAATGATCGATTTTCTCAAGATCCGGACGGGCAGCGATCGCCGCCGCGTGTTTTGCTGCGAGATCCCTGCGTTCCTCAGCGATATCATTCCTCGTATCGGCCGTGATCCTTTTGCCCGAAGCAGAAAGTTCTTTCGACCGGGTCTGAATGTAATTTTCCACCTCGGTGAATAACTCCAGAACGGTCCCAGACTGGCCCATTACATCCAGGCTGGCGACAAAAACGACCGCGAGTGCGATCAGCAAACACGGTAAGTTCATGTGTGGGTTGGTGAACATTGATTTCTCGCTAAAGCTGCTTTTTAGATGACAATCTTCAATATTTTATTACGGGTCCCGGCATTGTCAATCTATTTTCTACGCGTCAGTCTTGGGCTTGCAGGCCTTTAGCCGCCAAATTGCAATTGTGATATCTTGTCTCGCATGCACTTTCAACCATCAGACCGTGTCCAGGAGTACTCGCTGCGTCTCAGCGATTTTATGTCGCGCGAGGTATATCCAAATGAGAAGGCGCTTGAGGCGGAGGTCAGCTCCGGCGATCGTTGGCGGCCGCTGGAATTGATCGAGCAGCTAAAGGTCAAAGCGAGGGCCGAGGGATTATGGAACCTATTTCTTCCGGCCGAATCCGGCTTGTCCAATCTTGAATACGCCCCGCTGGCCGAGATCATGGGCCGCGTGACGTGGGCTTCGGAAGTGTTCAACTGTTCGGCGCCGGACACCGGTAACATGGAGGTTCTTCATCTATATGGTACCGATGCTCAAAAGGGAACCTGGCTGAAGCCGCTTCTTGAAGGTGATATCCGATCTTGCTTTGCAATGACCGAACCGGACGTGGCGTCGAGCGATGCGACCAATATTTGCGCTTCGATCAAAGCCGAGGGCGATGCTTACATTTTGAACGGGCGAAAATGGTGGTCGACCGGTGCGGGCGATGCTCGGTGCAAGCTTGCGATATTCATGGGCAAAACCGACGAATTGGCCCCTAAGCATCTTCAGCAGTCGATGATCCTGGTTCCGATGGATGCTAAGGGCGTTAAGGTCGAGCGCATTCTGACCGTCTTCGGATTTGACGACGCTCCAAATGGCCACGCTGAGGTCTCGTTCACAAACGTTCGCGTGCCGAAAGAAAATCTTCTCCTTGGCGAGGGCCGCGGTTTTGAGATCGCACAGGGCCGTCTTGGACCCGGCAGAGTCCATCATTGTATGCGACTCATAGGCACCGCCGAGCGCTCGCTTGAGATGATGTGCGAACGAGCAAGGTCGCGAGTCGCCTTTGGTAAACCTGTCGCCGAGCAGGGCGTCGTCCGTCAGTGGATCGCCGAAGCCCGCCTTGCCATCGATCAAGCCCGCCTCTTGGTCCTGAACGCCGCGTGGAAAATGGATACTATCGGAAACAAAGCCGCACGCAAGGAGATCGCAATGATCAAAGCGGTCGTTCCGCAAATGGCTCTGAAGATAATCGACCGTGCTATCCAGGTCCACGGCGGCGGCGGCGTTTGTCAGGACTATCCGCTGGCGTCTTTCTGGATATATGCCCGCTCGCTGAGATTAGCCGACGGCCCTGACGAAGTGCACCTAGAGTCAGTGGCGAAGATGGAGTTAAAAAGTCGGGCAAATTCTTAACTGCGTGTGAGAGAATGGAAATAGGATGAAAGTCCTCCGCTACATTGCTCTAAGCCCTATTGGAATCGCCTTCGTTCTTGTGCACTGGCTTATCGCCGCATACGCCATTCTTAGCCATTTTCCTTCCGACGACAATCCTTACTACACTTATACGATGCTTCAGGTTTATCTAGCCTGGTTCGATATGCCTGCCCTTTGGGTTACCAATCTTTTGGCTACTTCGTTGATCTCTCTCTTTAGTCTTGATGCCTGGACGAACTATCTATACACCATCTTCGCGATCCTCTTTTGCAGCGTCCAATGGCTTTTTGTCGGAGCCCTCCTCCAGTTTCTGATATCGCAACACAGTTCCGATCCAGGTGAACAGTCGATAGGCCTTCGGTCATCTTGACACAATTTCATTCACGCTATGTTCAACATGACAAATAATTGTTGACAGATGTTGTACATTCGGGTACTTTACTTGAGTAGCAGTTCGAAAGAGCTGTTTCCCTTCGCCACCCGATGCGAAAAAGTTTTCTAAAAAACTACAACATTAACGGCCTTTCCTGACGAAGAGGAAGGTTGTTCTTCTCGAACGAAGCGGGCGCTTTTGAGCTGAAATTCACTAGCCCTGTCAGCAAGATGTCCTATCTAAAGACTAAGCAAGTCCAGTAAGAGGTGGCAACCAATACCTTCCCGGAGCCAAAGCCCCGCCTCGTTTCGTTCAAATAGAAAACTTAAGACATTTAAAGAGACTCGGCGTTAAACGCCAAAAAGGAGTGAGAAAAATAATGCTGTTCGGTAAAAAGAAAAGCGTTGCCGGTTTAGACATCGGTTCCAGTTCGATCAAGATGGTCGAGCTTGACGGCAAATCGAACCAACTGAGTTTGGTTGCCCTCGGTTACCAGAACCTGCCGGATGACACGATCATCGACGGCCAGATAATGGAGCTCAACGTCGTTTCCGATGTCATTCAGAATGTCTGCAGCAACTTTCAGGTCAATGCCGACCAGGTTGTCACCGGCGTCAGCGGCCATTCGGTGATCATCAAGAACATCGTCCTTCCGCCGATGAGCCAGGACGAACTTGAGGAATCGATCGATTGGCATGCGGAAGAGCACATTCCTTACGATCTCGCAGATGTGAGCCTGGACTATCAGGTCACCAATTCAACTTCTGAGGCGACCAACGTATTGATCGCTGCGTGCAAACGCGAAAGGATCGACAACGTTCGCCAGGCCGTGCAGCTCGCCGGCAAAGAGCCGTTTGTTATCGACGTTGATACGTTTGCCCTCCAGAACTGTTACGAATTTAATTATCAGCCGGACGAATCACAGGTCGTTACGCTATTAAACATCGGTGCCTCAACGATGAACATAAACATCATCAAGGGTACCCGTTCCTTGTTTACCCGAGATATCACAGTAGGCGGCAGCCAGTTCACTGACGTGCTGCAGCGTAACCTCGGCCTCACCTTCCAGCAAGCAGAAGCGGTCAAGCGCGGTGTGAG
>JANNNS010000310.1:0-28140 GCA_031398645.1 Acidobacteriota bacterium
GTGCTTCACTCTCGGAATATCGGATTCCTTCGGAAGTCGAAGAAGAACGTGCGCGTACACTAGCACAAGTTCCCGATTCCCCGTCCATCCTATGAGCAGTGAGGTTACCGTACACGCAATGCCGTCAGTTTTGCATCGTGAATGCATTGTGCCGCGCCGTCGATTCATTCTTAGATCAAACCTGTCGGACATGAATTTGACAGAAATATCAACAGTCAATGTAACAGTAAATACGACAGTAAATTGACAGTAAAAGTGACAGGAACTTTCCAATGATTGCAGCAAAACAGATAACTCTCACCCATAAAAATCAGCGGTGTATTCCGGATTAGCGCTCAAGTATTGAATCGCTTCCGCTTCACTCAGCCCGCCGTCGTACATCATTATCGCGATCCGTTCCTCGAAGATCTCGTTTCTCGCGGGGTGTTGGTGCTGCATGCGGTCGGGAACCCCGATGACCGGATTCTTCGAAAATTCGCTAGACTCTGAACCGACAGAACGCGCAGAAGGGTCTTTTGTCGGTTTTGTCGGTTCGTCGAATAAGGTATTTCCGGAATATTTTGCGAGGAACTGTTGGTAGTAATCGCGCATCGGGACGAAGTTTAACGGTTGGCGTTCACGATGTAGAGGGACTTGGCCCGGCCGCCAGTTTGCATTTGGATCTGTTCTAAGTGCCAGTACTCCGTGAGCAACTCGAGTGCTTTCTTCACCTCGGCCGGCTCCGAGAGCCTCCTCCAGCATTTCGAGTAGATGTCGCGGGCGGTGAACTGCGAGCCCAACTCTCCGCCTTGGATCCTGAGCAGTATCTCGCGGGCGGTGTCGAAATCGGAGAGCATTGCAGTGTGGTAAAGCTTCTCGGCGTGTTTCTGCAGGTAGCTACACCAGGCTGCCGAGAGTTGTGCGGTAGGGAGTTCTATCGAAGGGCTTTCTGATTCTTTTGTAACTCGTTTCAGTAGGTGGAAGATCAGCGCCAGGCTAGGCATTAGACTTCTGTACTTGGACAGGTGAGACTCGATCGCGGTGTTCTGAAGATCCCCAGAGCGGAGGTAAGTCTCAAGGTCGGTCAGCCACGATTGAAAGAACTCTTGAGCCTGCTGGTCGAACTGCAAGAAAGCATGCCCGCCCGCGTCTGGTGTCAGGAACCGTGCGTCGACCTCTTTCGGCGTCATCGAGTACAGACGCTCGAAGGATCCCCTGACACTCTCTCTACCCTCCGGAGGTTGATCTTTGTATCGGAAGTTCTTGTTAACTTCCGGGTAGACGAGGATCTGGAATCGCTGTATCAAGCCATCATTCCCCCAGCCTTCCACGGAACCTTTAATGTACGACTCCAGCATCGATGGCTGGATCGTCCCGAATACGGAGAGGGTGAGATTCTTCACGTGGGTCTTCCCACGCCCAATGCGGTCGAAGGTGAACGAACCTTCGCCGTTCCATGCCTCCAGGTAGAATGCCCGGTCCTGTTCATGACCGGAGCGGTCGAGTGTCTTCAGCCAGCCGGTGAGTTCGTCGCGTAGGATAAGGATCCCTTCCGGGTTTTCGTCAAGGAGGACTCCCAGCTTCTCGATGGTGGAATCGGCGGTCCATAGGCGTTTCTCGACCGGTTCGTCGGCTGTGAGTGCTTCGTAACGCATCTTCAGATCAGATCGATTCTCCGGGCGCGACTTCTTCATCTCCTTAATGATCTCGGCTTTCCGAGCTTCGTTGAATTCTTTGTCGAACTCGGCGTCCTTCGTTTGTTCGGCAAAGTTGCGTATCTCCTGGTCCGCGAGGTAATGAAAGAAGGTCAGCCCTTCCTTCACAGCGGGCGTCTTCATCACTCCGGGTGGTCCCACGATCGCCCCCCAAAGATTGGGAACCACCATCCACGAGTCATGCTGCTTGGGGCGGATACGGATGCGATTACCGATGATGGATGCCGCGGAGACCAGGGCTGCTACAGCTGCGTAGTCAAGAGGGCACTGAAGCCGGTCACCGATGTCCGCAAGCCACGGACGCCACACGTCCGGGAGTAGACTCTCATCGAGCTCCGGTGTTTGGACTTTGATTTCGGGGAGAGGTATCGGCAGACCTTTTTCTTCTGCAGGCCCATCCAGATCGATCGGATATATCAGAACGTTGGCGGCAATTTCTTCCACTTCGGCAGCGGGCAGTGGAGTATCACAGAGCCTTTCGTTTTCAGCGAGCAATGCAGCACGGATTGCAGTAGAAGAAAGGTTCGCTTCCGCCAACCGTTTACCGATCTTGAAGAGCCCTTGATTACGGGACCCGTTCATGATTGGGGCGGTGTTTGCAGCCATTGGTTGAAATGCTCGGCTCGGCCTATGTGCCGCGGTGCCGTTCACAGCGACTTCAGGAAGGGGCAACTGCTTCCAATCCAAGAATGGACCTTCCTCGATCGAGCATTCGTATTCCGATTCCGCAGTTGCGATCGATGGTATATAAAAGATTCGGCTTTCATCTTTCGCAGCTTCATCAATATTCAGGCCAGTTCGAGTCTTGACGTGACTCCACAACGAACGGTACCGCGCCGCGGGTATCGGTTCTGCCAGGGGGATCACCACCCTGAAACGCGGCTCCGCTTCCGGGTTCGACTCGGTCTGCCTCAGATGTGAATGTGTCGACGAAATGATGTAGGCACACCGGAGCTGTGATAGGCCGGATTTGATTGTGCCGAGTTTTGCCGCGTGGTCGAGGTCAAGAACGAGTAGTGAGAGCCATTTCGCGTTCACCTTTGCTCTGAGGGGCGGGTCGAACACCGCGGGGGAGAAGAGGTGACCGTCCTTGTCCACCCTTACTTGCGGCTTTTGGAAGTTTGCGCAGAGTTCTCCCCAAGTTCTTTCGACAAGCCTGGCATTGTTGTCGCGTTTGTGGCGGAAAAGGGAGATTTGAAACGTCATCGGCATCTTTTTGTTGGGGAAAACCTAATTAGTTCCGACTTGCTCCGCAGTTCCTCATGTGAGAGTTATAAAATGCTCTGTAGATTTCTCGTAAATTTCGCGTAGATTTCCCGCGGATTTCGCGTGAATTCCGAGTAGATCTATTGCATTACTCTATTGCCCCTTCTTGGTAAGCCCGAGCCGCTTGGCTGGCCGTTCCGCCGCTTCGATCCAAGAGGATTTGAGCATTATCACTTCCTCAAGTATCAGGGACAGTCGCTGCCGTTTACCCTGACCACGCCTCACATGAGTGAGTGTGTCGGTGCCAGCTAGTCCTTTTCGAATAGTGCTTTCATCAAGATCAAGAATCGACGCAGCACAGCAGGGCGATATCAAAGTCTGGGATTTTCTACTTAGTAACGTCATAAAATCATTCGGCCATGTTTATAAAAATGACAATTTTCGCGACGAAAACCGTGAATTCGAGAAAACCATCTGTGTCATGGATAGTATGTCGTGCCATCTAAGCTTGTCAACCACTAGAGTAGAAATATGGGTGAATCTAGTGGAATTCTGTGGTAGAGTGTTTGTAAGTTTTAACTCTTAGAGACAAATCAGGCAGCGCTTATCCCTCCCACTTTTAAGGTAGTCACATATGGTCATTAGAGTGCTGAAGCGGATAACTGGCGCCATGTGGCCGATAGGTTTATAAAAGACTGAATATGAAACGTGATCAGAACAAATCAAGCTTGCTTCTCGCAGAGTTCTTGAAAAGTGAGCGAAAGAAACGAAAGCTTTCCGCAGTGGACGTAGAGCGAAACAGTGGCGGCGCGATAAGTGACAGTTACATTTCACGAATAGAGAATGGGGAAGTAACAAACGTCTCGCCGGAAAAACTGGATGCCCTCGCAAAAGGCCTCGGCATTCCAGAAGATGATCTTTACCGGGCCGCCCGGGGCCTCCCGCCAATCGATCCGGACGATAAATTCGAGATTTTCGCGGAAACATTTGACGGCAAGGAACTTAGCAAGAGTGACTGGCTCGAGATCGAAGTCGTCCTAAGATCGTTGATAGAACACAAGAAACTAAGAAAGGAAAGTGAAAACCCGGAAACATAGCCGGAGGACGAGGGAGCGTTAATGGCAATCAAGAAATTTTACAGTAACAAAGCGAAGGTGGGGTGGCGCTGGGAAGCCGGAAAGAAACAGTATTATTCGTGGGGCCTCGACATTAGACTCGCGAGTGGAAAGAGATTGCGAGAACCAGGGTTCGCTTCGCGGGAGTTAGCGGAAGCCGCAGGAGCTCGAATTCGTCTGTCCGAGATAAACCGGAAATACGAACTTGTGGATCTACAGTCATTCCCAACACTAAGAGAGCTCGCAAATCGACGGTTAGCTACAGTTTCCGATCACGCGGAACGGGTACGGTCAGAAAGGGTCCTGAATGTACTTAGCGATTGCCTCGCTACTAAAGGATTGGCCGATCCAAAAATTAACGAGCTGACAACTGCGGCAATCAGTGTTTATGTGGAACATCGGCACCAAGAAAAGGTGAAGGATGAGACGATCAACCGAGAATTGCGCATAATCGCAGCCACACTGAATCAGGCCAAGCATTTTTTCCCGAACCTTGAAGACTGGCACCCTCCGCGGGTAAGGTTCGTCAAGGTTGAGAAAACCCGACGGGAACGAGTTGTCAATTCCGGTGAGGCAAGATCTATCCTTTATTATCTTCTAAAGCCGCAAGGCAGCGATGAATCGAAAAAGATATTTCTATCCAGGCGCCGGGCGGGATTGCTTTTCATACTGTCGGCGGTTACCGGGGCAAGGCCAGGCGAACTACTTCGCCTGAGCGAACAAGACATTCTTACCGATCTTAATGTTTTGAAAATAACTGGCCGAAAAACAAGATTCAAGAAGGCAAAGACGGTACGTTATTTCCCCCTCATCGACGTTGTAAAAACAATCTTGAAAGAGGGAATTGAGATCAGAGCTGGCGAATTTATTTTCAGCAAGAAAGGAACCATCACGGAGACCTACTATAAGCAAATCAGAAATGCATGCGAGTTCGCGGGGGTAACATACGGAAGGAAAGTCAGGGGTGGCCTGATTCCATATGATCTCCGGCATACAGCAACAACACTAATTGCACAGTCGGGTGCAGATATGGAAACCCTTTCGAGCATCACCGGACATTCGCATCACTCGCTCTGGCATTATACTCACGCAAGTAATGAGTCGATCGGCCGGGCAGTCTCAGTTCTAGAAAGATTCGCGAGCTCTGCGCTTGAAGCCATACCCCTTAGCTGCGATGATGGAGGTCTCAGTTTGGACACGGTTCAAAGCGTTGGTAACGCAAGTCTATTAAATTGAACAGTTAGCAGTTACTAGTTTTGCCTACCGAGGGCATTCTTAATTATCTTCAGTTACATCCCGCTCTGTTTCGGAGAACTTCCTTTGAACCCCATTAATAAATCAACCAAGTTGGCTGACGTTTTCTATGATATTCGAGGTCCGGTGATGGAGCTTGCCCAGCGGATGGAAGACGAGGGGCAGAGCATAATAAAGCTCAATATCGGCAACCTCGCGTCGTTTGGTTTTGAGCCGCCGGATGAGATCGTGCGGGACATGATCCGGAACCTGCCGAATTCGGCGGGATATACGGACAGCAAGGGCATGTTCGCGCCGCGAAAGGCGGTGATGCATTATTGCCAGGAAAAACAGATCGCTGGCGTTTCCGTTGAAGATATCTATCTCGGAAACGGAGCCTCTGAGCTGATAACCATGTCTCTCAATGCGCTTCTCGACGGCGGTGACGAGATACTTGTTCCTGCTCCGGATTATCCACTCTGGACGGGAGCGGTGTCACTGAGCGGTGGAAAGCCCGTCCATTACATCTGCGACGAAGGGAACGAATGGCTGCCTGATCTCCAAGACATCAGTGGAAAGATAACGCCCCGGACCCGCGGGATCGTCGTTATAAATCCGAATAACCCCACGGGTGCTTTGTACCCGGTGGAGATTCTGCAAGGGATCATCGATATCGCGCGGAAACACGAGTTGATCGTTTTTGCGGATGAGATCTATGACAAGACGCTTTACGACGGCAATACGCACACAAGCATTGCGTCGCTGGCGGACGACATTTTGTTCGTTACCTTTAATGGCCTGAGCAAGAATTATCGCTCGTGCGGTTATCGAGCGGGCTGGATGATAGTGTCGGGAGAAAAAGGCCGGGCGGGCGATTATGTCGAGGGATTGAACATGCTAGCCTCGATGCGGCTTTGTGCGAATACGCCTGGGCAGCTTGCGATACAGACGGCTCTTGGCGGATATCAGAGCATCAATGACCTTGTTTCTCCGGGCGGAAGGCTATGCCGGCAGCGTGACCGGGCCTACGACCTGCTGTCGGCAATTCCGGGCGTCTCAGTGGTCAAACCTAAGGCGGCCCTGTATATGTTCCCGCGGCTTGATCCTGAGGTCTATCCGATCGCGGACGATCAACAATTCGCATGCGATCTGCTTGCCGAGGAAAAGGTGCTAATTGTTCAGGGAACTGGGTTTAACTGGAAGCAACACGACCATTTCCGACTCGTCTTTCTTCCAAATGTGGACGACCTGCACGAGGCTATCGGCCGGATAGCCCGCTTTCTGGAACGTCGTCGTAAAGGGTAATTAAGGGAAATTGGTAGCAGGTACGGGAATCGAACCCGTCTTTCAAGAATGAGAATCTCGCGTCCTAACCGATAGACGAACCCGCCTTTTTGAAGCTGCGGCCTGCAGCGAAAGACCAGAATATATTACATCAAGATAGAGAAGCCGCAAAGCGGATGTCTAGCTATACGTTAAATCTAAAATCGACCACATCGCCGTCCTGCATTATGTATTCTTTGCCTTCCAGCCGGGCGAGGCCTTTTTCGCTGGCGGCTTTTCTCGAGCCGCATGCGACCAGATCATCGTAACCAACGATCTCTGCGCGGATGAAGCCGCGTTCGATGTCGGTGTGGATCTCGCCGGCCGCAGCCGGTGCTTTTGTGCCGATGGGAATCGTCCAGGCACGCACTTCTTTTTCACCCGCCGTTAAGAACGACATCAGCCCGAGCATATGATATGCGGCCTTGATGAGTTTATCGACGCCGCTTGAACTTAGGCCGAGGTCCTTAAGGTATTCGTCGCGTTCGGCCGGGTCGAGAGCTACGAGCTCGGCTTCTAGTTTTGCGCAGATCGGGACCACGTCGGCGTTCTCGGTTTTGGCGTGGGCGATGACGGTCTGGACATAAGCGTTCGCTTCCGGGTCGGCAAGCGTTGCCTCATCGACATTGGCAGCGTAGATGGTCGGCTTGGTCGAAAGAAAGAACCATTTTTTGACGATCTCGCGTTCCTCGTCGCTCAGGTCGGCGGCACGGGCCGGCCGGCCTTCTTCGAGGACTGGCTGGATCTTGTCCAATATCTCAAGCTCGCGTTTTGCTTCCTTATCGCCGGAAGCCTTTACCGCACGGGCCGCTTTGTCGCGGCGTTTTTCGGCTGAGGCGAGATCAGCAAGTGCAAGCTCGATCTGGATGGTTTCAATGTCGCGGATCGGGTTGACCGATCCTTCGACGTGAATGATGTTGTCGTCATCGAAACAGCGAACGACCTGAATTACAGCATGCGTCTCGCGGATATTTGCCAGAAACTGGTTGCCGAGGCCTTCGCCCTTCGACGCACCGCGAACGAGGCCTGCAATGTCGACGAACTCTACGGTCGCCGGGACTACCTTTTGAGCCTTGTTCAGCTTTTCGAGGACAGCGAGGCGTTCGTCAGGAACCGCGACGACGCCGATGTTCGGCTCGATAGTAGCGAACGGATAGTTAGCAGCTAACGCCGCCTCCTGAGCGGTCAGGGCATTAAAAAGTGTCGATTTTCCAACGTTGGGCAGGCCAACAATTCCAGCTTGAAGCATATAGTTCGGGTTCCCGCCCGTCGGGCGAAACGACAATTGTAGCCAATTGCCGCCCGTATGTGAAAAGCGAGCGATCGCCGATCGGGCCTGCCGTCCCACCAACGCCCAAAAAATGTCCAAAGTGGGACGGCCTAACTAACCCATTAGGTTTGCGACGAAAAATCGTCCCACTTAAGTTATTGAAGCCAGCGGTTAAGTGGGACGGTCTTGCGTGACACTGGCTATGGTGTGAGCAAGCCTGAACATCCCTTTCAAAGAACAAAGTCGAGCGAAATAGCATAACATCGTGTTGCGTAGACCGTCAAGCGTTTTATCAATAATACAAAGATCGGTAGCGTCCTAATCTTTATGGTGCTAGCCTAGAGCGGCCCTGCATTGGTCGCAATATCCATTATGATCTAGCACTAACTCATTGCAGAGCCGTCTTAGTATTCGGTAAATCGGCCCGCCTTCTCCTTTCCGAGGATCCGGCGTATCTGAGCGGTAACCTTTGTGGCGGCAGATGACGCATTCAACGACCCATCCTCTAAGATATGTATTCTCCTTTATAAATTGCTCAAGATCGTTCTCAGCCTTCATTTAGTCGCTTGGTGCAAGTACAGTTGTGGCCACTGACAGCGGCTCCATCTTAATCCTTATGGTTCCAGGCAGCTTAAGGCCGTGGCAGATAGGCGGCCGGGATCGGTTTGTCGTTCGGGGCTCCGAACTCGCGGACGATGTAGCCGGCCTGGCTTTGGCTTGTGTACCAGGTATTGTTCGACGGCCGGAAGACGGCGATGTCGTAGCGGCCGTCACCGTCGTAATCACCGGTCGCGGGCTGGTCGCCATCGGCCCCGAATTGCTGGGTCAAAAAGCCTTCGGTAGTTCGCTGCAGGTACCACGCTCCGGCTGACGGCCGGAAAACGCCAAGGTCGGCCTTTCCATCGCCGTCATAGTCTGCCTGAGCAGGAATGTCGCCCGCTTCACCCCAAGTTGCGACAAAATAGCTTCCGGCCGAACCCTGAATATACCAGGTGCCGTTAGAAGGCCTCCAAACGGCAACATCCGCTTTTCCGTCGCCGTCGTAATCCGCTGCGGCCGGCCGGTCGCCGATCTGACCGAACGGGATCTGAACAAAGCTGTTCAGACTGTCGCTGAATGCGATGTACCACGTTCCGGTCGAGGGACGGAACACCGCGATGTCCGTCCGGCGGTCGCCGTTGTAATCAGCCGGTGCGGGAATATCGCCCGGCTCGCCGTACTGGCGGACATTGAACGAACCCTTTGTGCGAAGGTACCAGGTCGAGTTGCTCGGACGAAAAACGACGAGATCGGTCTTGCCGTCGCCGTCGTAATCGCCCGGCGCAAGTATGTCTTCGGCCGTGCCGAATTCATAGATATTGTACGAAGGCCCAAGTGTTCCGGCGACGAACCACTGGCCGGTAGCGGGACGGAACACGCTTATGTCGGTCTTTTGGTCACCGTCGAAATCGGCAACCTTATTGCGCGGGGCGGGAATGCCCGCTACTGGCCCGTCGGCAATATTGCCGTCGATGTTGAACGTAACTCCACCCCAAGTCTCATTGTGCGGTGCTTGCCACTGCTTGATGCGCTGATGGTTGTTCCAAAAGTTGGTGGGGAAATTTGGGAAGAGGCCGTATGTCCATACCGAAGGGATATTGTCCCATCGCGCCATCCAGATCGCGTCCATGCGGCTGGCAGGCGGCAGCGTTACCCAGTCTTCCTGTGCATTTCTCGGCGACCCATAAACACCGGAAACGTAGCCCAGTTCACGGATCCGCTCGGTCCAGCCCTTGAGGAAAGCGACGGTCGCGGCCCGGCAGCCGAGCGTGTCGGGCGAAGGTACGTTGTACTGCTCCATGTCGTAATACAGCACCGAACCGGCGGTCAGGCCAATGCTGGCTGCATCAGCGGCAGCGATGTCGGCCTCCCCGCGGCCTTGGGTTTCGGAGACGGCGGGGTCGCTGCTGTGCTTGTGAATTGTTGAAGAAACCGAGCACGGCGATTGATAGCCGACAACTGTCGGGATAATTCCCCAACCCTGGGCACTGATCGCGTCGATCCAGGCCGGATTGTTCGTGAAAGGCTGTGTCGGGCAGGCCCGTGCACGGCCGCTAAAGTAGATGTTCGTGTCAAAGAAGTAGGAATTATCCCACCAGAGCTGCATCTGAGCGATCGTCCCGGCCTGACATTTATCAAATCCACGATTCAGGCTGGTGCGGATCGATCCGCCAGGAGGTGCGGCGAAGGTACGGTACTGATCGGCTTCAACACGGGCTTTTTCAAACTCGGCTCGTGCCCGGTCGCGGATCTGCGGCGGCGTTACGTTCTTGCCTAAAATGAAAAGATTTGATGTTTGAACACATCCGGCCTTGTAGCCAAGGCATTCGCCCTTGGTTTCGATCACCCAGTTCGCGTGTCGGGTCATACTTGTTCCGTCGCCCTCGTCCGAGGGTTCTACGGAGCGTTTGACGAGACTCCAGGATCGTCCGCCATCCTTGGAGCGATAGATCGCCCGCCCGACAAAGTTAGAACTCGTCGGTATCCGTGCGGATGCGAGAAGTATGCCGTCGGCGCTGGTTGAAAGCTGAACGTTGTCGGTACTTATCCCGACCTGGTCGGCATCTTCAAAGACCGCAGGAACACGGCTCCAGGTTTGGCCTCCATCGGATGTCCGGGCGAGTTCAAACGCTCCGTCACTTCTTCCAAGCAACACAAGCCCGGTATGTCCGTCCGTGAACGACACCGCCGATATCCGAAAACCGAGCGTGAATGTAAGCGGGAGCTGCTGCCAACTCGAGCCGGAATCTTCGGTTCGGAACAGCGAGTCAGAGGTATAGGCTATGCCGGAACCTTTGCCAAAAACGTGCAGACCCTTGATCACCGAAGTTGGGTGCTCCGACAGGGCCGACGATGGGCTATAGATACTGAACGGACTAGGTGGCAATGCAACTGACACTACCGTTGAGATCCCGAAGAAGACCAGTGTGAAGATGGATGCCGCAAAACCTTTCATTATTTGTTTTCCCTTATTCGAAAAAGTGATGGAATTTGGGGAAAGTATAGTCCATCGTGATGCTTTCGTTCAAGAAATATTGTGTCCGGCGTCGGTCGCGGCGGAGCTGCTTTAGCCGATCGATCCTTGTGCGGGATGGCGTTCCACTCTGGGTTCGCTGAGAAAGACGCAGAGATCGGAGAGAGGACATCCGGAGAGAGAAACGATACGTTTTCGAACTACACCCTTATGGAAGTAACGATGCCGTAGGCCCTTACTTTAACTGAAACCCAAATTAGGCTAATTTAAGGCAAGGTTTTTTTGGCGATCATGTTGGTTTCAATCATTCTGGTTCTGGCGATCTCGATCGGCGGACTGGCACTCACCTATCTCTTTGAACGGGAAGAACCGCTTTTATGGCGGTTTGCCGCAGGGACGGTCATTGGCTCCGCGACCTTCGGGACGATAAGTTTCGTGCTAGCTTCGTTTGCGGGCCTGAATGCGGCGACCGTGGCTGCGGGCTTGGCGCTCTCGCTGCTGCCTGTCGGATTGTTGATCCGCGGGCAGAAACGAAAGAACTTAGAATTGGACTGGGCGAGGGCGAAAGGCAAACTGCAGGGTGCAAGCAGCATAAAAGTCATACGTGCCGTTTATTACGCGGGGTTCCTGACGCTTTTTTGTCTCTTCTTTTCGCAGACGATGTACGAAACGGCCGATGGCATTTTTACGGGCGGATCGAACAATCTCGGCGACCTTCCATACCATCTGGGAGCTATCCTTAGCTTTACCGACGGGGCGAATTTCCCGCCAGTCAATCCCTCGTGGGCGGGAGCCAAGTTCTCCTACCCTTTCATCTCCGATCTGATCACGGCATGTTTCATGAAGTTGGGTGCACCGCTGCGCGACGCGATGTTCGTGCAGAATGTTGCGTGGGCATTTGCTCTGCTTGTGATCCTGGAGCGGTTCGTTCTGAAGCTGACTGGCGACCGGCTTTCATCGAAGATCGCTCCGGCGTTTTTGTTCTTTAGCGGCGGGCTTGGGTTTATTTGGTTTTTTGCCGACCTCGGCGCACAGTCGAAAGGTTTGATCGAATTTCTCGGGCAGCTGCCGAAGGATTACACGATCGGCGACGAATTTCGATGGGGAAACGCACTGGTCACTCTGTTTATTACTCAGAGAAGCCTTTTGCTGGGAATGCCCTTGACGCTGATCGTGCTCGGAGGATTATGGAGGATCTTCACCACAGAGACACAGCGGCACAGTGAAGAGGAAGAGGTCGGACGCAATTTCGCGGATGTGCTTCCGCAACTTATTTTAGGTCTCATCGCGGGACTATTGCCCTTGGTTCATCTGCATAGCCTGGCCGTGCTGTTCGTTGTGACGGGAGTTTTATTCTTTCTGCGGCTGGATAAATGGCGGGAGTGGATCGCCTTCGGCGTCGGTGTCGCGGTCGTCGCGATACCGCAGTTGGTCTGGTCGTTGACGGGCAGCGCGACCGAGACGGCGAAGTTCTTTGAATGGCACTTCGGATGGGATTCGCGTGACGCTAACTTTGTCTGGTTCTGGATAAAGAATACAGGGATCTTTATCCCGCTAGTCTTGGTCGGCGCTTATTTGATCTATTTCCCGCAGAGCCGCAGAGACGATCAAAGTAAGAAGCCAAAAGTAAAAAGGCAAAACGAAGGAGCCGGGGAAACGGAAGCGGGACATGAAGGATCGGGGAGAAGTTATCAGTTGCTTTTGTTTTATGTTCCGTTCGTCCTGCTGTTTGTAATATCGAATATCGCTAAGCTGGCTCCGTGGGAATGGGACAATATCAAGGTGCTGATCTATTGGTGGGTCGGGTCGATCCCATTTGTAGCCTTTGCGATCTCGTGGCTGTGGCGAAAAGGAATGGGTTTGAAGGTGGCAGCGGGGCTTTGTTTTGCGGTGCTTATCTTTTCCGGATCGCTTGATGTTTTGCGGACGGTGTCGGGTGCGGTCAAGATGCGGGTGTTTGATAGTGACGCGGTAAAGATAGCTGACCGGATAAAAAAGACGGTTCCTGCAAAGACGATGTTCCTTAACTCGCCGACCTATAACTCGGCGATCGTCCTGACCGGCCGGCAGTCCGTGATGCGTTATCCGGGCCACCTTGCCTCGCACGGTATCGACTACGGCACACGTGAAAATGACGTTAAAATGATCTATTCCGGCGGTTCGCAGGCCGAAGCGTTGCTGCAGAAGTACGGCATTGAATATGTGCTCGTCTCGCCGGAAGAGCGTTCAGCGATGCGGGCGAATGAGATGTTCTTTAGTAAGTTTCCGGTGTATGCCGAAGTCGGGCAGTATAAGGTCTATAAGATCAAGTAAGGCGGGTTTAGCTGGTGGCGATGGAAGATTCAAATACGACAGAGAGACCGAAGTACGATCTTTTTTGGCTGATCAACTGTGGGTTGATCACGCTGGTTGCGGCGTTCCTGCGGTTTTTTAATCTTGACCTCAAGCCTTTTCATCATGACGAGGGCGTCAACGGATTTTTCCTGACTTCGTTGTTTCGCAACGGCACTTATTCTTACGACCCAGCCAATTATCACGGCCCTACGCTCTATTACATCTCGCTATTTTTCTCGAAGATATTCGGGCTGAACAACGTCTCGGTGAGGATGAGCGTAGCCATATTCGGCGTCCTGACGGTCGTGCTGGCGTTCTATCTTCGGCCATACATCGGCAAGATTGGTGCCTTGGCCGCAGGTACATTGATCGCTCTGTCGCCGGGAATGGTCTTTGTCTCCCGGTACTTTATCCACGAGATCTTCTTTGTTTTTCTTGCTCTCGCATTTGTGCTGGCTATCTTGCTCTTTATTCGTAACGAGAAGGCCGGGCCCGGTGCGATCGCGTGGATGGTCCTGCTTCTGCTGGTGTGCTTTGCTCCGTCCGGGTTCATGCTGGCGAAATATCTCAGCGATGGCAACGCAACGGCGTTTTGGGCGTTAGCGGCGGGATTCTTTATTGTTCAGGCGGTGCTGATCTTTTTCGTGATGCGAATGCTCCTGTCATGGAGCGGCGGTCGACCGATATATATGTTGCTGGCGTCTGCTTCAGTGTCGCTGATGTTCGCGACGAAGGAGACGGCTTTTATTACACTCGGCACGATGGCCATCGCGATACCGTGCATTCTGATCTGGCAAAAACTGTACAAGAGCGGCGGCGAGCCGGATGATCTGAGCGAGGCTGATGATGCAATAACGTGGAAGAATTTTCGCATTGCGGCCGGCGAGGGGAATGACCGTCTGCTGCTCATCGCCGCGTCGGTTGTGGTGTTCGTTTACGTTTTTGTCTTGTTCTTTTCGTCGTTTTTCACTTTCCCCGATGGGATCTGGCGGGCGTTCGAGGCGTACGCGATATGGACCAAGACGGGAACAAAGGACCACACGCAAAGCGGCTTCTGGGGATACCTAAACTGGCTTACCGGTTACGAACGCTGGAACCAGTCGGGTTCGATCCTCAAGAACGGCGTTGAGATCGCGATCCTTGTCCTATCCGTAATCGGCATATCTATTGCGTTCTTTAAGAACCGGCATCGGGTCGCCCTTTTTACGGCGCTTTGGGCGATAGGCCTCTTCCTCGCGTATTCGCTGATACCTTACAAGACGCCTTGGCTCGCACTCAGCTTTTTGCTGCCGATGTGCTTGATCGGTGGTTATGGGATCAACGAGCTTGTCGGGTCGGCGAACAAGGCTTTGCGGCCCGTAGGCTATGGCCTCGCGGCGGCCGCTTGTGCACTGCTCGCTTACCAAACGTTTAACCTAAATTTTGTCGAATATGACAACAACGACCGCCCATACATCTATGCTCATACGAAGCGCGAGTTTCAGGTGATGATGTCACGGATCGGCCATTATGCGGCGAAAAGCGGCAAGAACGGCGAGATCGCAGTCGATGTCGTTTCACCGGATTATTGGCCGATGGTCTGGTACACGAATGATTATCCGAAAGTCGTTTACCACGGCAAGATCGTCGATAATCCAACGGCGGAATTGATCGTGGCGAAGAAGCCAGACCAGGACCGCGAGGTGATCGCCCGATATGGGAGTAAGTATAGGCTGGAGGGAGTTTATCCGCTGCGGCCCGGTGTCGATCTGGTGCTGTTGGTCAGAAACGACCTTGCTGACCCGACCGCTCAGGATGTAATACGGATGCGAAATCCTTAGAAAACGGTGAAGGCTACCCTGCAATGACGACGTTCAGATCCTAATATTCCCGATCTTCTCCGGTTTTTTATCTGAACTCGGTTTCAGATAGGGTGCGTCGTCCTGGTCGCGTTTGGACTTTTCTCCGTCGGAGTGCCAGTTCATCCATTCGGCGGGAGCGTCGAAGGTTTCACCGCCGTGGGCGGTTATACGCGGACGGATGCGGCACATTACGGGCGTGTTTATGCCGACTCCGGAAATGATGGCCTGGCCCTTGGTCAGGGCCGGAAGTTCGGCGAGCATTGCCCGGCCGGCTCCTTCGACCGATTGGGCGACGGTCTGCTGGTCGATCGGGTTAACGATGCGCATGATTATCTGGGTCATGCACTGCGACAAAACATCCTGGTCGAGCTTGCCGGGCCGCTGCGTGATAAGGCCGATGCCGACGCCGAATTTGCGGCCTTCTGAGAGGATCTGTTTGAGAACGTTCGTCGATACTACACTCGCCCCGGCGGGAGCGAAACGGTGGGCTTCTTCCAATAACGTGAATACCGGATAATCAAGAAAATTCTCACTTCCTTTTTCGGCATGTTTGCCGACGGTCAATTCACGAGCCTTGTTCACACGTCTCAAAAGGGTTCCGACAATGACCTGCTGTTCGGTCTGTTCGATCTCGGAGAGCTGCAGGATAGTGCAGCGGCCGGGACGATAAAGTTCCGAGAGCTCAATGTGTTCGTGGGCATGAAAGATGCTATCAGTACGGTCAAATCGTGAGTCCAACCGCCACAGTAATCCCTGGATAGACGAAACGTTTCCGCCATCGCCCGCGTCCTTGTCATCTTTTCCGTACTGCTGGTTCTGCACCTCATCTCGGAGGTCGTGATAGCTGTAGAGATGGTCACGCCGGCCTTCAGCTTTTAATTTATCCTGCAAGCTGCGAAACGCTTGCCGCAGAAAATGCAGCATTTTGTCCGACGTACCTTCGGGCAGCAGATATTTAACGTCACCCTCCGTGAGCGTCGAAAAACGCACCTTTATTTTGTCCGGCGTAAATATCTTTACTTCGGGCTTATAGCCATCGGCGGCGGCGAATTGTGCGTCGCCCTGGATCGACGACATCGTGTGATATTCACTGTGCGGGTCGACGATCAGAACGGAAGCGCGGTTATAGGGCTGCATCAGCTCTTCGACCAATACGCCGGCGGTGTAGGATTTTCCCGCACCGGTGGAAGCAAGGATCGCGAGATGGGTGGAGACAACGTCCTTTACGGATAGAACGATCGGCACATCGCCGGGTTCGCGGGTCAACAGGCTGCCGATATTTGCAGAACCGTTTTCGGCCGCACGGCGGGGGCTGAGCATTCCGGAGAGAGTCTCGCTCGAAGCAATACGGATCGGGTCGCCGGGCTGCGGCGGAATTCGCGGGTTGACGAAATCGCCAAGCTTTTCACTGAAATAGCCGATCGTTGCGACCGTTACTTCATAGATCTCAAGGTCGCCGCCGATCCCGATCATGGAGGCAACGGCCGACGGGGGCGTGCCAGGGTCGGCCAGGAATGCATCGGGAAGATTGCGGACAAGCTTGCGGGAAGTTATTGTCCCGACGATCGAGCGTACCTCTTCAGCGATGCGTGCATCGTAGTAAACAAATTCGCCTATTCGCGTCCGGTCATTGTCGCGCGTGATAAAAAGGTACTCGTGCGGCAGCAAGCCGGGCCCTTTAACCGTTCCAGTGAGGAGGTCTTTTTGTTTGTCCATTTTCGCTAGTTTCTCAAAATTATAGTCGAAAATCAGATTTACGAGGGCCCGTCGCTTGAGAATGGTGAAAAAACACCTATCATCAGCAGTAATTATCGGTTCGTCACAGCTTTGTTGTGGAAACGCCGGTTCCGGTGGTAAAAATACAGAAGAATGAGCCTTGAATCAGCTTTGGACAGAAAGTACCTCAAATGGGTCGCCATTTGGGGCGTATGGACCCTGTCCGCGATGTTTTTTACGAGTCAGGTCACGCTGCAGAGTCAGGTTTACCCGAACCCGACACCGTTTTGGCGCGTGCTGATGTGGCAGTTGTTTTCGGGTTATGTCTGGTTTGCCATAAGCCCGATAATTCTTTGGCTTGGACGCAGATTTACGTTTGAGGACGGTGCCTGGAAGACGAGTCTTCCGGTACACTTTGCCGCCAGCATCGTTGTTGCGATCGCACAATTAGCGGTCGACGCGTTCGTCCTGCCGCAGCTTGGCTACATGGCAAGTGCCGGTTCCGCTCCTTATCTGGAAACACTCAAGAAGTTCCTGCTTGTGAATGTCCATTTCGGCGTCGCGATCTATTGGGGCGTGCTTGGCGTTCAGCAGGCGATCAAATATTACAGAAAGTACCGCGAACGCGAACTGCGCACTTCGCAGCTTGAGGCAAGGTTAGCAACGACCCGGCTTCAGGTCCTGAAAATGCAGCTTCATCCGCATTTTTTGTTCAACACGCTGAATGCCATTTCAGAACTCATCTACCGCGACCCGGAATCGGCTGAACGGATGATTTCAGACCTGAGCGACCTGCTTCGGATGTCGTTCGAGAATCTTGAAGTCCAGGAAATTCCGCTCAAACAGGAGCTTGAGTTCCTTGAGAAATATCTTGAGATCGAACTCACACGTTTTCACGACCGGTTAAAGGTGGATATGCAGATCGCGCCGGACACACTCGACGCGAGCGTGCCGAATATGATCCTGCAGCCGCTGGTCGAGAACGCGATCAAGCACGGCATCGGGCCGCGTTCCGAGGGCGGAAAGATTAACATCGGAGCGTTTCGTGCCAACGGGCATTTAGAGATCACGGTCAGCGACAATGGCGTAGGCGTCCCGTTCGGCGATCTTGAGAATTTGACCGAAGGCGTTGGATTGTCGAACACCCGCCGCCGTCTCCGCCATCTTTACGGCGATGGCCATACGTTCAATCTGAAAAACGCGGGAGTCTCGGGATTTGCGGTAAACCTTGTGATCCCATATAAGGAAATGGTGAACGGCCTGCGGATGAGCAACGATCTCGAAACCGGGGAACTTAAATGAAGATAAAGACGCTGATCGTAGACGACGAGCCGCTGGCACGCGACCGCGTCAAGCGATTCTTGCGCGATGAGCACGACATCAGCGTTATTGGTGAATGCGGCAACGGGCGGGAAGCCGTCGCGGCGATCAAAGAGCAGAAACCTGACCTTGTCTTTCTCGATATTCAAATGCCCGAGAAAAACGGGTTCGAAGTGGTCAAATCACTGAACGAAAAGACAATGCCGGCCGTCATCTTCGTCACGGCCTATGATCAATATGCCCTGCAGGCGTTTGACGTGCATGCACTCGACTATCTTCTGAAACCGTTCAACCGCGAACGCCTGCACAAGGCTGTCTCGCACGCGCGTGATCAGATCGAGACCAAAAGGATCGGAAACTTGGACGAGCGGCTTGCTTCGCTTATCGCCGATCTAAAGGCAGAAAAGAAGTACCTCGAAAGGCTGGTCGTGAAATCAGTGGGCAGGGTGTTTTTCTTAAAGGTCGATGAGATCGACTGGATAGAGGCGGCCGGAAATTATGTAAAGCTCCACACAGGCCGCGAATCGCATATGATCCGCGAGACGATGAACGGCATTGAGGCAAAACTAGACCCGGACAAATTCCTGCGAATACACCGTTCAACGGTCGTGCACATCGACCGGATCAAGGAGTTGCATCCAATGTTCAGCGGCGATTACGCAGTTATCCTGCGAAACGGTACCGAGCTTGCCCTGAGCCGAAATTACCGCGAACGGCTGCTCGAACTCTTCGAGAATCAGGCCTAAAGTTAAAAAGTTAAAAAGTGAAAAAGTGGAAAAGGTGGAAAAGGTGGAGAGTAAGAAGAATCTGATTTTCACTCCTAACTTTTTCACATTTTCACCTTTCAACCTTTAACCTCGCTGCTTTCGGGCACTTCATCACACCGCAAAACGCTTCGTCACAAATGCATTCCCAAACGTTAGATGGCCTGACTATAATCATAATTCGGTCATTTGCAGATTTTTGCGATCCAATATGAATAAAAAAAGACAACTGATCCTATTTTCGCTTCTGGGCATCATGTTCGTGTTCAAGGGATACACGATCGTGATCGGCCAGACCAAACCGGTACTCGTGGTCCTCAATAAGGCAGATGCGACACTTTCAATTATTAACCCGGAAACGATGACCGCTACGGGAAAGGTGGCAACGGGCCATAGCCCGCACGAAGTCGTGCTGTCGCCCGACGGGAAAACCGCCTACGTGGCAAATTACGGCGATGGGCCTTCGCCGGGAAACTCGCTTTCGGTGATCGACATCGCGACCGCGAAGGAACTCCGCCGCGTTGACCTTTCACCGCTCATCCGTCCGCACGGTATTCAGATGATCAGCGGAAAAGTCTATTTCACCGCCGAGTCGAGCCGAATGATAGCCAGGTATGATCCGGCGACGAACAAGGTCGATTGGATGATGGGAACAGGCCAAAACGGGTCGCATATGATCGCCGGGTCGGCCGACCAGAAGAAGTTCGTAACAGCGAACATTGGCTCGGACAGCGTGACGATATTCGAGTTTCAAGGCGTGCCGCCTGCCGGCTCTAAGATCACGCACGTCGGCGTCGGCAAACAGCCCGAGGCGATCGATCTTTCTCCCGACGGCAAAGAAGCCTGGGCAGGCCTGAACGCGGAGGGCATGGTCGATATCGTCGATACCACCACATACAAATCGGTCGCGAAGGTGAATATAAATGGGCGGCCGTACCGGGTCAGGTTTACTCCCGACGGCAAGACCGTCCTCTGCACGATGATCCCGTCAAAGGACCTTTTGCTGATCGATGCCGCGACGCGTAAGGAGATCAAGCGGATCAAGCTTGAGAGCGTCCCGCTCGGCGTTGTGTTTTCCGCGGACGGAAAGACCGCGTTTATAACGGCGGTCGATCCGGACATCGTACTAAAGGTCAATCTAGAATCAGGCCAGATAACCGGCCGTGTTCAGACCGGAAAAGTGCCGGACGGCATTGCGGTAAGCGGCGTGTAGAAGTTCGAAAAGATAGATAAGGAAACAAAGTAATGTTCGTAAAATCAAGAAGAATAATAGCCGCAGCGATCGTTTTCGCGAATCTTTTGCTCGTAGTCTCGGTCTCGGCGCAAAAGAGCAATGGCGGCGGTGCTGCGGCATCCGCGGGAAAGTTCGGCAACGTTGAAAACATAACCGCAAGCCAGATGCGCGGGTGGCTGACCTACATTGCGTCGGACGAGCTCGAGGGCCGCGACACACCGTCAAAGGGCCTCGACCTAGCGGCCAAGTACATATCGGAACACCTCAATAAACTCGGCATCCGGCCGGCGGGCGATGAAGGAACCTATTTCCAGAAATTCCCGCTTCGTCAGTCAAAGGTAGTTTCGAAGGGCACAAAGCTCAGTTTCAACGGTCAGCAATTTGAGTACGGCACCGATTTTCTAACCACACTCATGCCGGCCGAGATCGCTGGCAGCGAGATAGTGTTCGCGGGTAATGGGTGGGTGCTGAAGTCCAAGAACATCAACCCGTACCAAGGTATTGATGTAAAGGGCAAAATCGTGGTCGTCGTAAACAGCCTACCAAAGGGCGTGACCTTCGGCGACCTGAAAGGCCCGGTCGGAGGCGACTGGATGTCGCCGCCATATTATGCGCAGATGAACGGAGCAAAGGCGATCATCACTTTTTCCAGCTTCAGCAATCTCGCCAACTGGGAAGCGACTAAGTGGACGCAGTCGGAGAAAGGCACTGTTGAGTTTGGCGAACAGAAGCCGCTTATTACGATCCCGACCATCAACGCGTCGCCAAAATTGATCACCGCCTTGTTTCAGGGTGAGAAGTTCAGTGGCGGAAATCTGTTCGGCAAAGCCGTTGCGGGCGAACCTCTCGAATCCTTTGCGTTAAAGCCGGAGAAACGGGTCACGGCTTCGGTGGCGGTCAAGACAGAAACGGTCTACACACAGAATGTAGTCGGAATTTTGGAGGGGTCTGATCCGGTTTTGAAGAATGAGTATGTTGCCATCGGCGCTCATTACGATCACGTCGGGATGAATCCGTACGCCATCGGGCCGGACAAGATCTATAACGGTGCGGACGACGATGGCAGCGGTACGGTGGCAGTGATGTCGATCGCGGAAGCCTTTGCCAAGGGCCAGCGGCCGAAGCGTTCGATGCTTTTCATCTGGCACGCCGGCGAAGAGAAAGGGCTTTGGGGCAGCGAGTATTACGTGAATAACCCGACCGTGCCGATCAACTCGATCGTAACCGGGTTGAATATCGACATGATCGGCCGCGCACAGAACTCGAACGACATCGCGAACGGCAAGAACAAGCTTTTACCGAAGAGCAATGAGGTCTTTCTGATCGGCTCGAAGATGATGAGTACCGAGCTTGGCGAGGTGAGCGAATCGGTCAACAGGTCGTTCCAGAACATGTCCTTCAATTACAAATACGACGATCCGAACGACCCGGAACAGTATTTCTACCGGTCAGATCACTTTAACTACGCAAAGAAAGGCATCCCGATCATTTTCTATATGGACGGTGATCATGACGATTATCACCAGCTTTCGGATTCGGTCGATAAGATCGACTTCGACAATATGGAAAAGATCGCGCGCACTATTTTTGCAACGGGCTGGGAACTGGCCAATCGCCCGACGCGGGTCAAGGTCGATAAGCCGCTGCCGGCATCGGTAACGCAAAACTAATGAAGGGCTCGATTCTCACAAGATCGCTTTCGGCCTTCGCCATTTTGGCCTTTTTCTTGAGTGCACGAGCGCTTGGATCGCAGGTCGTTGCACCCGAGAAGTAGGCGGAGATCGAAAAAGCGATAGAAGCTGAAATGGCCGCGACCAAAACTCCCGGAGCAGCGGTTGCGGTCATTTCAGGGGACAAAATCGTCTTTGCGAGAGGGTTCGGCACGACAAGTGCTGAAGGCGGATCAGCGGTGACCGCCGATACATTGTTCCGCATGGGTTCGACAACAAAGATGTTCACAGCGGCCGCCGTTCTCACCCTTTCCGAAGCAGGCAAGGTGAAGATGTCGGTACCGGTCGGAAGCTATCTCAAGGGCCTGCCGACGAAAGTTTCGAGTCTGACGGTGCATCAGCTCTTGAGCCAATCATCGGGCCTGCGGGATTTCAATCCGTTGGCAAGCGGCCATGATGACGCGATCCTCAGGCAGAACATTCGTCTTTGGAAGGACGATGTTTTCTTTACCGAGCCCGACAGTATCTATTCCTATTCAAGTGCGAATTACTGGCTGGCGGGATATCTTTCCGAGGAGATATACGGCAAACCTTACGCAGACGCCCTGGCAGAGCTAGTGCTTCGGCCGCTGGGGATGACCCGGTCGGCCGTGCGTCCGTTCGATGCGATGACGTTTCCGCTTTCACTCGGGCACAGCATCTCGAACGGCGCGGTCAGTGTCGTTCGGCCGATCGACAACAACGCTGGCAAATATCCGGGCGGGTCGATGTACTCGAATATCAACGAACTCTCGCGGTTTGCGATCGCAATGCTGAATGCAGGAAAGGTCGATGGAAAACAAGCGATGGCATCGTCCGTCGTCGAAGAATTGCAGAGACCGCAATTCTACCTTCCAGGTGAAGAGAAGGCTTTCTACGGTTACGGTCTGCTCGGCTACGACGACAGCGGCGTGAAGACCGTCTCGCACGGTGGAGTTTCCCGCGGTTACGGTTCGACGATCTTCTTTGCTCCGGAGCAAAAACTCGCGGTCATCGTCCTGGCGAACAGCAACGGCCAAACGCTGCCCCGATCAAGACGAAAGGTGATGGAATTGCTCCTGACCCTGGTTCAGCAAAAGCCTTCTCCGCCGCCGACCGGAGCGATCGACTTGAGCAAATTTACGGGAACATTCACGCACGCGCCGCAGAGCTGGAATTTGAGCGTTCGGGACGGCCAGCTTTACGTTGAGTCTGAGGGGAAGGGTGCCCGGCTGGTACGCAGCGGGCCTGAAGAATTCACATCGGACCTCGGGCAGTTTCTCTTTGTTAAAGACAAGCAGGGAAACTATCAGCACATTTTCATGGGTCTTTACGCCGCCCGCCGGACGAATTGATCAGCCGAGGAGATTAGTGATGCTGTTGATTAGATCGCTGTTAATGATAGCTATGATCGCCGCTGCCACGGTCGGATATGGGCAGAGTGCGAAGGCGGCTAAGATCGAGAGGTTCGTATCGGGCCTTGCGGCCTCGGGACATTTCTCGGGCCAGGTGACGGCGTCGGAAAACGGCAAGGTCATTTACAACAAGGCATTCGGCCTTGCCAATGCTGACTTCAAGATCCCCAATGCGACGAACACCCGCATCGGGATCGCTTCGGTCACAAAACCGATGACCTCGGTGGTCCTTTTTCGCCTGATCGAAGCGGGGAAGATCAAGCTTGAAGACCCGCTGTCAAAATACATCGCTGATTTCCCAAGCGGCGACAAAATAACGATAAACATGCTCCATATTCATCGCGCCGGGATCCCGCACCGCGTGATGCCTCCTGAGATGGAGTCGGTACCGGTCACGTCCGCCGAGATGGTCGAGAAAGTGAAGCAGGCGAAGCTTGTCTTCGAGCCTGGTACGCAGCGACTGTACAGCTCGGCCGGATTCGCCGTACTCGCTCGGGTTCTGGAGATCGTGTCCGGAAAACCGTATGCACAGCTCTTGAAGGAGTACGTTTTCGCGCCGGCGGAGATGAAGGATTCAATAGATCCAGAGGGCGGAGCCGTCATCGAGCGCCGGGCACAGGACTACCTGCTCGATGCCGACGGATACAGGAACGCGGCCCTAAAGGATTATTCGTTTCTTGTCGGCGGCGGTTCTGTTTACGGCACGGCGACGGATGTTCATCGGTTCGGCATGGCGATGATCGAAGGGAAGTACGGTGAGGCCGCGAAGACGGCATGGGTTCGTGACGGGCTATTCTCGGCCAGCGGGAGTACTAACGGGCATCGGGCATATGTTGAGATCAAGGCGGACAAAACGTACGGATTCGCACTTACGTCGAATGTCGGGTCCGGGGCGGTCGATATTGTTCAAGCCGGACTGAAGGAGATCATGGAAGGCCGGGAACCTGCGACGAGCACAGTTTCAGTGCCGAAGTTCGACGCGGCCGCAAATCCTGACCTGAACAAATACACGGGTAATTATCGCGCCCAGAACGGAAGCCAGATCGAGATTGTCAGTAGAGGCGGCCATCTTTTCTCGAGCGACATCAAGCTTTATTCTGTGAGGCCGGGATGCTTTTTTGACTATCGCTTCTTTGGCGACATCTGCTTTATTTCGGATTCCGACCGCATCAAAGAAATTCGCTGGAAGACACCGACGGGAGAACTTACTTGGGCGCGTCAGTAGGCATTTCGGAAGCAAGAATTAACGACTCGTCACAATTTGATTTAACGCAAATTGTAGTTCGAACGAGAATGAGGAGAACGACGACTTCTGAAACACGGAACTGATGATCAGGCTAATTTTGTTTCTATGTATTACCGCCGTTTCGGTGGATGCCGGCTTCGCACAGAAGGCGGCACGGGAGCGATCGTTCACTGTTGAGCGGCTCGCTGACGGCATCTACGCGTTGGTCCGCCGCGAGCCGGCTTCGCTCTGGTTCAACGCGAACAATGTCTTCATCATTGGGAAGAGCGATGTGATCGTCGTTGACGCGAACATCAGTAGTGAATATTCCCGTGAAGTCCTGGCTGAGTTAAGAAAGCTCACCGATAAGCCGGTCAAATACGTGATCAACACTCACTGGCACGAGGATCACATTGGCGGCAATCGTGTCTACCGAGACGCGTTTCCGGGCGTTCAATTCGTCGGGCACCGTACCACTCTGACCGACCTGCCGACGGTCGGAGCTGCAAATCGCAAGGGATCGCTGCAGAACGGCCGAGGCTTTGTGGGAATGCTGGAAGGCACGATCGAGAGGGGCGAGAACCTAGCCGGACAAGCGCTGACCGACGAAGAGAAGCAAGGCTATTTGAGCGATATTACCCTCGTTAGTTCGTATCTGGCAGATGCGAAAGGTTTCGAGCTGATTTTGCCAACAGTTTTGGTCGATGAGCGGCTTGAGCTAGATCAGGACAAGCGAAAGGTCGAGGTCCGACATCTAGGCAAGGCACACACCGGAGGCGACCTGGTCGTTTACCTCCCGCATGAGAAGATCGTGATCACCGGTGATCTGATAGTGCATCCGGTCCCGCTCGTCGGGTCGACCTCGTATCCGCTTGAATACGGAAACACGCTTCAAAAGCTGCTTGCTATCGATGCTCGGATATATGTTCCTGGCCATGGCCCGGTGATGCGGGATACGGGCTACCTCCGCTCGATGATCGGGCTTCTTGATTCGATCAAGCGGCAGGCCGAGGGCTCGGCACTGCGTGGCGAAACGCTGGAGCAGATGCGAAAGAGTATCGACCTTGAAGAATTTAGAAAAGTGTTTGCAGGCGATTCGCAACATAGAGGGCTTATCTTTCGCAACTACATAACATTGCCTGCGATCGCTGCCGCTCATCGTCAATTGGCCGAGCGGGAACGTGCAAGCCAAGGTAACAAGTGAAGATATAGTGAAGCGGAAAAGATGGGCAGGATGACGAGCGAACGATCAATTAGAATATCTGTTGCCTTTGCGATTCTTACATCAGCGGCGGGACTGGCCTTCGGTCAGCATGACCACGGAGTTCCCAGCGGCCCGGCCACGAATTTCTCAAAACTTCCATCGCCTCCTCGAATGACAGGTATCGGGACTGCGACGATCAAGATAACAACCAGTTCACCCGACGCTCAAAGATGGTTCGATCAGGGCCTTAACCTGATGCATGCATTTTGGGATATGGAGGCATATCGGGCATTTCGTGAGGCGGCGAGGATCGATCCAAAATGCGCAATGGCCCATTGGGGTGTTTACAACGCATTGGCTCAAAACGCACAAGAGATGGCAGTTGAGCGTGCCGAAGCCATGAAAAAAGCGATCGAGTTCGCTCCGGCTGCCACTGACCGTGAACAATTCTATGTACGGTCGATCGCACTCTTGGCCGAGCAGGGAAAAGGCCGTGCGGCGTGGATAGCGGAGCTTGAGGCATTGATCGATAAATATCCGGACGAGGTCGAGGCGAAACTGCTTTTGGCGAATTCACTCTCATCGCCGGCATCAAGCTATCTGCCGAACGGGCGGCCGCGTGAAGGAAAAATGTACGGGCGGGCCATCCTGCAGAATTTGCTTCGCACAAATCCGGAACACGCTGCCGTTCATCATTATTGGATCCATGCAGCCGAGAATGGGCCGCGTCCTGCGGAGGCGTTGGACAGCGCTGAGAAACTGACCAAGCTCGCGCCGAATGCTGGGCACTTAATACATATGCCGGGACATATATATTATCGGCTCGGTATGTTCGAAAAAGCACGCAAGGCATTTCTCGACTCGCTTGCTTTCGATGAAAAGTATATGCGCGAGAACAATGTGAGTCCGATCAACAACTGGAATTACACCCACAACCTCGATTACCTCGTGGCCAACTGTGCCGAAGAGGGCCGATATTCCGAGGCCGCAAAGTACGCGAAAGTGCTTGGCGATCTGCCGACTGACGACGACCGGCTCAGATCTACCGGCCTCGGTTACATACTCTATGGCGGGCACACTGCGATGCCCCGACTGCAGATGCGATTTGGAATGTGGGACGCGGCCGTCGCCGAGATCGAACGTGGAGGTTTGAAGACTAACGATTCGTTATCAGCTCGATATCAGGCCGGTATTCTCAGTTATCTCAAGGGAATGGCCGCAGTTACGCAAGGCAATGCTGAAAATGCAGACATGCATCTGCAACAGCTTCAGAAGGCAAGTGGTGAAATGGCCAGCTTACGCGGGCAAAATGTGTCTGACTGGTATTCAGGATACGCCGGCCGTGTTCTTGCCGTCCACGTGATGGACCTTCGCGGTTCCGTGGCCAGCTTGCAGGGCGAATACGCCGAAGCCGTAAAGATCTTGAGCGAGGCGGTCGAGCTTGAACAAAACCTAGGATATTGGGAGCCGCCACATTACACACGGCCGGTTCTGGAAAGCCTCGCTGACACACATATGCGGGCACACAAATATGAATTGGCCGCTGACGCATATCTGGCTATTTTGCGACACCGACCCGACTCGGGATTCGCTCTGGCGGGGCTGGTTCGAACGTACAAAAAGGCTGGAAATTCCGAACGAGCAGCCGAATATTCACGAAGGCTGGCGGCAGCGTGGAAGAACGCCGACCGAGACATAACACAGACCAAAAACCTACTGAACTGAGAAATATGAAAACTATACCTTTGTCGCTCTTACTTATTCTCGTTGGCATCATTGGCGTGGCTGCTCAGACCACTGCGTTTATCGGGGTCAACGTTATTCCGATGGACCGGGAGCGTGTTCTGAGCGATCAGACCGTGATCGTGAAAAATGGATCGATCACCGAGATCGGGCCAGCCAATAAGGTTAAGGTCCCGAAGGATGCCGTGAAGATCGACGGAGCCGGAAAGTATCTTGTTCCTGGCCTGGTCGACATGCACACACACCTTCTTTCGGACGGCGATGAGTATCCCGATTCGATCGCGGAAGATGAGCTAAAGGTGATGGTCGCAAATGGCGTCACCACGATCCGGTTTATGATCGGCACGCCGGAACAACTGATACTCCGGGCGAAGGCCGCGAAGGGCGAGATCGTTGCACCGACCATCTTCAGCGCGTCACCGCATCTGACGGGTCGTGAGCAGGGCAACAATTTCGTCGTGAAGACCGAGGAAGAGGCGCGAGACGCGGTACGCAAATCGAAGGCCGCGGGTTATGACTTTATCAAAGTCACCACGTTCATCCCGGCCGCGGTCTACGAAGCGGCCATCGACGAGGCGGCGAAGCAAGGAATTCGCGTGGTCGGCCATGCGGACCGCGAGTACGTCACTGCGCCGCGGGCGTGGAAGGCAAAACAGCAGATCGAGCACCTCGACGGATATATGGAGCAGATCCTGCGGGATGATGCTCCGATGAAGGGCTCAGTCTCCGATCTCTATATGTCGAATCCTAAGAACTGGGAAAGTATCGATTTTATCGACGAAGCGAAGATACCCATCGTGGC
>JANNNS010000336.1:0-51386 GCA_031398645.1 Acidobacteriota bacterium
TTGCTTATTTTCAATTAACTCAACTACTTGACTTAACACGTTAGGCGAGGGCTGACGGGTGAGGGATAAGGGATAAATCAGAATCTCTGAATTCATCCCTCATCCTTCGGCCCTCATCCCTCATTCACCGTCCTATCCTCAAATTCACCCTTGGCCGTCAGATCATTCAATATCTGCCCGACCCTTGCGGCATTTTCTTCCGCCGTGTCACGCACGAAAAAAAGATGCGGGGCGTGCCGCAAGCTCAAATTCAATGTAACCTGCTGCCGGACATAGACCGCGGCATTCTGCAGGGCTCTTAACGCCTTTTTAATGTCGTCCTCGCTGCCTTCAACGAGGACGTAAACCTTTGCATCGCGCAGATCCTCGGATACCTTGACATCAGTTACAGTGACCGCTTGGACCCTCGGATCCTCTAATTCGTAACCGACGACCTCTGCGATCTCGACCTTTAAGGCCTCGGCCATTTTTTCAGGGCGCCTCATAGCTTTAAACCAGTATTAAAGGCCCTACAATTCCGTGGCGGCCGTTCTTTCAATGATAAATGCCTCGATCTCATCGTCGATCTTAATGTCGTTGAAATTGACCAGGCTGATACCACACTCAAAGCCCTGCTTGACCTCATTGACGTCATCCTTGAAGCGTTTGAGGGTAGAGATATCGCCTTCCCACGTGACCACACTGTCGCGCAAGAGCCGGGCTTTTGCCTGGCGGCGGATAAGCCCCTCGGTCACGCGGCATCCCGCAATAACTCCGACCTTCGAGACCTTGAACGTTTCCTGGACAAGGGCCTTCCCAAGAATGACTTCCTTCTCGATCGCGTCGAGCATTCCGATCATCGCTGCCGTGATCTCTTCCTCGACCTTGTAAATGATCGAATGAAGCCGGATATCCACGTCCTCATGCCACGCGATATCTGCCACGCGTGCCTCAGGCCTTACGTTGAATCCGATGATGACGACCGCGGTCGATTTGTTATCGGCCTGCGTTGCCGACGCCAGCAATACATCCGATTCGGCGATCGCGCCCACGCCCGCCCGGATAACGCGGACCTTGACCTTCGCCGTCGAAAGCTTTTCGAGCGTTCCCTTAAGAACTTCGACAGAACCCTGAACGTCAGCTTTAACAATAACGAGCAGTTCCTTGATCTCGGCGAGGCCAAGCGATTCGATACCTCGTTTGGTTGTCTTGAGCATTGCGGCCTGACGCGCCTGCATCTGGCGTTGGCCTGCGATGGTTTGTGCACGATCGATATCTGAGACGACCTGGAACGAATCTCCGGCTTGCGGCACACCTTGAAGGCCGAGTATTTCGACCGGTGTGGCCGGTTGGGCCTCGGTCACTGCTTCGCCTCGATCGGAGAACATCGCTCTGACCTTTCCATAAAACTGGCCGACGATGAAAGGATCGCCGACTCGCAATGTGCCTTGCTGAACAAGTGCGGTCGCGACAGCGCCGCGGCCTTTATCGAGTTTGGCTTCGAGCACAACACCAGCAGCACGACGTGTCGGGCTCGCCTTTAATTCAAGAATATCCGCCTGAAGCAAAACAGTTTCAAGCAAGGTATTCAAGCCTTCCAGCGTCTTGGCAGAGACCGGTACCATTTCAACCGTACCGCCCCACTCAACAGGCTGGACACCGAGGCCCGCAAGGCCCTGTTTGACCTTGTCGAGATTGGCTCCTGGTTTGTCGATCTTATTGATAGCCACGATCATTGGCACGCCCGCGGCCTTTGCATGCTCTACGGCCTCGATGGTTTGCGGCATGACACCGTCGTCGGCAGCGACGACCAGGATCACGATGTCGGTCGCCTTAGCTCCGCGGGCACGCATCATCGTAAATGCCTCGTGGCCAGGCGTGTCGAGGAAAACTACTCGACGCTGTTCTTCCGGGTTCTCCGGGCTCGGTACAAACACGCTGTATGCACCGATGTGCTGCGTGATCCCGCCCGCTTCACCTTCTGCCACATTTGCCTTACGGATCGCGTCAAGCAGCGAGGTCTTACCGTGATCGACGTGGCCCATCACCGTAATGACCGGGGCACGCAGCAATTCTTCGTCATCCGCATCAGCGGCGATAAGTTCCTCGAACTCCTGTTCGATGACCATTTCTTCAAATGGCACAAAACTGATGTCGAACCCGAATCCGACACCCATCTCGATCGCCATTTTCTCGCCGATCGGCTGATTGAGAGTTGCAAAAACTCCCCGTTTGATCAGAAGCTGAACAATGTCACGCGGCGTTATCCCTAACGCTTCGGCAAACTCGCGGATCGTCGCACCTTCCGTAAGGCGGATCGATTTGAGATCTCCCTTATCGCCGCCGCGAGCTACCTGATCCTGAACTCTCTCTTCGATCGTTCTAAGTCGCGGAGCGTCCTGATCGCGTTCGGCGAAGCGGTTCTTTGCGTCCGCCTTTCCTTTTCGTCCACCCGAACGGCCCGGCCTTCGCCGGTTATCGGCGGGCGGCGTGTAGGTCATCTGCGGCGCAGCCGATTCGCCCGGTGTTCCGCGAAGATCAGTGCGCCGGCCGCGAGCATCGGTCGTCATGAGCTTGCCCGTCTTTGTCGGCGCATCGCTAACGACCCGTTCGCCGGGCTTCACACCTTTCTCAAGGGCGTCGCGCGTCAGCGTCAGCTGTTTGATCTGCGTCCCGGTCGGACGAAGTATTCGATTAGCAGGCTTTGCTTCGGTGGTCACGGCGACGGGATCTGCTGCACCGTCACTTGTGACTTCCTCGCCTTGATCCGTGTCAGAAGCTTCGACTTCGGCAGGTGCCGTCTCAGGCTGCGGCTCTAGCTCTACAGCTTTTACAGCTTTCTTCTGTAATTTGTAGCTTCGCGGCTTTGTTGCGCTTGGCGTGGACGCATCGTCTTCAGGTGCAGGCTCGTCCGAAGCAGCCTCAACTACAGGTTCCGCCTCAAGCTCTACCTCATGCGGAGCGTCAACGACGGGCGCCTCGATATGCTCGGTCTCTGTTTCCGGCTCCGGAGCTGAGTCGTCTTTCTTGGAAGCCTTGATGACCTTGATGGCGCGCTTTGGTGCGACCTCGGTCTTTGGAAAGTACTTAAGGCGGATCTTTTCTGCCAGCTCGACGCTGACCGAATTGGACGGCACGCTTACATCTGCACCCTCGCGGCGCAGATCTTCCATGACGCGTTTCGCGTCTTGCTTAAGATCGCGGGCAAGATCGTAGATCCGAATTTTTTTACCAATAGCCATAAATGATCGTATTGCGATCCGGATCGTTTTTGATCCGCGTTCAAAAAACCGCCCGCGTAAAACGCGAGCCGGGCGAGGACAATGGAAAGCTACTTGTCCTCATCGCCGTGTTCTTCTTTGCTTACTTCTTCAGTGATCTGTTCAACAACTTCATCGGACGCTTCCGTCGCGACCGCACTATCTGATTCGCTCGCGGTCTCGGCAACATCCGGTCCTGCCTCGACCTCAACGTTCTCCGCATCGACCTCTTCTGCGACTTCAGCTTCCTGACTCGCTGCGGGCTCTTCTGCAGGTTCTGGTTCAGCCTCGGTCTCGGCCTGATACGATGCTACCTCGGCGACATCAGTCGTCTCAGCTTCAGCCTCGGCAGCTTCAGCGTCGGAGGCTCCGGCCTCGGCAGGTGTTTCTTCTTCCGTCGATGCGTCGCCGGCACTTGCTTCGACTATTGCCTTGGCCGAGGCAAGGATCGTTTCGGCCTCATCAAGGCTGACGTCGAGAATGTCCACGAGATCGTCGATGCTCGTTACCGCCAGCGTTTCGACGTCCGCGATTCCCTTCTCGGTCAAACTTTCTGCCTGATTGGTCGTGACGCCCTGAATGGCTGTGATCGGTACTGCTTCGCCCGAAGCCATCATCTTGCCCATCTGCTGAGCGATTTCTTTCTTCAGCACTTCTTCGCTGACGATGTCGATGTCCCAACCGACCAACCGGGTCGCAAGCCTTACGTTCTGTCCTTTCTTACCGATGGCCAAGCTAAGTTGGTCTTCGCCAACGATGACTTCCATCTTGCGTTTATTGATGTCCGTAATGCGGACCTGCGAAACCTTGGCAGGCGACAACGCATTTGCGGCGAATACCGACGGTTCATCCGACCATTCGATGATGTCGATCTTTTCTCCGCGAAGTTCCTTAATGATCGACTGAACGCGAGAGCCCTTCATTCCAACGCAGGCTCCTACCGGGTCAACATCCTTTTCGTTCGAGGTGACAGCGATCTTGGCTCGGTCACCCGGCTCTCGAACAGCCGATTTGATCACGACGGTATCGTCATAAATCTCAGGAACTTCCATTTCAAAGAGGCGTTTGATCAGGTCGGCGGATGCTCGCGACACCTTGATCTGCTGGCCTTTCTGGTCCTTAGAAACATCAACGATCACAACACGCGTACGCTCGCCTTGGTTCCAGATCTCTCCCCGTGACTGCTCACGGCGAGGAAGTATGGCCTCAAGGTTATTACCAAGGTCGATGATCATATCGCCGCGTTCGAATCGCTTGACGGTTCCGTTGATCAGTTCGCCCTTACGGTCGATGTACTCGTCATAGACCTTCTCACGAATAGCCTCGCGAACCTTCTGGACCAGTATCTGTTTAGCGGTCTGGGCGGCAATGCGTCCCATTTCTTCCTGCGGAAGAGGGATCAGAAGCATATCGCCGAGCTCGATCTCGTCACCCGCAAGCTCTTGTGCTTCAACGATAGAAAGCTCGGCAGAAGGGTTTTCGACTTCTTCGACCACCGTCTTTTGGACGGAGATCTCGATCATTCCCTCTTCGTTGTTCCAATCAACCTGGATGCTGTCGCCGGTCTTGTCCTGGGCCTTGAACTGCTTACGCGCAGCGGCCTTGACCGCGTCTTTCATGGCCTCAATGACCATATCGCGATCAAGCCCTTGCTCATTGCACAACGCATCTATGCTCTGTCCGATCGATGATGTCATAATTAACGCTTCTTAAATTCTTCTTCGAGGTCAACTCTCAAATTCGCCTTGACCACTTCGCTATGCGGAAAACGGATCTCGCCTAAGGTCTTTTCGCTAAAAAGGATGTCATTACCTTCGACCCGCTCGATCGTACCAATGAAAACCTTCTGGCCGTTTATAGCCGATACAAGCTTCGCCTTTATCCGTCTGCCAACAAACTTTGAAAAGTCTTCGATGCTGTACAGTTCCCGCTCCAAACCAGGGGATGAAACTTCCAGCAAATATGCCGACGGAATAAAATCATCCGCATCGAGGGCTTCTTCAATTCGCCTCGAGACCGCCGCACAATCCTCAACGGTTACGCCCCCGGGCTTGTCGATATAAACGCGGAGGGTCATGTTCCGCTTCGCACCGACTATTTCGCAATGGACAAACTCGACCCCGTTATCTTTAGCCGCCTTGGACGCTATTTCCTTAATTCTCTCCTGGATCGAGGCGTTCTCCATTGTCTTCAAGCCAAAATAAAAAGTGGGTGCGAAACCCACTATACTCGTCGTATGACTCGCACGAAACGAGTATTATATCTGGTATTTGTGCATTTTTGCAAGCCGAAACTAGATGTTCCCCTTTATCCTCCCGACCAGCCCGCCAAGATCCGCAAATTTCTTCTCTATCGTCTTAAAGTTCTTCCCGTTAGGAGCTGCCGCAAATTCCTCAAGCATAATGATAAGTTCGCGGGATTCGGCCAGAAGCTTGTTTGCGTCCTTTGAAAGCTCGCGAGGAACGTCGGGAGCATTTGACATCACGCGCTTTGCCTCCGCAGTTCCCCAGTGAGTGATCTTTACGACCCGTGGGCGAGCGGTTTCCGCCACCCAACTTTCTGTCAAAAGGTGTTGCGAGATGTTCTCAACATTGGAAAAAAAGCCTTCCTGTTTAAGCACATCATTGAGGTCAACCTCGACGCTGTCTTTGCCGCCGGTGATCTCATATATCCGTGTCAGGATCTTATGGTAAACGTCCATAAATTTTGATGCTATAAGGTGTTAGATCGCCCGACCCGGCCGCTCTTCTGGAAGGCAAGAAAAGCAGCTCCCACGATCCCGGCGTCACTACCGAGCGATGCGCGAACGATTCTAGCACGTTCCGCCGGTTCAAGGAACGCCCTTTTCGTAATTTCCGAACGGGTCGACTCGATAAAAAGATCCCAGCCCTCGGCCGCCCCGCCTCCTATAACTATCGCCTCTGGATTAAGGACGTTGATCAAACCGGCCAGAGCGATCCCCAAATAGGCTCCTGCCCGACGAAAAACCTCGACGCACAAAGGATCCCCTTCAATTCCGTAGCGAAATACCTGCAACGCGTCAAAGCCTTCGGTCGAGACCAACGCTGAATCAGGATATTCATCGGTAAGCTTGCGAGCCATCCGCACAATAGCACTTGCGGACGAAAATTGCTCGAGACAGCCATTACTGCCGCATCCGCAAGGTGGGCCAAGTGGCTCGACACAAATATGTCCGACCTCACCCGCTGTTCCGTCCGGCCCGCTGTGCAGCTCGCCATTAATGATCATACCGCCGCCAACGCCGGTGCCTAATGTGACGCAGATAGATGTTCGCGCTCCTTTCGAGGCTCCGAGCCAATATTCTCCGATCGCTGCGGCGTTAGCATCGTTCTCAAGAATGACCGTCAAGCCGAGTTGCGATCGGAGGGAATCTGCGAGCTCGTAACCGGCGAGTTCAGGAAGGTTCGGCGAGCTGAAGATCCTTCCCTGTTCCGCCGCCATTATCGCCGGAATAGCAAAGCCGAATGCAAGCGGGTCGCTGCCCAGTTTCTCTCTGCATTGGTTTGCCAAGACGGCCGCGGTCTCGACTATTTTGCTTCCATCACTGCACCTGGGCGTATCGGCCTCAACCCGGAACAGAAGACGGCCCGTCACATCGACCGCAGCGACCCTTAGATTGGTCCCGCCCAGATCACCGGCGAGCACGAACTCTTCCATATAACCTATACCCGTAATTACGGACGCTTCGGCCGGTCAGCTTCAGGTACGTTCTTGTAAACGTCTTCGTATTTAGCGTAACCGTCCTTTATGACAGTGGTCATAAGGTTATCCTTATCAACGGTTACGACCTCCAACAGGATAGCCGGTACATCTTTGCCGATCGAATCGCTTTTAAAAGGCGTGGTCGTCAGCGGCTCTTTCTTGGCAAGTTTGACCGCCGCCTCTACGGCACCGCTTGCGAGGGGAATTATCGCTTTGTAGATGGTCATCGATTGCTTGCCCTCGGCAATGTTCTGCAGGGCCTCAAGGCCCGCATCCTGCCCGGTTACAAGGATCTTTCCCGCAAGATTCTTCTTTGCCAACGCCGAAACCACGCCGCCCGCCATTCCGTCGTTGGAAACAACAAATGCCTGAATATTGTCGCTGTTCTTGGTCAGAGTATTCTCTGCAAAGTTCAGGGCAAGTTCGGGTTTCCAGTCAGTGATGAACTGGTCCGCGACTATCTTAATGTCACCGCTGTCAATTGCGGCCTGGAGCACAGCCAACTGCTCCTTCTTCATAATGGTCGCGTTATTGTCGGTCGGAGCCCCATAAACCATTACATAATTTCCTTTCGGGACCTTTTGTAGGGCATATTCCGCTATCTTTCTGCCGATCACGGGCACCTGATGTGAGATATACAGATCGAGCTTGTCTGAATCGATAAGCCGGTCATAGCTGATCACCGGGACATTTTGAGCCTTTGCTTTATCCACAAGAGATGCTGCCTGAGTGGCATTCTGCGGTGCGATCACCAGAACATCCACGCCCTGAGTTAAAAGGTTATCGACATCATTTGCCTGCCGGTCAGAATTGTTATCGGCGACCGTAATGACACACTCTACGGCGATCTTCTTACAATGAGCTTCAAATGCGTCACGGTCACGCTGCCATCGCTCTTCTTTAACGGTCGCCATAGAGAAACCGATCTTTGTCTTTTTCGAAGGATCACCTGTTTTTGCGTCGTTCGATCCGGTAGTCTGGTTTTGCCCACCACCGCATCCGATGGCCAATAAGGCTGCGATGGTGAAAACGATCAAGCGAAATCTCATAAATTTTCTCCTGCGGAATTAAGAAGGACTCCCAGATTAAAGCAAAAAAACGCGGCTTGGGCAAAGCAGTCGAACCGCTTCGCTTGCTACCTTAGGTCGATATGATCAGGCTGAAGCCGGCCTCCAATAAAAAGCTTTAAACTGGAAGGGGGCATGTGATATAAGTATCTACTAAAGTTAAGCTTACGGGGAATTTTTGACAGAACGGGCCGTTTATCGTGTCTGCGGCCTTCAAACTGTCCTTTTTGTTGACACAAAAGGGGCTTTCGTGCAAAAATTTATTCAGCTTGATTGATTTTGATCAACGCTACTAGCGGAACTTCAGGAGCACTATGACCTCTCAACTTTGGATGCGCAAGGCCGTATCGGTATGCGTAACTCTTGCAATTTTCACGACCACATCGATGGTCGCCTTAGCGGTTCCCGGCCGGATCGCTGCCGAACTTACCGTTTCCGGTAAGTCATTGAACGGAGAAGCTCCTGCGGTACTCGTCAACGGTGAAGAGTCAAAGAGCGGGCGTTCGATATTTTCATCGAGCACTATCGCCACACCCGAGGAAACTTCGGCAATTGTTAGCATTGGAAAAACGGGGCGGATCCAGCTTGAGCCGAGTTCATCACTTGGCCTCGTCTTTGACGACACATCGGTCGATGCTGAATTAACGTCAGGCACATTGACGGTGCTTGGTTCGTTAGGTACTGTTAGGGTCAGGACGAATGACGGGAAAACCACAACCTTAGCGGCCGGTGAATCGATCTCGGCCTCCGGCGAAACCCAAGGTAAACAGCAGACCCGGACAGGCTCAGATAATTGGTGGATCTGGGTTCTCGTTGCTGCCGGTGTGGGCGTTGCTGTCATTGTCGCCGTTTCTCAATCCAGCGATGACAACTCAGTTGTTAGTCCTAACCGATAAATAGTGCTTTCATTACTATTTGTGCGGATTTGCCATTGCGGTGATCTGCATTTACTTGTATTATAAGAATTGATTCAGGAGGAAATTGTTTAAATGCTTGCCAAAAATTGTTTTTCTAAGCTTATAGCTTCATTCACTGCAATTGCAGTTTTGTGTGTTTCGTCTTCAGTCGCTCTCGCCCAAACAAAGGATATCGCAGGTGAGATCACTGTTTCTGGCCAGGTTACGGTCAACGGTCAGACGGCTGTTTCGAACGCCACTATCATCTCAGGCAGCACCATCGTTACGGGAGCCGGCTCAAACGCAGTCGTCAGTCTTGGAAAGGTTGGCCGCGTTGAAGTCTTGGCGGACTCGAACATCGTCCTGAACTTCGCAGACAATCAGATCGTAGCTGTGCTTTCCTCAGGAAAAGCGAAGGTCTCAAACGCCGCAGGCGTTGCAACGACAGTAACGACCAAAGACGCAACCGTCATAGCGGATTCGTCGCAGGCAGATAACTTCCTAGTAGAAGTTGAATGCTCGCACACCCACGTCGACACGACGGCGGGCATGGTCACGATGCGTGAAGGCACGATGGACAAGCAGATCGCAGCCGGAACGTCGGCTTCGGCTGGCAACCTTGCTCAGACAGGATGTAAACCCTGTCTTCGTCCGAATTCGGCTCCTCCGGTACCGATCGGTGGATGGCCATGGCTCATCTTGATCGCAGCGGGTGTTGCAGGTGCAGCGATCCTTCTCGGAAACAACGACCCGGAACCGGGTGGCGGCACGATCGTAGTTAGCCCGACTCGCTAAATCGGCGTTCGGCCTACAGTTCTTATAATCTTGAATGTATTTGCGGGTCATGTTTATTGTAAATATGGCCCGCATAATTTTGTTTCGGAAACCCGTTATTTCTAAATCCTAGAATAATATCTACCTTTTAATAGCCTTATGCATATTGCAGTCATAGGCACCGGCTACGTTGGTTTAGTAAGCGGTGCATGTTTTGCGGAATTCGGCGTTGACGTCACGTGCGTTGATGTCGACGTAACAAAAATAGAAAAGCTTCATCAGGGGATCATCCCGATCTACGAACCCGGGCTCGACCAGTTGGTCCACAAGAATGTAAAGGCAGGGCGCCTTCATTTCACAACAGATATAAAGTCTGCGGTCGAACAGGCTCTCGTCGTGTTTTTAGCCGTTGGCACACCGCCCCAGGCGGACGGAACACCCGACATGAGCTATTACCGCCAGGCTGCCAAGGATGTTGCCGATGCTATGAACGGTTACAAGGTCCTGGTGACAAAATCGACGGTTCCGGTCGGCACCGGAAAATGGCTTAAAGAATTTGTTGCCGAGAATCTGAATATCGACACCGAATTTGGTGTTGCCTCCAATCCGGAGTTCCTGCGCGAAGGAGCAGCGATCGAAGACTTCATGCGGCCGGATCGCGTCGTTATCGGCAGCAACGAAGACCGGGCGATCGAAGTGATGAAGGACCTGTATCGGCCTCTCTTCCTGATCGAAACCCCGATCGTCATTACATCTCTGGAAGCTGCTGAACTCATCAAGTACGCCGCAAACGCATTCCTCGCGACCAAGATCACCTTTATTAACGAAGTGGCCAACTTGTGCGATGCGATCGGATGTGACGTTCACGACGTTGCTCGCGGAATGGGAATGGACAACCGTATCGGACGAAAGTTCCTGCATCCCGGGCCGGGCTACGGCGGATCGTGCTTCCCTAAGGATACGAGGGCATTAACGACTGTTGCCGATCAATTCGGTGTGGAGACCCGGATCGTCGATGCGGTCATCGAAGCTAACGAACGTCAGCGCGACGCCATGATCCCAAAGATCGAGAAGCTCGTCGGCGACCTCGCCGGAAAACGCGTAGGTATGCTCGGTCTGTCCTTTAAGCCCGAGACGGACGATATGCGCGAATCTCCGGCGATCGATATTATCAAGTCGATAGTCGCGAAAGGCGGAACCGTTAGGGCATTCGACCCGGTAGCCATGGAAGAATCCAAGCACTTTGTTACGGGCATCGAATACGCAACGGATGAATACGACGCGATCGATGGGGCCGATATTATGGTCATCGTTACGGAATGGAACCAATTCCGTGCCCTCGATATGGAACGGGTCAAGCGGCTTCTTAAGGCACCAAAGATCGCCGATCTCAGGAACGTGTATGAGCCCGGCGACATGCGCGAACTCGGCTTTGAGTACGTTGGTGTTGGCAGATAGCTCGATCCGAACGGCTCTTTAACCGTGTACCAGGACGAAAGCGGGAATGGTCTTTCTTTCGTCCTTTATAGGTACTTCTCACTTTTTTGATCTCCTGAGTGATTCTATGGCTTTGACGACAAAATGTCTGGTTACCGGCGGAGCAGGATTCATAGGATCTAACATTGCCGAAGAGTTGATGCGCCAGGGTGCCAAGGTCACCATAATCGACGATCTCAGCACTGGATCACGCTATAATCTCGATGAGATCGGCAGCGGCTTTGATTTTATCGAGGCCGACCTTAACGACGATGCGGCATTAGCAAAGGCACTGGATGGTATCGAGATCGTATTCCATCAAGCGGCGCTGCCAAGCGTTCCACGCTCAGTTGAAAATCCCGTCGAGACTCATCAGGCATGCGTAAATGCGACGTTTAATCTTTTGGTCAAGGCTAAGGATTGCGGTGTTCGCCGCGTGATCTACGCAGCCTCAAGCTCGGCATACGGCGACCAGGAAATCCTCCCGAAGGTCGAGACAATGCGCCCGGAACCGCTTTCGCCTTATGCGGCTGCGAAGCTGACCGGCGAATACTATTGTCGGGTTTTCAATGAGGTTTATGGCCTCGAGACATTTTCTCTCAGGTATTTCAATGTCTTCGGCCCAAGGCAAAATCCTTCTTCGGCCTATTCTGGCGTCATCTCGCGGTTTATTGACGCCTTGATGAAGGGCGAGACGCCCGTTATCTACGGCGACGGCGAGCAGACACGTGACTTTACCTATATTGCTAATGTCGTGCAGGCAAACTTAAATGCTGCGGAGGCGACAATAGGCGTTGGCGAGGTGATGAACGTCGCCAACGGCGAACGCGTCTCGCTGAACGAACTTCTTGACGCAATAAAAGCGATCACCGGCCGACCGGAGGTCGAGGCCAAGTATTTTGAAGGGCGAAAAGGCGATGTGAAGCACTCACAGGCTGATAATTCGCGAGCGGTGGAATGCCTGGGTTACGAAAAGCTGGTCGATCTTGAAGAAGGCCTGAGGCGAACCATCGAGTGGTGGAAGACGAGCCGCTTCGCAAAATGATCTAGAAAATTCTCTTTACCTCTCCTTCCCGCGATCACTCAGCCGTTGAGAAGACAGCATCCTCGATCGCCGAATTTACCAATATCTCTTTCGCCTTAAAATTTGCATAAACGGTCAATTGCTCCGTATCGAACCGCTGCGCGTACTTCTCCGGTACCAGAACGCCTTCCACAAGACGGCATTTGTCGATCTCGACCGAAGTAGTGATCGTCCGGCCGCTCATCGTATAGGTCGAATCGTACCCCTTTACTTGATTCGTTTTTTCGTCAAGGTAAAAGTCGGTGTAATACCCTTCCGGCGAGGTCATCCGGAAGCCTTTGACCTTCTTCTTGGTATCAGGAAGCGAAGTGATAACGAATCCCTGCTTTCCAAGCTGCTGAAGGAGCGGAAAGCCAAGCCTGTTTATCGGCGGAAGCGTGAAGCCCCCGCGGATCGAGGACGAGGTCTGAGTGCCGTCGTAGGTCTGCTTCAACGGTTGAAATGGGTTGTTGATCTCGATCCGGTATTTTTCTCCGGCGAAGATAGTCACGAACGTAGCGGGAAAAGCCTGATTCATTGCCGAGGTAGTCACATCGACCGCTCCCCTGACCACGAGCGACTTCATATTCTTTAGCTTATCTCCGCCATGCGCGGTCACAGTCTGCTTTGCAAGTTCGTTCTCGGCGGCAAAGCTCTTCTCAGATGCGGAAATTATCGCGGTCTTCTGAGCAAGCGCGGGACAGCAGACGAGAACCACGAAAAGAAACAAACCAGCGATCTTGATCATAAATCTTAAACCTCAAACTCAAATAGAAAGGAAGCCTAACACATACACGTCAGGCTTCCTTGAATTTTACTTCATTGAGAAATACTTACCAACTAAATCTCGCCTGAAGTTCTATACGACGGTTTGCCGTGGCTCCGCCGCCGCCTCCTCCGCCAAATCCGCCGAACCCGCCGGATGTCGAAGTGAATTGACCGAATCGGCTTGATGCCAGATTGCCGACCGGCGTATTGAAGTTGACGTTATTGAACAGATTCTGGAAGTTGATGCTCAGGTTCAGGTTGTACGGCTTTCGGCCATCGCCGCCGAAACCGCCACCGCCGCCCATTCGGCCGCCACCGCCGCCGCCCATCATCATACCGCCGCCGCCACGCGGGCCACCGCCACCGCCGCCACGCGGGCCGCCTTCCTGGCCGCTGTTTGCTGCAACAGCTTGTCCCGCCGTTTTGCCAAAGCCAATGGTCTTACCTACGCGAAGATTGACCGAGAAGAACTTAGGCCCCTGGCCATAATTCCGCGGAATGATCGAGCTTGGATCCTCGCCTGAGACATCGCAAAAAGAGTTTGTTAGACCAAGCTGCGAACACCGTGCAGCGAGTGCTGCGAAAGTTGGCCGCTCATTAAACAAGGCGTCTCCGTTCAGATCAACTCCCCTTGTAATGTTAAATGGACGGCCGGTGTTAGCGATAATGAACGGGCTCATCGAAACGCCCCATGGCAGAGTGAAATTGCCGCCGACAACAAAGTTGTGTCGGATATCGCCTGAGGATCGGCCAAACTCGTCGGTCAGGTCATACGAGTATGCAGGGAAGCTTCCGGCTCCATCGGAATCACCCTTGGAAAATCCAAGGCTGTAGTTTCCGAATACAGAAAAATTCCGGTTGTACATATTACGAATATTGATATTCAAACGGTTCTGTTCCACAGTACCTGTCGACTCATATTCGTAGATGTTTCCGAGAGTGGGCTCCGGCCGCGGAGCGTTCAAGCAGTCCGTCTGGTTAAGCGGATTCGCACAGATAGGAGCATTGATGTTACGGGAACGCAGAACATTGGTCGTTCTTGAAGTAACAAAGGTCGCACCCAACGTTGTTTTCCACGGCAGCTGACGTTCGACGCCAAATGCTCCCTGCATCATGACAGGGGATTTGATGTCGTTCGAGATCTGCCTGATAGTGTTCGATTGCGGCAACGCAGCAAGGATCTGTGCGGCCGTCGGAACGTTCGACACGCCCGACAGGGTAAAGACCGGCTGCTGAAGCAATGCGATCGCCGCGGCACGACGGACTGGATCAGGATCGTTTGCGCTGACAACAAGATTGAGCTGATTCGTTCCGTTGAACCGAAGGGCATTCAACGTCAGGTTCTCGCTGAACCGGTCATAAAAGAATCCGAAACCTCCGCGGAACACGGTCTTCGGGGTTCGTGCACCGCCAGCTCCGGGAGACCACGCGAACGAAAATCTAGGGGCAAAATTCGCGTTGTCATTGATATTTGTCTGGTTCTCATACCGCAGGCCAAAGCTCAGCGTCAGACCCGGATTGACACGCCAGTCATCGGTAATGAACAAGCTGTAATCCGTTCGCGAAACCTTCTGATCAGGCACACCGGTGGTGATCGAAAACTGGGTAGGTGCAGCCAAGTCAAGGATCGTGTCGCGATAGTTGTTCAGATTGATAAAGGTAAAGTTGCCGCCGTAGTTGTTCTCCGAACGATCGCTGACACTCACATTTCGGATCCTGCCGCCGAATTTCACTCCGTGCTGGGAATTTGCTCCGAAAGATGTCGTCGTGAAATTCTGCAGCTCCCACGACCGAGTCTTGTTGAAACTAAGGCCGATCTGCGATCCGCCGCCAGTGAAAGCCTCGGCAACGCTGATCGTCGGGATCGCGTTGTCGCCGGTCTGTTCACGATCGTCCCAGTCATATTCAAATCGGGTCTCATTGATCGTGGTCGGATTGATGATCATCGTTTCTGTCAAACGGATCTCGTGGCCGCTGTTCGTCGTTTCGTAAGCCCTTGTAGGTAAGGATGTTCCGCCGATGCCCTGATTCTCTGACGTATTCCGGTCGAAGCTATACCTGACGACAAGGGTGTTCTTGTCATTGATCGCATAGTCAAAGCGAGGGCTGATGGAAAATCGTCGGTTCGGCAGCGTGAACTCTTCCTGGAAAGGAACCGGGTTCAGTGCGGAATCAAGAATGATGGCATTCAGGACCGCGTTGTTATCTTCCTCACGATTACTAATGTCGATAAAGAATGATGACTTCCCTTTCTGGATCGGGCCCGAATAATTGCCGCCGTATGAACGACGCTGGCTGGGGGCACGGTTAAGTGCGAACGGGTTGCGTGAGTTCAGGCTTTCGTCATTGAAGTTAAAAAACGCACTACCTCTGAATTTATCGGCTCCCGGTTTGGTCAATATCTCGATACGTCCAAAACCCAGGCGATCGTATTCAGCCGAAAACGGATTCTGGTTGATACGGATCTCGCGGATGGCCTCTTTCGGTGGAAGCCGTCCTCCGGTAAACCCATCGATATAGATCTGGCCGCCATTCGGTCCTGCGGCCGGGCCGGCAAGTGCCTGAAGCGCCGCCTCGAGTTCATCCGGATCGTCCGGCAGCGTCTCGAGCTCTTTCTCTTTCAGGATCGTGGCACCCGCGTTATTCGCCGGATCTGTCGAAACGCCCTGATCGCTGTTGATCTCGACCTGCTCTTGCACGCCGCCGACGGTCATCGTCGCTATAAGGTCGTTCTTCTGTCCAGCGACGATCTCAACCTCGGTGTTCTCATACAGCTCAAACTTCGGAGCAGAGACCTTGACCGTGTACTTGCCCGGAGCAAGGTTGTTGATCGCATACTCACCACGTGCATTCGTCGTCGCGGTCTTTTCGGCACCGGTTGACGAAACAGCCGTTATCGAGGCACCGACCACGATCGCACCCAGTGAATCTACGACCTGGCCCGCCAGGCTGCCATTCTGCTGAGCGAATACGGAGGTGTTAAAGAATAAAGCGAAAAGGCCGCTCAATATAATAATTCTAGATAATTTCATCACAAATAACCTTTCGAAGAGAGTAATAAGTAAAGCAGGAACTGTTAATGATCGCCCCGTTCCAACGAGCTTCATATCAAATACTTAGTTCATGTCCATGCCGTCAAGGCCGGGAATATTCAAGCTCTGGGTTCCCTGTCTCTGCGGTCCGGCAGAAGCCTGTGCGGCACGAAGGAACGGCTCAACACCTGCAAGAAGCTTGATCGCCGTAATTCGATCGATCTCACCCGTTCGCGAACTCGATACGGCGATCACGTCGCCCACCTTCAAGTCGGCGGCCGTGATGTTAGGAAAGCGTTCGAGCATGTCGTCCACGCCTCCGCCGGCACGCTGTCCGCCCGGGCCACCTGCTCCCGGTGCTCCACCGCCGCCGCTTCCGGGCCTACCTTGCCCACCTTGTCCCTGGCCGCCCCCGGCTCCGCCAGCCTGACGCATAGCCATCATCTGGGCCATCTGCTCTGGAAACTTTTTGAGCAACGATGCTTGAGCAAGCGAGACGGTTACGTCTTTCTTGGTCTGCATCTCGGTCATTACAACTTCGTTCTTGGCAACGTTGATCGACTTAACGGTTCCCGCGTTCGTCTGGAAAGCACCGGTCAGAATTTCCTCTGCGGCAAAGCTCGCACCATCGGCACTCTTATCACCTACCGCACGCAGAACATCACCAACTGCGATCTCACCAAAAGATCCGCCTATCGCCTCGCTGTATTTAACTGAGTTGGGAGCATACCGTCGGAATTTTGTGTCGGCCTTCGGCGTCAAAACTACGGTCCGGTTGCCCATGAGCCCGCTGACCTCGACCGTGATCTGCTTGGTGTCCGCGTCCAACTTCGTGATCTTCCCTGACATTCCGCGGGTCGTCCAGCGCTCAAGGTCCTTTGCCGGACGCTGTGCGATGTCAGCTTTGGTCATCAAATAGACCGATTTGGCCGGTAGGCTCTTCTTATCGTCTGAGATCATTCCGCTAACGAGCAGTTTGTCTCCCTCGCCAATATCGCCGAATGTCGCGGGAACTGCAGCCTTTAATACCGGATTCTCGGGAGGCACTCTTTTGTATTCGGTTTTATCCGACAAGACGACGCTGATGTCGCCATCCTTGGTCTTTAAGACGATCTTGCCTGAATCGACCGCCACAACGTCACCTGACACGATCGTGTTCTTCACAACCCCGCTGGGTGCCTGGCCGAGGGCCGCCATCGCCGCCGAAACAGATAAGATGAATGTGGACAGAACTTTAACGAACTTGAACATAACTTTTATAAAATCGGATGAACAAACTGATAACTTTATGTACGACTCAAGACGACAGAAGTTGCCATCAAGAATGTAAGACGTAGATTTTATACGCTGAGTTTGATTTTAAATGTAAAGATTTGTAAGTAAAGCAGATGCGGTTTTAGCGGGTGGTCCAGGAGGCGGAAGAGCGGGCCGTAAATGCCAGCCCTATCCCTGCCGAAAACAAGGCTAAAAGTGCGAACGTCCAAACGTAAGGAACCGAAAGCAGAATCGTCCAGGCGGCCACACCCAGAAGCGTGACAAAAGCCTCTGAACGGATATGGTCTGGAAGCAAGTGCTTTTGAATGAGTTTGCCAAAACTCACATGCAATGCGACCCGGCCAAAAACATAAGCGAGAGTAAGAATCAGGGCAGCCATCGGCAGTAAAACAGCCAGCAAATATGTGGGCATCATCTGCGACGAAGTAATGATCAGAACGACTATCGCAATGAATGAAAAGAGGCCAATGCCGATCACCTTTCCGGTAGATATATTCAATCGGCCGACTGCCCTGCTGACCGCACCGGGAGCGATCGTCGTAAAGACGAGCGACAAAATGAACCAGAACAGAAGCGAAAGAAGCCGGAGTGCCACGAAACCTACCGTAAATGACGGGGAGAAAAGATCCAGTGGGTTCTGGGCGTATGTCTTCAATTCCTGCTCATAAGCGGCAAAAATTATAGTCTGCCGGTTTTCGCCACGCAGCGGATCCGTCGAATCCGGTAGATACTTGCCGCCAACAACAATAACGTCACCGCCAATGTACGAACCCTCGCGCTGGATCACTGAGCCGCCGATGGCCGCCACATCACCTTCAACTCGGCCCTCGACTATAACGTCGGAACCAAACACTAAAACACCCTTTGCCTCGTTTCGGACAACAACTCTCTTGGAGAATGAAATGATCTCCATGTCCGGCGAAGATTCGATCACCAAGGTATTTTCGTCGTTCGCGGGCGAGACCTGATCCAGGCTAAATACGGCCGAAGCGAGAATCAGGATCAGAGCGGCGCAGCCTGCCGCGGCCCGCAGTACTGCGGGAAGAAAGTGGGCCGATCGGTCTGTGTACAAGGTTCTGGTCAGACTTCACCCCTTGAAATGAGCGTGCTGCAACGCCGCAACATCCATCTGGACGAAATAAATGCAAAAACGCCGAAAACGAATATAGAGATCGGTATCAGAATGCCGGAAGATCCGGTGTAAGCACCCAGCGCTCGGGCAACGACGGCGGCCGCAAACGCTATGTTCCCAACGATACGTAAGAGAAAGCCGCCAATGCTGAGAAGTTTCTCAGCGATGCTTCCCATCGCGGCCGCAACGGCTGAAGTTTCGACCCCCAAAGCAAACAAGAGAAATATCAGGAGTACGGCGCAAATGAGTGCCGCAGTCAGGAATTCGTACGGTCGTCGTACCCCTCGAACACTGCTTTCCGCGTTCGAAACTACTCGCTTTGCAAAATCGGAGGGAAGCACAATATCTTTCGAATCGTCGAGCGACGCGGAAAGGGCCGCCAGGAACTGCCTTTGGTCAAGCAAGGCACGGCTGCAGGTCGCGCACGCCCTCACGTGACGCTCGACCGCCTCAGCGGCTTCCGTAGAAAGTTCGCCGTCAACATAAGCGGCGATATCGTCCCGCGGACATAGTTCTGTTTCGGAATTTTCTTTCACCTGCTAACCGAAAAAGCCGTAATTTCGATCAGATTCCGTCGAAACCGCGTTCGATCATGATCTGTCGCATCATATCACGTGCCCGGAATAGTCTGTTCTTGACCGTTCCAAGCGGCAGGCCGGTAACTTCGGCGATCTCATCATAGCTGAGATCGTTTGCGTGCCGGAGCAGGATCAACTGCTTATATGCGTCCGGCAGCCGTTTTACGACTTGCCCGATCTCGGTCCGCCATTCGCTTATTTCCCGATCTTGTTCGGGCGAGCGGCCGGCGGCTTCGATCTGAAGTTGATACGTGCCATCTGCGTTTTCGGTTTCGAGGCTTTGCGGATTTACTGAGTTACGGCGAAGGTGGTCGATCGCCGCATTGTGGGCTATTCGGTAAAGCCAGGTGGAGAATTTGTATTCGGAGCTGTAGCGGTGAAGGGAGTTGTAAACCTTTATAAAGACTTCCTGCGTGACATCGAGCGCGGATTCATATTCGCCGACGATCCGAAAGACATAGCCCGTTATCGGCTTTTGATACCGGCGGACAAGTTCTTCGAAACCGTCTTCCCGTCCGCCGATGGCGTTCGAGATCAGTTCCACGTCTGTGAACAACTGAATTTCCTTTTTTCGGATGGCGAAAGCATGCATAGAAGATCTGATCACGACGTTCTCTTGCGCACCGTTGCACAGGCGCAAAGTCGATGATCCTATCGTACTCAAGCTTTCAAACCGCGTGTATCAAATTGTGACGAACTGAGAATTTCTTGGGATGAACCGAAGCCGCAGAAATGCGGGAAACAAAAAGGCGGCACTGAGGCCGCCTAGATCGATTCAATATCTTGTTGCCAATGAGCTTACGTCCAACCCAGTGCGGCAAGGCCGGCAGGAGCCGCCAGGTCGTCAAAACTCAAGCTATTTACCGGAACGTTCAGCCCGACCTCTTCGGGACGCAAAACCTGTAGTGCCCGGCCGAGTGCTTCCGAGGAAATCTCACGGATCTTTGCCGGTACGAGTCCCTTTCCAGTAAGCAAAATGCGGTCGAGCAGCTGGTCTTTGCTGTCAGCCGCAAATTTATCGTTGTAGAACATCAGCAAACGATAGATCTCGTCGTCCCGTTCAGCCTCACGGCAGGTGACCGAACGGATAACAGCAGGCTCGCCGCCACGCAGCAGGATCGCGCTGAAGCCATCACTCTGCGAGCTGATCAGCATCGAATCCGCCCGATTCGAATCCTCCGTTATCCAATTCGCCTCGCTGACCGCACGCGGCAGGATCAAACCTGCCTTCCAGCCGAAATTCTCGAAAATGGTCTCGTACTCGTCGATCACCGACAATTTTACGGCCGTGGCGAAATAACGCGGTTTGCCCTCCTTGTCGGGAGCGATCTTCTGCCGTGTGATCCGCATTTCCGCTGCAGGGGCGCCGAAGCTCTGCTCTGCTTTCCAATCAAGTATCTCAGCTGACTCGTCCTTGCCTGCTGCATTCTCAAGCGTAAGAATGGCCGAGCGAGCCGTGTTGCTTGGAAGCGATATGGACCACGCCTTTTGACGAAGCAAGCCCGCAGAAACGACCGCTTCTTCTAGCAATACCGCAAGTTCCTTTGGATTCGAAATATTCTGTTCCAGGAAACTGGGAGTCAGCAGATGTGTGGGCAGATCGACCGTGGCCGCCTGCTTTACACCGAACATGCCGCGTCCCTCACGCTGAAGGCTAAGGGCCGTAACGGCCTCTTTCTCGAGGCCGATCGCCGCTTTTGGAAAACTTGGCTGGGTCAAAAACGATAACATTTATTCTTAGTACTCCGAGTAAGCCTTTCCTTCAGAATCCACGCCATCCGATGCGCTCTTTATATCGCTCATCCCGGGCTCTGCTTCTGAATCAGTAGAGTCGGCCTCCATTACCTCATTCCAGTCAGTAGTTTCCGTTATCGGGTCGACCGGACGTTCGCGAAGATACTTCGCCGTCACAAGATCATCAAGCGATTGGGGCGGCTTGCCCTTGTCGGCCTGATACTGATCGATCGCCCGTCTCATTTGCCAAAGATTTTCCTTTAAGACGGTTTCCCGGGCATTTTGCATCGCCCGCTGATATGAAGGAACTGCGACCGAAATGAGGATCACGATAATGAACATCGCGATCATCAACTCAAGCAGTGAAAAACCGCCTTCTTTCTTTAAGAACTTTTTAACCACTTTTACCTTTACCAGTCGCTATATTTAGTGCCGTCCAACGCAGTTTGATCTGACGACGAACGCAGGTCAAAAACATTTATATCGTCCCAACTGCCCGCATCGCCCGACTGGTAGGATGAACGAAACGTCCAATCTGATTCTCCCGTGATCGGATCTACCGGCATGTGCCTAAGATAGATCTTTGAAAGCTCCTCGATCTCATTGATCTCAGTCGCCTGTAGATTGCTACCCCCAAGGCCTGCACCGGCGGTCGAACTCATGCCGCGTTCCCGCACTTTAACGCCATTGACCAGCGTTTCGATGTCAGGCGGAAATCGGTCGAGATTCTGCGTGTCGAATATAGTGCAATCGTCGATCACCACACGGCTTCGCGGGTCGGTCGGCACCTGCGCGTTCGCCCGGCTTGGCTGGACCGCGTTGATCGAACCCTGCGGACACGCTCCGATCGTATCCCGTTTGAATTCGTCGATCGCCGCCCTCACTTGCCTTAGCGTTTCACGGAGTTTGATCTCCTTCTGCCGCCTGACGGCATTTTGCGAAAGCGGGATCGTGCCAACCACCAATATCGACAGGATAGCCAGCGTTACGATCAGCTCAAACAGCGAAAATCCGCCTGCGGAAGATGTATTCAGTTGTTCCCGGAGACGCTTTCGCATACCTATCAAGGCCTAGAGCTTTACTGCAACATTCTTGCCGTCTGCCGCAAGAAACGTGATCACTTCCTTTTCAAGCGAAAGCTCGACCACGCCGTCAGCCAGAGCTTCGACCTCAACGATCGCAAGCACACCCGACGGGGTCAAGACACTTCCTGAGGGAAGCGACAAAGAAACAAACATCTTGCCGTCATTGTTAATGAACGGAGCGACCGGAGTCTTAACAGCCTGCGGGCCAAAGATGTCGCCGAAACTTACCGAGCGGACCGCGAGCCGCTTATCGTCGAATCGAAGTCCGAGCACGGCCGACCGGAACAGAGCTGTCCCGTTTACCGAAACCGGTATTCGAACTTTATCGCCGCGTTTTAGCTGCGGCATCGAAGCAGGAAGTATCAACTCAGAAACAGGTTTCGCACTATCGGTCGTCTTCGGTTCTTCCGGCACCGGAAGCGTCCTTACGGGTTCCTTGGATGTAACCGCTTCGGGCTTCGTCGTTCCAGCACCTGAAGTGTCCGACGTTTCCGCTATCTGAAGCGTTTTTACGGCGGTATCGATCGGACGCAGGTTAAGTGCATCGATCGGCTTCGCAACGTTCTTTGCCGTATTCGTATCGGACGCGGTAGGCGAATCAGCCTTGACCGATGAAGAAGCATCCGAACGAACATACGTCGGGCCTTGATCAGGCAGTTGGACATCAACATTTGTCGGTGTCCTGCGTGCCAATGCCAGCATCTCGTCTCTTTCTTCCTGGACGATCATTGCCTCAAGCGATCCGCTGGTTGGCGTCTGCATGCTTCCCGTATCGCGTTCGACCTCGTCCTCAGGCAAAATGGCCGGTGCACGAATGACCCGCGGTGTTATCGCAATAACAATATCTACCTGCCGATTATCTTTGGTCGGAGCGGTAAAGAGCCTGCCGATGATCGGGATCAGCCCTAACAAAGGAAGTCCCTGCCGTCCGTTGGTCTCGGTATTCTGAGCCACGCTGGCTAGCAGAAGCGTCTTATTGTTCTGGATACGGGCCGTACCCGTGATCTTTCGTTCCGTGAAGACCGGTTGATCTGTAAGTCCGCCCGCGACGTCTTTCGATTCGATGTCCATTACGACCTGAACATCCTGATTCGGGAAAACGATGGGCTTGAACTTGAGCGTCAGGCCGACCTGCTCGTAGTTGTAAACATCGCCAAGGAAATTGTTGTTGTTATTGTTGCCGCCGGAGTTTCCGATCGGAGCGAACGACGCGGTCCTGACCGGAACCCGCTGCCCGATGCGAGCCGAGGAATCTTCATTATTGAAGGCATGGATCTGAGTCGAGGCGATCAACTTCGTATTATCTTTCCGCTGAAGGGCGGCAAGCGAACTGATGGGTATTCCCAGAGCAATACTACCTACATCAAGCAACCGTGAAGCAAACGGCAATCCGCCGGTAATTGGAGCAGTCGCACCTGAGGTGATCAACGGAAGGCCAACGCCTCCAAGATTACCAAGCTGAGCGGCGGTGCCGATCTGATTTCCGAACTGCAGAAGGTCGGTCTTATTCACTTCATAGATCGCAACGTCCATCACAACTTCTGCCCGGTCTTTATCGAGCGATTGAATGAGCTTGCCGATCAAGCGAATGTTCTCGGAAGTATCGCGGACCGTGACGCTGTTCGTTGCCGGATCCTCAAGCACAACGGTCTGGGTACGGCCCGGTTGAGCCGGAATAGCAGCGGTAATGACCGCCTTAACATCCTTCGGGCTCGCGTTTGCTAGGTAGAAAGTGCGAAGCACCAACTGTTGGAAATTAACGCGCCTCAGCCCTGTCGCGACGAGAATAGTCCTCGGCCCCACCTTCTGGAAGAAAAGGTTCTCCTGCAAAAAGATGTAATCGAGAGCCTTCGCAGCGGTCACGTTCTTGAGGTCGATTCGAACCTGTCGCGTTTCGAGCCTTGAATCCGTGTCGAACAGGACGTTCAGGTCAAGATCTCGTGCCAGGTCTTTGACGATCTGCTGAAGCGGAATACCGCTCGGGAACGGGAGCTGCTTGAGCACTTCCAACTTCTGCGGAACGCCGCCGTTAACTGCTGCCTGCGGCGTCGCATAACCCGTCTGCACCAGCTTCACTTTGCCGTCGTCACCGGCCTTGGGGTCTTTTTTCGGCCCTCCGTCCAATACTTCCTGCTGGAGCCGGACCATTCTCGCCATCTCGGATTTCGCCAGTTCGTTGACCGGGTCATATGCGTAGGCCTTTCGAAAAGCGATGAACGCACCCTCATAGTCTTTCTCGGTCGCGGCGACAGTTCCCTTTTTCATATACATCTGCGATGCATTGAAGAGGGAGCGCTGCAAATGGAGCCTGTATTCGGGATTCTTCGGATCCTCGGCAACGGCCAGAGCGAATGACTCAGCTGCCTTATCCCAATCCTCCGAGTACTCGGCCTTCATACCGGCCTTAAAATGCTTTTTGCCGTCCCCAAATGCGAAAGCGGCCGTCGGCGACAGCATCGCAAAAACGAGCAGGACGGTAAGCGAGATCTGGACTTTGATTGAACGGTTCATATTAATAGATGATCGGCCTTTCGTGGTATTGGCTGCTTGTATACGTGACTTACACGCGACACAAGCAGCAAAGTTTCAAAAAGATCTTGTGCAGGAAGCCGTGGCGCACGGCAACCTTAATTTTCGTACTTCAGACGTCGAAAAGCAAGCATTATTCGAGTTTTCTCGCGAAGAACACTTAGGCCCTTGCTGATCGGGTCAGTTTGTCGAGGGCACGTCGGCTGATGAGTGAGATGATGATTATTGAAATGAGGCTGGCTGCAATTCCCGAAACGAGAAGCCAGAAATTCCGCGGTGTTTCCAGCGTTAATTCCGAAAGCCCCGCTCCGGTAAGGACGACAGCTCCGGACCGTGGAAGCATCCCGACAAAGGTCCCGGCCAGGAACGCAGAAGGGCGAACCTTGGCAGAGGCGAGCAGGAAATTGGTCAGGGCGAACGGCATTATGATGGACCACCGAATAAGAAGTATTATCATAGCCGTCCTTACAAACCCTTGACCCGTAAGAGCTTCATAGATCGCCTGGGCTTTGGGGTGCTGCTCCGCAACGTTTGGAAGCTTGTCACCGACAAGTCGTCTATGGATCAGATACGAGGTAAAAGAGGCTCCGACAATAGCGATCATCAGGAGCGCAAGGCCTAAGTCGAGCCCAAACGCAAAGCCGCCGATGATCCCAATAACGTTGGTCGGCATCAACGCCAAACCACAGACGATCAAAACGCCGACTGCGTAGCCAACAGCTCCGATCGCCTGATTTTCCCTGAGCCAGACGCCTAGAGGATAGCCGACAACAAACAGGACGGAAGTTCCTAACATCGGTAGAAACGTGGTTACGAGGGCGATCGGGGTCAGAGCACCAAGCTCTGCAATGCGCTCTCTTAGTCTCCCGTAAATGCTACGCAACCAGTTCATCCCGCCGCATCCGCCTTGAGCATTCGTCGTCTAAGATAATCCAGGGCCGCCTGGCTCGACCGCCAGCGAATGAGATAACGATCGCCCGGCAGCGTAAACTTCACTGACCGGGTCTGCTCGGCATCCGAATAGCCAATAAACACGGTCCCGACGGGCTTATCGGCGGTGCCGCCGCCCGGGCCCGCGATTCCCGTTACCGAAATGCCGTAGTCCGAGCCCGCATACGCTCGAATGCCCGACGCCATCGCCTCGGCCGTCTCGGCACTGACTGCACCATGCTCCGTCAACGTCTGTTTCGACACACCAAGCGTCCGCATTTTTGCCTCATTCGAGTAAGTCACGGCCCCTTCGAGAAAATAAGCCGATGATCCGCTAACATCCGTCAGCCGCATTCCGATCAATCCGCCCGTACAGCTCTCCGCCACAGCGAGCGTTTTGCCGCTTTCGGTCAGCATACCGCCGACGACCTCTTCCAGCGTTTCACCATTTGTCGCAAAAACCGCCATTCCCAGTGCCTCGGCGATCCTCATAGCTAGTTCGTCGAGCACTTTCAACGCCTCGCTTTCAGTATCGGCTTTTGCCGCCAAATGCACCTCGATCTCGCTTTTGCTGAATAAGATCGATGTCTGGACGTTAGGATATGCCTTGTATATCGGCGCGATCGCCTCGTCCACAGCCGACTCGCCCATTCCCGAGACCCGCAGTATGCGTCGTCGGACGTGCACCTCTCCGGCCATTTCACGGATGTCTGCCAGGACGAAATTCTCGAACATTGGCTTAAGTTCGCGCGGCGGGCCGGGAAGAACAACAAACAGTTTCGAGCCGAGGTCGAGCTTCATCCCGACCGCGGAACCATTCGGATTCGGTAGGATCGACGCACCCTCGATAACATACGCCTGGCGTTTGTTGATCTCAGGCATTTCGCGGCCCCATCGGCGAAAACGTTCGCGCAGATCCGCTTCAAGCTCGTCGTGATAGACTAATTCCCTGCCGACGGCACGCCCCGAAACCTGCCGCGTAACATCGTCCTCGGTCGGCCCGAGTCCGCCGGTCGTGATCACAATATCAGAACGCTTGATCGCGTCGCGGATCGTCTCTTCAAGCCTCGCCTCGTCATCACCAACGATCGTCTTGAGCATCACCTCAACCCCAACCTCGTTCAGCTTCTCAGTAAGCCAAAGGCTGTTAGTATCGGTCTTCTCCGGCGTCAACAACTCAGACCCGACCGCAATTATCTCAGCAGAAAGCATATGGATTTGAAAGTGAAAGAGTGGAAAAGTGAAAATCACATCGCGGCGATTTCGCAAGCGGTTCGGTAGAGCATTTTCCCCTTTTCACATTTGCACTTTTTCACCTTTCCACTTTTTCACGTTTTCACTTTAGTAGATCTCAACAACGGCCTTTCCCTCGCCATTAATATACGCCCGATACATCCCTTCCGAATTGAACGATATGCCGATGTTGCCGAATTTGTCTATCGCGACGATCCCGCCGTCGCCTCCCAGTTTTTGGAGCTTTTGCTTAATAACGTTGTCGGCAGCGGTCTGTATGGTCAATGCCCGATACTCCATCATCGAGCTGATATCGCGTGCCACACCAAGTCGGATGAAGTATTCGCCCCATCCCGTTGCCGAGACCGCACACGTCGCATTGTTGGCATAAGTGCCTGCTCCGATTATAGGAGCATCGCCAACCCGGCCGAACTTCTTGTTCGTCATCCCGCCGGTCGACGTTCCCGCCGCAAGATCTCCATTCCGGTCCAGAGCCACCGCTCCGACCGTGCCAAATTTGTTATAAGGCTCCTCAGCAAAACTCGCACTCAAACTCTTACCCTTTTCGACCTTTTCACTTTTTTCCTTTTCTTCTTTAAGGATCTTCTGCAACGCATCCCATCGCGGCTGCGTCCAGAAATACTTTGGATCGACGAGTTCGATCTTCTGCTGAGCAGCAAATTTCTCAGCACCGTCACCGATCATCATCACGTGTTCACTCTTTTCCATCACCGCTCGGGCTAGGGTGATCGGATTTTTCACGCGATGAACGCCAGCCACGGCTCCCGCTCCGAGCGTCTTGCCGTCCATGATAGAGGCATCAAGTTCGTTTTTGCCGTCGTTCGCGAACACAGCCCCCTTTCCGGCGTTAAACAGCGGCGAATCTTCGAGAATCCGGATCGCTATCTCGACCGCGTCAAGACTCGACTTGCCCGATTGGAGCGCTTTGTAACCCGCCAAAACGGCCTCTTCAAGCTTTGCACGAAATTCTTTTTCCTTTTCAGGCGTCATCGCGGACTTTGCCAACACGCCGGCACCGCCATGGATGACCAAACCCAAACGCGGGTTCTGTGGGCCTTGAAGCTGCTTGATCTCGACGGGTGTGGGCTTCTGGGCAACGCCTGACACTGTCGGGAAGAAAAGTGCGGCTGCCAGAAGGAACGCTGTTAAGTTCTTCATCTTCGGGTGTACTCCGTAAAATCCCTGGACCTTTCTGAGATTAGCACAATGAATTACGCTGCTGCTTTCAACTCCACACGCCTTAACAGGTCGCGTAGCACGGTGCTTTTTGAAAGCAGGATCCCCTCTTCGATCGCCCACGGTGACAGTTCGCAATCGACGCGTCGGATAGAGGCAAGAAACTCCTCCCAATCTACCCATTTCGTCTCTGCGACCTCGGCCGGATTTAACGAAGGTTCCTGATCTGTGATGCCGACCAGAACCGGGCAGATCTCGTTCTCGACCACACCATCCTTCTCCGCACGGTAGCGAAAATCGGGCAGAGCCATTTTTAATTCAACGCCGCGAAGGCCCAGTTCAAAAGCCAATCGTCTCGCCGCTGCCTGTTCGGTCCGCTCGTTCAACATCGTGTGGCCGCAGCAGGAATTAGACCAAACCCCGGGCCACGTAATTTTGCTAAACGCCCTTCGCTGCATCAGCAATTCGCCTTTTTCGTTGAAAAGGAAAACTGAGAACGCCCGATGTAGTTGGGTGTCTGCGTGATGCGTCTCACTCTTGCGGGCAGTTCCGAGAGGGTTGTTCTCTTCATCCACCAGCACGACCATTTCATCAAACGCGTAGTATGACCGCTGATACCAGAGATACATCGCAAACGCGATAGCACCGCCGATCGCTGCCGGAACGCCTAATCCGCTAAATGCAGCGAGCGCGGTCCAGAAAAAGATTATGAAAAAGGCACTAGAGCCTATCTGTACCGGCGGCGGCAGAAGCGGCCGGAAATAGCTTATCGCGGCTTCCATGATCACCGAACCGATCGCGCCCGAGAACACCCAACCGAGGAAATTCGAGAACGGAACGCCGTAAAAAAGCCCGCCGGCGGGATATTGCCAAAAGCCAAGCAAAACCGCGCCAGGATCCAAAACCAGGTCAAAGGCAACAAGCAAAAATGTCGAACAGATTATTCGGCGGATCCGCGAGACAAAAAGGCTTCTTGCCGCCGTATAGGCACACAGCATCAGCGGAGTCCATGCGAACGCGACCGTCCACGGCACCTGTCCAAAAAGCTTGTAGCCGAGATGTTCGGAATAGCCGAAATGTCCGTATGGAAAGCCGGTCAGGATAGCGAAGGTCTCGATCCCAAGGGCGTACACGCCGAGAATAAGAACAAGCTTTGCTGCATCGGCCCAGCCAAGCCACATCTTTAGGGCCCAAAACGAGGGGATCGCGAACAAAAGTACGTTGATCGACGAGAGGACGTAAGACCATCGCGGCAACTGAACGTTCGCCATGAAGAAAGCTCCCGTTGACAGGAACAGCAAAACGATGCCGGTGAGAAGGCTTGTTCTGTACGTCTTTAACATCGTTCTCTTTGATGAATATTAGCCACGAATGCACTGATCCCGCACTATTCGTGCATTGGCGGCTAATCCATTAAACTCGAATCATGCCCCCGCTTCGCTTTCTCATCCACGTCAGCCGGCCTAGATTCTGGCTCTACATTTTCGGGCCATATCTTGTTGGCCTTGCTGCTGGTGCTGCGTCCCGGTCGGACTTTCTTTCGTTCGGCATTGCCACCTTTACCATGTACTTCCTCTTGCCAGCGAATCTCCTGATCTACGGCATTAACGATATTTTCGACTTTGAGACCGATAAACTCAATCCGAAGAAACAGGAATATGAGACTCTCGTACGCCCCGAGGATCGATGGCGGCTTATTTTAGCGATCCTATTTCTCAACATTCCCTTCGTCGCGGGTGCATTCCTTTTCAACTCGACCGCGATCGTCGCTCTGGCATGCTTTCTGTTTTTCTCGGTCTTCTATTCAGCCTGGCCAATACGTGCAAAGGCGATCCCGATCGTCGATTCGACGTTCAACATACTCTACGTATTTCCGGGAGTTTTTGGCTATGCCATGATCAGCGGTGAATTTCCGCCGATCATGGCGGTCGCCGCCGCATTCCTCTGGACCATGGCTATGCATGCCTACTCAGCAATTCCCGACATCGCCGCAGACCGTGAGGCAGGCGTCGAAACGGTAGCCACTTTTCTAGGCCCAAACGGAACGCTCGGCTTTTGCACCGCCTGCTATCTTGGCTCCGCGATCCTTGCATTTCCTTTCCTCGGCATCTTTGCCGGCATCTCCGGGATCATCTACCTGACGATCATGGCCGCTACCGTTTTCGCAAAAGACTCGGAACACGTTTTCAGTATCTATAAGTATTTCCCGCTCATAAATTCCGCGGTCGGCTTCGTCCTTTTCTGGGTCGTCGCCTACGGAAAGCTGTTGCCGTAATCGTCGGACCGCAAGCGTCCCGCTTGGGGTCCCACGAATTAGATACTCTTCAGCGGTTCAGCACTCGTTATTCCATGCACTCGCTTAAATACCAACTCAGCACTTATCAAACAGATCTGCGTCCCTATGCCCGGATTTACGCCAGCCCCGACATAATAGAGTCCCTTCACTTTCTTTGACTGATTATTCGGCCTGAATATAGCTGTCTGCCAAATGGTATGCGCTAAACCAAGGGCCGATCCCTTGAATGCGTTGTAGTCTGCCGCGAAGTCATCGACCGTGTACAAGCGTTTATACTCGATCTTTTCACGCAGCCCCGGCAGTTTCATCTCCTTTTCCATCAGGGCAAGCACCTTGTCTGAATACGCCTCTTTCTCCTGTTCGCTCATCTTCAGATCTGAAGCGATCGGAACAAGGACGAATAGATTCTCCTTTCCGTCCGGAGCAACACCAGCATCGGTTACTGACGGAGCACAGACATACAAGGAAGGTTCGTCCGGCAGGCGAGGATCTTTGTAAATGTCGTCAAAATTCTTCCGCCAGTCTTCCGAAAAAAGGAGATTGTGATGGATCAGGCTTGGTAATTTTTCGCTTATTCCCAGGTAAATAATAAAAGCCGATGGGGCCATAACCCGTTTGTTCCAGTACTTTTGCGGGTGCGTTTGCCACTTTGGGGCAAGCAATTTCGTCTCGGTGAACCAAATATCGGCATTCGAGATCACAATGTCCGCGTCGACGATCTGGCCATCCTCGAGGCAAACTCCCTTTGTCACACCATCCTCGACAACGATCTCTGCAACCGGCGAGCTCGTCCTCAATTTCGAGCCATTCTTCTCAGCGATCCGAGCGAGTGCATTTATCAGCTCATAAAAACCGCCCCGCGGATAAAATACGCCCTGGTTAAAGTCCATGTGCGACATCAGGTTGTACAAGGCCGGAGCCTCGTAAGGCGATGTGCCCAGAAACACCATCGTGTACTCCATCACCTGCTGCAGCTTTCGGGACTTAAAGAACTTCGAGACGAACGAATGCATCTTCGAAAAGACCGACAGCTTCTGCCCCTCTGTCATCACGCGTCGGTTAAAGAAATCGAAGATATTATCGTAGTTCTTGTACATGAAGTGCTGGGTCGCAACTTCGTACTGATACTCGGACTGTTTCAGATACGCACGCAGTTTTTCGGCCGAGCCTGGTTCAATGGCCTCGAATGTGGCCGAATCTACCGCAATGTCAGAATGGATATCGAGCGGTTTTGGGTCGTTATTGAAGAATATTCTATATGAAGGTGCGAGCCGGACAAGGTCGAGATGATCGGAAACCTTTTCGCCAAGCAGATCGAAGTAATGTTCAAAGAGATCGGGAGCGAGATACCATGACGGCCCCATATCGAAACGAAATCCCTCCGCTTCGAAGACATTCGCACGGCCGCCAAGGTTCTCGTTCTTTTCAAGGACCGTTACGTCGTAACCTTTTTTTGCGAAGAGCCCTGCCGTCCCGAGACCGCCGATCCCGGCGCCGATAACCACGACCTTTTTATTCATAGACTCCGGCAAGAGCTTTCAAGGAAAGATAAATTTTCTGCTGTCGATTTGTACGCACGCGGCCGGCGTATACATTGTAATTCGCCCGCTCGATCTCACCTAAGATGGCTTTATAAAGAACGTACGAGATCCGAACCGCCAATCTTCCACGCCAGTGGAGCAATTTGATCCCGGGCAACGCCTCGCGATAGATCTTGCGGTTGCGGGCGATCTGGAATTTCATAAAGTCCACAAACCGCTTATCGCGTGCGTGCGACGAGATGTCAGTTACACCCAGGCCAAAATGTCGGAGCTCGTTCGCGGGCATGTAAACCCGGCCAAGTTCGTCATAGTCTTCCCGGATATCGCGTAGGAAATTGGTCAACTGGAACGCGTAACCGAGCTTCTTGGCATACTCGAAGGCCTCATCGCTTGAGTAGCCGACAACCCGCGTGACCATCAGCCCGATAACGCCCGCCGAGCCGTACATATACTCTTCAAGTTCCCGATAGTCCGCGTAGGAAAACTTCTCTTCGTCCATGAACATCGACCGCAGGAACGCTTCGCACTCATCGGACGGAATGCCGTATTTTCTGAACTGACTTACGATCGCATTCAGCACCGGGTCTTCGCTAGAACCAGCATTCATCGCCGTCCGCCAGCCTTCAGCCCAAGCGGTTAGCTTGGCGATCGCTTCGCCGTGATCTGTCAGTGTTGGGTCGTCCACTATCTCATCCGGAATGCGTGCAAATGCATAGATCGCATAGATACCCTCGCGGACGCTTCGCGGAAAAAATTGAGTGGCAAAATAAAAGCTCGTGCCGTATTTACGCGTGATGCGGCGACATTCCTCGATCCCCGCCGCTAGAAAGGCCGCGTCGTGCTCGACTGTTTTTGATAGGATCTTCGCCATTTCTTCGGAGCAGTCCCGGCGCATCATCACCAAGACCGTTCAAAAAAGAACTTCGCTCCAGTTGGCAAACTGGATTCACGACACAGGATCAATGTTTGTTGAGCAACTCGCGGACCATTTTCATGTCTTCCCAAACCTCGCGCTTCTTGTGCGGATCGCGCAGCAGATATGCGGGATGGAATGTCGGCATTACCTTAACGCCAAAATAATCATGGAAATTGCCGCGCAGCTTCGAAATGGGCGTCTTTACCTGAAGTAAATTGTGGGCAGCGGTAGCGCCGAGAACCACAATGGCTTTCGGCTTGATCACCGCGACCTCTCGTAGGATAAAAGGCCTGCACGCCGCGGTCTCGTCCGGCTCAGGAGCACGATTGCCCGGCGGACGGCAGCGGTTGATGTTGCCGATAAAGACCTCGTCGCGGCTCATTCCGATGCTTTCGATGATCTTCGTCAGCAATTGTCCGGCTCGCCCAACAAACGGAAAGCCCTGCTCGTCCTCGTCCGCCCCCGGTGCCTCGCCGACAAACATCAGATCAGCGTCGAAATTGCCGGTACTGTGAACTATCTGCTTTCGCCCCGCATAAAGGGCACATCGCGTACAGTCGCCGATCTCAGCTCGGATCGACTCGATCGTATCGGCGGTCTCACCAAGCGTCGGTGCGATATCGCCGGAAAGTGATTCGTGGGCGGCTGCCAGTTTCGGAATCTCTGCTTTTTGAACCGACGGAACCGCCGGTCTGGGATTAGGCATCCGCTTAGATAATGATGGCAGAGACGCGAGACGTGAGCCGGGCGGACGCGATTCAGTGCCGCTAACACTTGAAGATGACGGAGTCTCAGTTTCACGACGGTCTCTGGGAGCGACGACAAAACTCCCCTCCTTGTCTAAGGATGAGTGGACGGCGTTTTTTGCCGGACGGAGTGGTGAAACGGATAACTCAAGCGAAGGCAGTTCAGCCTCCAACGAATCGACGCCGAGTTCCTGCAAGTACAAGACTTGTTCTTTAACGTCGGCAATAAGTTCTGACAGATCAGACATTTAAGTAAATTCGACTTGCTGGTTAGCGCTGCTTTCTTGATCTGATTCGCGTATTTCGTGGATAAATTCTTCAGACACAGCGAGCGCCTAAACCTTCGCCCTCAGTTTTACTATTTCATCCAGAATTCTATCAGCCAGTTCACGTTTTGACATTAGCGGCAACTCGATTTCATCGCCCAACCGGGTCAAAATGGTCGCAATGTTCGTATCTGTGTTGAAACCTGCGCCTTTTGCCGTGATGTCATTTGCCACGACCATGTCGAGCCCTTTTTTCTCCATCTTCGACCGAGCGTAACCGACGACGTCATTCGTCTCAGCCGCGAAGCCGACCACGAGCAGCCCGGACGTTCGATTCTTTGCGACGTCCGCCAGAATGTCCGGCGTTTTCGTAAGTTCGAGCGTCATCGTGTCCTTACCGTCCTTCTTTATCTTCGCGTGCGCCGCATTTGCCGGCCGATAATCCGCCACCGCCGCCGAACCGATAAACATCGTCGCTTCCGGCAACGCCGCCATCACGCCCTGGTGCATTTCTTCCGCGGAAAGTCCCTTGATGACCTTGACGCCATTTGGCGAATCGACCGACGTTACACCCGCCACGACGGTCACGCTAGCCCCGCGATCCCTCGCTGCCTCAGCCACCGCAAAACCCATCTTCCCGGACGAATGATTAGAAATAAACCGGACCGGATCAATAGCCTCCCGCGTCCCGCCTACGGTGATCAGGATCCGCTCACCGCGCAAATCGGAGACAGGAGACTGGAGACTGGAGTGTGGAGAGAAGGTTTCGTCTCCTGTCTCTTGTCTCCTATCTCCTGTCTCGCTTCTCTTGTCTCCAGTCTCCTGTCTCCCGTCTCTTGTCTCAAGCAAAGCAAGCGCTTGCTGAACAATATTCTCCACGTCCTCCAACTTCCCCGTCCCGACCGTCTTGCAGGCAAGCTCACCCGCCACCGGCTCGACAAACCGCACACCGTCTTTTCTCAGTTGCTCAATATTCCGCTGCGTCGCCGGCTGTTCCCACATCGTCACGTTCATCGCCGGAGCGATCATCACCGGAGCATTCGACGCCAGATAAGTAGACGAAAGAAAATCGTCCGCCACTCCATTCGCGAACTTAGCAATAATATTCGCCGTCGCCGGAACGATCAGGAGCAGGTCGATATTCTGCGAAAAATTGATATGCGCGATCGAGTCAGGATTCGCCGGGTCGTAATCGTCCACGATCACATGCTTGTCCGTCAAAGCCCGAAACGTCAGCGGCTGCACAAACTCCGTCGCATGCCGAGTCATCGCCACCGAAACCTCACACCCCGCCTTCTGCAGCAGCCGCATCACCTCAATAGCCTTATAAGCCGCGATCCCGCCCGTTACGCCCAAACCTATACGATATTTCGCCATATTCAACGCAGATTCTACATCAAAACAATGGAATAACTATGGTAAAGTGTCTCCACGGATGGGTATATATCCTTATAAAAGTAGGGCGAGCCGATTTATGTGGAAATGGACCGCATTAACGTTTGCACTTATATTGTCGTCGCATACCGTGATCTGGAGCCAAGAGCCGGCTGATGAATTGGTTTTGACCGGCACTGTGTTGAACGTCTCATCTAACGTCGACACGAGGTCCGGTGAAGACGTATTTTCTTTCCAAGTTGTTCTTTACCTTCAACTGCGAAATAAAACTGACAAGACTCTTATCGTTTTCCGACCAGATCGATTCATGGGGCAGAAAAAACTTGAGTTCTTGGAAAACGATTACTCAAATGGTTTTAAAAAAGGAGCGGCGCAGACATTGCCATGGATCAGGCCGGCCAGCCGTGATGATTATGATCCCTTTCCGCAGTATGTGAGGAGCATTGACTTGGCACCGGAACCTCTCAAAGACGGTTTCGCTATCATTGAACCTGGAAGTTATTTTGAGTTTCGAGATGTCGTGACCGTTGATATTGGATATTTACCGGATGTGACGAAGCTGGAACGGATGAAAAAGATTTACCACCAGTACGATCAGAAAAGGTTTGGTTTAGGGCAACCCAGATCCGAATTCCCTGCGCTGCAAATTGAATACTATCTTTCATTCAAAAAGCATCATGAGGATGAAGAGTTTCTTCGCAATATTAAGAAGCGCTGGAAAGCTTTCGGAACCCTGTTCCTAAATGGCAACGGAGATTTTCTTCTCAAATCGCAACCTATCAATAACCAAACCGGACCTTTGAAATAAACGGTCAGTGACGACCTGCCTCAGATGTGATTCACGTGTCTGCATCGCGTCTCTTACACCTATTCAACAATGGTGATAGAACAAAGTTTGCATCTGGCTAACAGCTATCAGCTAATAGCTATTAGCCAATAGCGAACCAATCTCCATTCTTCAGAGCTTATCCTTGATTAACCGGCACGGAACTCTGACTCCGCAGCCACTACCTGTGGCTACCCACGTAACTTGTCGTTTGCGTGCGTGATAAAATCCTCATGTTTTATATGGAAAGTCTCCAGCCGCAATTATTCGACCCTTCCGAGACGACCGTCGATATCAAGACCGTCTTGCTCTACGCCCTCGGCGAATTCCAGTCACGCGGCCACGAACTGGCAGATCGTGAATTGGCTCTCGATCGCCTTCACGGCGCGTTTTTGAGGGCGTTTGAAGAGTTCGGTGTTCCGGCAGTTTCCGATGAAGTAATTGCTCAAGGCCTCCGCAATCTAGGTGCGAATGTTGTCGAACTTCCGATTTTTGTGGCAAAGCGGCCGTTTCGAGTCACGGTGAGTAAAGAGATAGGTGACAAAGCTTTAGAGTGGTTTAGAGATAGATAGCTATCGGATCCGAGTTAGAGTCTATGAAAAGGGTTTTATTGGGATTTCCATTTTTCCTGGTCGCGTTCTTTGCTGGATACTTTTTGGTACCAGAAATCCAGACGATTCTCCCGAATGTAGGGAAGGGTGACCAAACGAATTCAGAAGCCGCACCTGTCGTTCCTTCTGCGGATGATCTACTTTCGGAATCGCCCTGGTTAACACCAGAGTTTACAGATGTCGAGCTAGACGAGGAAGCATCAAAGACGAGCATGCTCATGGAACTCGTCAGTAATGGCAAGGTCGCTTTCTGCACAAATGAACCCAAAAAAGCGGAAAGAAAATGGCTCGGCTTGTTCAAACGCGGAGAACGATTTTCATTGGAACGGCGTTCAGTTGACTTCGGCCCCGTGGAATCAATTGACTTTGGCAACTTTTCGTCCATGAACTTCAGAGGATCGAGGGAGGCTGTTTTTATACTTTCCGATCAAGGAACCTTAAGGCCAGGCCCAGTCAGGACGCTCTATTTGAAACCCAATCTAACTCATGATCAACTCTTCTACGACGGTATGGAACTTGGTTACAGCCGCATTTTCAGGCTGGACGATACGGACTATGTCATTAGGATAGCTCCTGCAACGTTACGAGGCGGAAACTCTGCTTCTGTGCTCCTAATCGAGCAAGGATCACGATCACAGATAATTTGGTTTAAAACTTTTTTCGGATCGCCGGGCGATATCGGCGAGCTTGAATGGGTTGGTGACCTAGACGGAGACGGCCGCCTTGATCTTCAATTATCCCACTACGCTCAAAACGGAGGACAATTCGAATCACTCCTTTTCCTTTCCAGTTTTGCTAAAAAAGGACGTTTAGTAGGTTTCGCTGCGTTTTATTCCGCTCGTTGCCGGGCGTAGTAGACTAGAAGAACCGAGCCACCATGCAAACACTTTCATCCGAAACAATCTACAAAGGCCAGATCTTCGACATACGCGTCGACGAGATTCGCGAGGGCGATATCGAATACAAGCGGGATATCGTCGTTCACAAGGGCAGTGCGGTCGTTATTCCTGTGTTTGAGGACGGGACGGTCGCTCTTGTTCGGCAGTATCGGCATGCGGCGGGGAAATATTTGCTTGAGATCTGTGCCGGAACTTTAAATGCGGACGAGGATCCGGAGATCGGTGCGGGGCGTGAGCTTGAGGAAGAGATCGGCGTTATGGCGGCTAGGATGGAGAAACTTTGCGAATTCTACGTCTCACCCGGCTTCCTGACCGAAAAAATGCACCTCTACCTCGCAACCGCCCTGACCGAAACCGCCCAAAACCTCGAAGCCGACGAGATCCTGAGCGTTGAACGCCACCATCTCAGCGATCTATTGGAAATGGTCAAAAGCTGCCAGATCGAAGACGCCAAGACGATCATTGGAATAACGCTCGCCGCAACTAGACTACGTCCATGATCTTACGAATTACCAGACGCAGACCGTACGCAAATGAATAGACCCTGAACCATGGGGGCAATATGGTCCGATCCTGAGTTTTTTATATTTGCATACTTGTCCCATACATGATATAATGTTTCGTTAGTACTGGCTCTTTGACATCTGATCTTTGATGGTCATCAACAGAAGGACGGATTCGCCCCGGCCTGGAACTTTTTTTACTTTTTCAAGCAAATCAGGCTCTGGAATCCGGCTAATCACTTTGTCATCAATCGTTTGCGTGTCCACTCACCATCACCGGACAGAGCCCGGACAACCACCGGACAACTACCGGACAAGGCCGGACATCCCCTGACGGTAAATACGGCGGACCCGGCCCGGAGCGATGGCTTTTAGGAATACTTAGTGTTATTGCCGCTGAATACTTGACCTTGCTTTGGGATTTCGATACTCTGATTGTTCGCTTTCTCGCGAATATCACTATCTGTGTGAGTAATTATGAGTACTTATTTTCCGAGCGGAAAAGGTTTGGCTGATGGCCGTAAGTGGCTTGTCGTTGATGCCAAAGATAAAACAGTAGGCCGTCTTGCTACCGAAGTGGCCAGAATGCTTTCCGGCAAGAACAATCCGGCATGGACCCCGTTCATGGATATGGGCGATCACGTTATCGTGATAAACGCCCGCCATGCAAAGTTTACGGGAGCCAAAGATGCCCAGAAGGTTTACTATCGCCACACCCTTTATCCGGGTGGTTTGCGTGAAACGACCGTCAAGGAAATGTTCGAGAAAAAGCCTGAAAAGGTGATCGAGCTTGCCGTAAAGGGCATGCTGCCGAAGACCAAACTCGGCAAGGCAATGGCCAAGAAATTAAAGGTTTACGCCGACGGCGACCACAGACATTTTGCACAGAAACCGGAGGCGGTAACGATCTAGTATGGCAGATATTCAATATTACGGCACAGGCCGCAGAAAGACTTCGACAGCACGCGTTTACCTTCGTCCGGGCACGGGCAATATCATTGTAAACCGCCGCGATTTCAACTCGTACTTCCCTAACGAAGCACTGCAGATGATCATTCGTCAGCCGCTTCGCCTTACGGATACGGCCGCCAAGTTCGACATTCTTGTTAATGTTGACGGCGGCGGAACTGCCGGCCAGGCCGGTGCGGTACGTCACGGCATCACGCGTGCGTTGATGGAATACAACGCTGATCTTAGGCCCGCTCTGAAAAAGGCAGGCCTCGTAACTCGCGACCCGCGTCAGAAAGAACGTAAGAAATACGGTCAGAAAGGCGCTCGTGCGAGATTCCAGTTCTCGAAGAGATAATCACGCGGTTTGAGGTTCCCGTTTAGGCGGCCTCAAAACGCAAATCCATCGCCGGAAACTCCTTGGTTTATAGAAAAGGGTTCGGCGAGTACAAAAACCAGCGATTTAGGAGATATAAGTTTTGGCTACAGTTACGATGAAAGAACTTCTCGAAGCAGGAGTTCATTTTGGTCACCAGGTTCGCCGTTGGAACCCGAAGATGAAGGAATACATCTTTGGCGAACGCAACGGCATTTACATTATCGACCTTCAGAAAACGCAGAAGCTTTTTCGCGACGCATTGAATTACGTCACCGAAAGCCTGACCGAACGGCCCAACCAAAAGGTTCTGTTCGTCGGCACCAAGCGGCAGGCACAGGACGCAATTAAAGAAGAAGCCGAACGTTGCGGACAGTATTACATCAATAACCGCTGGCTCGGCGGCCTGTTGACGAACTACGAAACAGTTAAGAAGTCGATCAACAAGCTTAAAGAGATCGAGACGATGCGTGAAGACGGCCGTTTCGAGATGCTCACCAAAAAAGAGCGTCTTAAACTCGACCGCGAGCACGAAAGCCTGATGCGTAACCTTGCCGGCATCAAGGACATGGGCGGCAAACCGGACATGCTCTTCATTATCGACGTCCGCAAAGAGGACATCGCGGTCAAGGAAGCAAATCGTCTGGGCATCCCGATCGTTGCAGTTGTCGACACGAACTGCTCACCCGAAGGCATTGATCAGGTCATCCCGGGCAACGACGATGCTCTCAGAGCAATTCGCCTGTTTGCTTCGCGTATCGCCGATGCGATCCTTGAAGGCCAGCAAGTAGCTACGGAAGGACGCGTTGCGGTTGCCGAAGCCGGAGATGAGACCGAGGTCGCTGGCGAAAGCCTCGCACCGCCGGCGGATCCGGATGCTCAGGTTGCCGACCAGTCGTTCGCGACTGCCGACGCGACGCATCCTGAACCTGAAGCAGCAGCGGCGACAGCGGAAACTGAAGTTGCTGCCGAAAAGCCGCTAGAGGCTGAGACGCCCGAAGAGGTTGCGGCCCAGAAAACAGAAGACGCTACGGAAGCATCCGCAAGCTAGATCGATTTAATAATTTTGATAGCGTAGCCGTTTCCGTTTAAGACGAACAGGCTACGCTTTTTCATAAGAGTCCGACAAATTTGGTTTGTTGGCTCGGAATCTTAAATACCTGGACGAGGTCAGGCTCGTCGGAAATTTGGAGTAAATAATGGCAGAAGTTACAGCAAGTTCAGTAAAGTCGCTTCGTGAAAAGACGGGCGCAGGGATGATAGATTGTAAGAATGCTCTGGTCGAAGCAAACGGCGATGAGGCCGCAGCAACAGAGATACTTCGTAAAAAGGGCGTCGCGACGGCAGGTAAAAAAGCTGGCCGTGTTACCGCCGAGGGTGCAGTCGGTTCCTACATTCACATGGGCGGAAAGGTCGGCGTGATTGTCGAGATCAATTGCGAAAGCGATTTTGTCTCGCGTGGCGACGAATTTCAGCAGTTGGTCAAGGACGTCGCGATGCACATCGCAGCTTCGGATCCACGTTACGCAAACCGTGAAGAAGTTCCAGCAGAAGACCTGGATAAGGAACGGTCATTCTTGTTGGATCAGCTCAAGTCCGATCCGAAAAACGCAGGAAAGCCTGAGGACGTTCTCGGCAAGATTATTGAAGGCCGCCTGAACAAGTTCTATGAGGACAACGTTCTCGTTGACCAGCCATTCGTCAAGGACCCGAGTAAGACGGTCGGTGAACTGGTGACTGAGAAAATTGCTTCGATCAAAGAGAACATTTCGATCCGCCGCTTTACGCGGTACAAAATGGGCGAGGGGATCGAAAAGAAAACCGACGATTTCGCTGCTGAAGTTGCCTCAATGGTAGGCTAGATCTGATGAGGTGAGAGCCCGCTTGGGTTCTCACCTCGTAAACCTATGGCATTCAAACGCATCCTGCTCAAGCTCTCCGGCGAGGCCCTCATGGGCGGCCAGAACTACGGCATTGATACCGCCGTGGCTGAGTCTGTTGCTCTCGAGATCAAGGCGGTACACGATCTGGGCATCGAGGTTGCGATCGTTGTCGGAGGCGGGAACATCTTTCGCGGCGTTTCCAAATCCGCGGGTAACATGGACCGCGGAGCTGCTGATTACATTGGTATGCTTGCGACCGTGATGAACGCCGTGGTATTGCAAGACGCCCTCGAGAAGCAGGATGTTTTCACCCGCGTTATGTCAGCCATTGACATACCTCAGCTCGCCGAACCTTTTATTCGGCGACGAGCGATCAGACACCTTGAGAAAAAGCGGGTTGTCATTTTCGCGGCCGGAACGGGAAACCCATATTTTACAACTGATTCCGCCGCGGCTCTGAGAGCGTGTGAGATCGGAGCGGAGGTGATATTCAAGGCAACCAAAGTTGACGGAATCTACACGGCCGATCCGCTGAAAGACCCTTCGGCGAAGCGTTTCGAGAAGATCTCGTATCAGGAAGTTCTCGAGAAGCAGTTAAAAGTGATGGACGCGTCAGCGATCTCACTTTGTATGGACAATAACCTTCCGATCATGGTCTTTAACATGACCGAGAACGGGAATATCATGAAGGCTGTCGATGGTGACCTGACGATCGGAACTCTGGTTTCTGTCGGCGGACATGCGACGACCGCCGGATCGTAACCATTTTGAATTTATATGAGCGTTGATACTGTAACAGGTTCGGCAAAGCCCAAGATGGAAGCCGTGGTCGAGGATTTCAAGCGTAAGCTCTCGAATGTGCGCACCGGCCGAGCAACGGTAGGAATACTGGATTCCGTAATGGTCGATTATTATGGAACCCCAACACCGTTGAGCCAAATGGCTTCGGTCGCCGTCCCTGAGCCGCAGCTTCTTACCGTTCAGCCTTGGGATGCAACTCAGTTGGCGGCGGTTGAGAAAGCTATCACCGCTGCTAACCTTGGAATGAACCCGTCAAATGACGGTAAGATCATACGCCTCGCTGTACCAGCCCTGAACGAAGAGCGCCGCAAACAGTTCGCAAAGCAGATACACGAGATCGCGGAAGAACACCGCATCGCCATCCGCAACGTGCGGCACGCTTCCAACGACGCGCTGAAAAAGATGCTCAAGGACAAGGAAGTGTCGGAGGACGACGAACGGTTTGGACTGGAAGAGGTTCAGAAGTTGACCAATACTTTCATTGCCAAGATCGATGAACTCGCGAAGAACAAAGAGCACGAGATCATGAGCGTTTAGGCACTAGTGCAAGCAAATAAAGAGGCCATGCGGATTAGTAGACCGCGTGGCCTTTTTCAGTTGATCAGATACTTACTGGCTTTGCTTGCTCTGCTCCTCAGCCTTGTATTTATCGAATTGGATCTTGAATTCCTTGCAGGTTTTCGCGAGTTCCACCTTATCATTAGGATTCTGTTCGACACTTTCGCGAATTCCGTCCTTAATACGATTCAGAACTGTTGCCTTCACAGCCTTTACAGCAAAATTGTCTTCGCTGTTGTTCAGTTCTGCCTCGATCGAATTGATCACTTCGTCACATTCCGGTACGCCGATGTTTGAACGGCCAACGGTTGTGTCGATCACCTTGTCGGTGGTGGTTTTATCCTTACCCGTCGTGTCGGGCTTCTGGTCGGAGCCAATAAATCCGCACCCGAGAACTGACAAGAGCAAGACAGAAAGGGCGATCGATAAGGTAAGTGTATTTCTCATGTTATTTACTGCTAAAAACTCCTGAAAGGTGACGGCCTTAAGCTAGGCTTTTTGCAGATTCGCAAACTTCTCTATCAACTTTTTCTGCCCAAATCCGGGAAAGCTGACGGTTAGCTTCACATTGTCGCCCGTCCCTTCACGTCGCAGCACGAGACCCTTGCCGTACTTGCCGTGCCGGACGTGAGAACCAGCAATGATCGGCGCATCCTCGTCCAACTCTATTTGCGGCTCTCGGACCTTATCCGATGCCAGGGCCCGTAATTTATCAAAGCCGGCAAGTGCCTTTGGTTTCTCAGCGGGAGGGTCGGGCCGTTCATCTACCGTGCCCGTCCCTACTCCGCCATCCGACTTTTTCTTAAAGAACTCTGCGATCGCGTCTGCACTATTGTACGTCTTTCCCGTGTAAACGTTCTTAGGTTTTTCCGGGACCGCCGTTTGGCCTCGCAGGGCCGCGACAGCGTATTTGCTTTCCTGATTTTTGGAGCCTCTCGCGAAGGATAGCCATGATGGACCGCGCGACAGGTCTTCGATCAACTCCATGGGCAGTTCGTTCAAAAACTGTGAGGGCTCAGCGGCCATTTCTTCACCATAGACCCTGCGTCGCATTGCGTGAGTAACATATAGGAGCTCTTCGGCCCTGGTAATCGCGACATATGCCAGTCGCCGTTCCTCTTCCAGTTCTTTAGCGTCATTGATGCTGCGAGAATGGGGAAAAATGCCGTCCTCAAGTCCCACGATAAAAACGACCGGAAACTCCAGGCCCTTTGCCGAATGAGCCGTCATCAACGTGACCCCGGCATTGGAATCATATTTGTCTGTGTCAGCGGTCAGTGCGGCGTGATCGATGAAATCACGAAGACCGCCCTCAGGAGATCGGTCATAGTCCACCGAGGCATTCACAAGCTCTTCCAGATTCTCTAATCTCGCCTCTGCTTCGTCCGAATTCTCAGTTCGCAGCATCAGCGAATAACCGCTGTCATCGATCGCCGCAATAACCACCTCGGACACCGGCCTTTCGGACGTTACCGAATCCTCGGCCTTCGTTCGCAGTTTTTCGATAGTGTTCTTGAACGCTAGAACGGCGGTTCGCGCTCGGGGTGTGAGATTGACCGTCTGTCCGCTCTTCGAATCACCTACGGCCGACACCGCTGACCATATCGACCCGTCCATCCGGCGTGCCACTGCCTGAAGTTCATCCAGCGTCGACTTCCCTATCCCGCGGGTCGGAGTATTTATCACTCTAAGGAGTGCAATATCGTCCGCCGGGTTCAGTGCTAATTTCAGATAGGCGACGATGTCCTTTACCTCAGCGCGTTCGTAGAACGAGAAGCCGCCGACAATGTTGTAATCGATCCGCAGCCGCCGAAGCGATTCTTCAAAAACACGCGATTGTGCGTTTGTGCGATACAAAACCGCGATCCGCTTGCTCGCATCACGACGCTGATGATCCTCGATACGCGAAGCGACAAAGCGACCTTCGGCATCAGAATCTTGCGCCTGAAAATATAATATCCGGTCGCCGCCATCATTGTTGGTCCAGAGTTTCTTTTTCTTTTGATTTACGTTGTTCTCGATGATTGAGTGCGCCGCGTCGAGAATCGTCTGAGTTGAGCGGTAATTCTGCTCCAGCAAGATCACTTTCGCTTCAGGAAAATGCTTTTCGAACTCCAAAATATTTCGGATGTCTGCCTGCCGGAAGCCATAGATGCTCTGGGCATCATCACCTACGACGCATATGTTCTGCTGCTTTTCTGTCAGGTAACTGACGAGTGCAAGCTGAAGCGAATTCGTGTCCTGATATTCATCGACCAAGATATACCGATATCGATCGTTGTACTTTTCGCGAGTCTCAGCAGAGGTTCGCAATAGCTTCACGGTCTTTATAAGCAGGTCGTCAAAATCTAGCGCGTTGGCACGATTCAGCCGCTCTTCATAGAGTTTGAAAACTTTCGCGTAGGCAGCTCGCTTCTCGTCTGCTTGTTCAACACGTGAAGTAAAAAGGTCCACATCCTCACCACGATTCTTGGCTGCACTGATTGCTCCGCGGACTACGCGGGGAACGATTTGCTTCTCGTCCAGCCCTAAGTCCTTAATGCACGCCTTGATCACTTTCTGCGTATCGTCTGTATCGTAGATCGTGAAGGATCGTGTGTACCCCTCATTGAGTTTATCTATGTCCTGTCGCAGGATCCGAACGCAAAGGCTGTGGAATGTTGCGATCAGCGGAAAAGAATTCAGCCTATGTTCTTTGAGCAGGCTTTCGACGCGGCCACGCATTTCGCCGGACGCCTTGTTTGTGAAAGTCACGGCAAGAATACTGTGCGGGGGCACCTGCTTTTCGGCGATAAGATAGGCAATTCGCACGGTTATGACGCGCGTCTTACCCGATCCGGCTCCGGCCAGGACGAGAAGTGGCCCTTCGGTCGTTTTTACGGCCTCGACCTGTTGTGGGTTGAGTGACGAAAGTATGTCCATTATTTGATGAGAGCCTGGATCTCCATTATTTGATGAGGGCCTGGATCTCATTGAATTTCTCGTGGCCCGCGTCACCCATGAGTTCGAATAATGCCAGCTCCACACTCGACGAGATCACACCGGAAGCCCTCATCTTCTCGAGCCCAGCCTGTTTGTCGTGGTCGAAACGTGAGCCGACGCAGTCAGTCAAAAGATGAACTCCGTAACCAGCATGGATCAGATCGTGGGCAGTTTGATTTATGCAAACATGCGTTTCAACGCCACAAAGGACAACTTGTTTTGCTTTTAGATCCTCAAGCTTGATCCGAACGTCCGCCGAACCGAACGCACTGAACGAAGACTTTTCGATCGAGGCAAATCCTTCCGGCAGCGAAAAACGAATCTCCTCAGCCGTTGGACCAAGTCCTTTCGGATATTGTTCCGTGACGATCACGGGAACTCGAAGCATTCCAAATCCTGTGGCAGCCCGAGCAATATTCGAGGCAATGATCGCAAAATTGCCGATCGGATCGCGAAAGGCCTCCTGTACGTCCACAACAAGAAGGACTGTATTTCCGTTTTCCAAGGTATTGGGATGCGGCATATAATTGACTCTATTCCGAACCGACTTCGGCCGCTTCTGTTTCCGATCTCTTTGCGTCGGCCTTCTGCTTCAACCGTTCGGCCTTCTCAGCCATCTCTTTCTTATACTGGCGGACAAAGAAGAAAACGGCGACGAAACTGATCACAAGGATCAGGACCATCATCGCTCCAATGAAGTATAATTCGGCATCCGCAGCACCAGGCATACCTTCAGTTTAAAGTCACTGAGCGCTGTATTCAAGTTGAAGAACTTTTAAGTACTAATGAGGGGCCTGGTTTGCCGGAAAAGCTTCCGCGAGTTCTGATTCCTCGACCATCAGCCTTTCGCGATAGACATCGGGGATCTGTCTAACTTTCTTGGATTGATCGGTGACAAGGTGAAGCGTTTCGCCTTCCGCCAGCAGAATGCCGTCTGCCGGCCGGAATATCTCGTAAATAAAGCGGATCGACCGGCTGCGTATCTCTGCAACGCGGGTTCGAACGGTTAGAACGTCTTCGTAGTAGGCGGGAGACTTGTATCGGCAGTAGCTTTCGGCGACGACCATCAGGGCATTGTCGTTCTCTTCCATTTCCTTGTAGGAAAAACCCCGTGCACGGCAAAGGTCACTACGTCCCGCCTCAAACCAGATCAGGTAGTTCGAATGGTGAACTATACCCATCTTGTCTGTTTCGGCATATCGGACGCGGATCTCGGTTTCGTGCCAGCCGTCCATAAAGAATTGGCTGGGAGACAGGGATTCGAACCCCGATAGGCAGATCCAGAGACTGCAGTCCTACCATTAGACGATCTCCCAGCGTAAGTAATAATTTACGTGCCGAAATCGAGGTTTGTCAAACCTGCTTTTCCGTTCGGAATACAAGCTTTAGCCTGTTAGTCTAATTGAGATGGTACGGTTTGGGTCAAAATCTCAATGAAATAGTTTGGACTTTTACTCCTTTATTTTCTTGAGTTTGTAACGATATGTCCGTTGACAAGGAAATTCTGAACAATCGTCAGGCTTATCATGAATATCACATTCTCGATAAGTTCGAGGCAGGTGCCGTTCTGGTTGGAACAGAAGTGAAGAGCATCATGGCTGGCCGGATCCAGCTAAAGGACTCGTACGTATCGGTAAAGGACGGCGAAGTCTGGCTCCTGAACGTTCATATCTCGCCGTACTCACACGGAAACAAGCAGAATCATGAGCCGCTTCGAACCCGAAAGCTGCTTCTGCACAAGAAAGAGATCGAGAAGCTCGAACGTGAAACAACGCAGAAGGGAATGACGCTGATCGTAACATCGATCTATTGGAAAAACGGACGAATCAAGTTCGAGATCGGTGTCGCCAAAGGTAAGAAACTGTACGATAAACGCGAGACCGAAATGAAAAAGGCGATCGACAAAGAGACCCGCCAGCAGTTGAAAGAAAATTCGAGATAAGTTAAGGTATTACAACGATTTTCGAGTATATAAGTAAAGTTTATACAGAGGATATTTGATGGAGTTTCAGGGAATCACGAGTAGTTTCACGGAGGCTAATGCCGAGGCATTGGCAATCGTCGTTTTCAAGGGCGAAAAGGCGTCAGGCGGACTGCTGAAGGACCTTGATAGCTTGGTAGGCGGAGGAATAGCTGCCGTGTTGAAGTCCGAAGATTTCAACGGCGATAAGGGCCAAACGGCGCTACTTCGCTTTGCTCCGAAGGGCAAGGTCAAGGCTCGCTCACTTATGCTGTTGGGCGTTGGCGAAAAGGGCGAATATACCTTGCCCGAGGTCGCTGCTGCATCGGGCTGTGCGACGCGGTACTTGCGAACACGCAACCACAAGAACTTGGCCTTCCTGCCTCGGCACGACGGCGATCCGGCTGCCGTGGCTCAATGTGCGGCGCAGGGCTTTGTCACTAGCCAGTTTGAGCTTGATAAATACAAGACAAAAGATAAGAAAGATAAGACCGTATCCAGGCTCGTAGTCTGTATCGACGGAGCAAAGCCGGCAGATCTTAAGAAAGGTCTCGAACGCGGACATGCGGTCGGCGAGTCGATGAACTTCACGCGTGACCTGGCCAATGAGCCGCCAAACATCCTGACGCCGACTGAAATGGCAAACCGGGCGAAGAAGATGGCCAAGGAGACCGGGCTCAAGTGCGAGATCCTGGATGAAGCGGCAATGACGAAACTCGGCATGGGCTCGCTGATGAGCGTTTCGATCGGATCGGAACAGCCCGCTAAGATGATCATTCTCCGGTACACTCCGGCGAAAAGCACCGCGAAAAAAGGCGAACTGCTTGCGCTAGTGGGCAAAGGGATCACGTTCGACACGGGCGGTATCTCGCTTAAACCGGGCGAAGGCATGGACGCGATGAAGTACGACATGTCGGGCGGGGCCACTGTTATTGGTGCGATGCGAGCTATTGCATTGCTGAAGCCGACCGTGCCTGTACTTGGCATTGTGGCTGCGGTAGAGAACATGCCCGACGGGAAAGCTTCGCGGCCGAGCGACGTCGTAACGGCGATGAATGGCAAGACGATCGAGATCCTGAACACGGATGCGGAAGGCCGACTAATTCTTGCCGACGCAGTCGCGTACGCCGAAAAGCAAGGTGCGACCAAGATCGTCGACATGGCCACGCTTACGGGTGCTGTGATCATAGCGCTAGGCGACCAGAACACCGGCCTCATGGGCAACGACCAGGCCTTGGTCGATGAGATCATTGCCTGCGGTAAGGAGAATGGCGAAGGTTTCTGGCAGCTTCCACTAAGTAAGGAATACAGCAAGCAGATCAGGTCAGACATTGCCGATATCAAGAATATCGGACCTCGCGGCAAAGCGGGCACGATCATGGGAGCGGTCTTCATTCAGGAATTTGTGGATAAGGCCAAGTGGGCACATTTGGATATTGCCGGCACGGCTTGGTGCGATTCGGTCAAACCGCACCAGGCGAAGGGACCAACGGGCGTCGCTATTCGCACACTTCTAACGCTGGTCGAAAGATCACAATAGACAAATCTTATGATTATCAAGGATAATGGCTGGTGGACTTGAGGTTCACCGGCCATTCTTTTCGCAAATTTTCGCATTTGACCACGTCATATCTAGTCTGATCTTGGTCCCGATTGGCGGGACCTAATTGTTCCTTTCGAATTCGCAAATGGGCCTTACTGCTCGTGCAAATTTGGTGAATCTGCTCCTTTCGGTCGGCACGCTGTTTCTGGCGACGGCATGCTTCTGCAGCTCTGACCGGCAGGCAGGCTCTGATCCGCCGGACGTTTATGTGAACGACTCGGACAGCAATTCGACCGGATCTAAAAATGCCCCATCGACAACTCCAGGCAAAAAGCCGGATGAGGGCGACTTTATCGTTGAGCACCTGGATATCGAGACCCCGCGGTATAAGGAGATCGACCGCCAGGTAAAAGACGCCAAATTGCTTGAGGAGGCGGCGAGAAAATTGAACGAGGCTCTCAGCCTTCCGCGCGATATTTCGCTCCGCACCAAGGATTGCAAAGAAGTAAACGCCTTTTACGACGCCGGTGACCGTTCGGTCACAATGTGCTATGAGCTGATGGAGCATTTTTACCGAACCTTCAAATCTGCCGGAACGCCCGATGATAAAGCCTACGAGAAAATGAATGACGCCGTGCGATTCGTGTTTCTGCACGAGATCGGCCATGCCCTCATCGACCAGTACAAGCTGCCGGTCGCGGGGAACGAAGAAGATGCCGCCGATCGAGCATCTGCGTATATCAACCTCAAGGAACTTGGTGACGAGGGCGTCCGTGCAGTGTATGCCGCCGCGGATGCATTTGCCATAGAATCAAAACAAAGCGACAATTCAAAACGAAATCTCGCCGACGAACATTTGCTGCGTGAGCAGCGGTTTTACAACTCGCTGTGCATGATCTACGGTTCCGACCCTGTGAAGCACAGCAAGATCGTCGCCGAAAAGTATTTGCCCAAAGAACGAGCTGTGAGATGCCAGGGTGAATATCAAAGGGCTGTGGACAGCTGGATGACCCTGCTCGGGCCGTGGCGAAAGAACTGATCCGTCTTAATTCTTTTACTTTTGGAGACACCTATGAAAAACCTAGCAACTAACCTGCTCTTTGGTAAGGACGCCAAATTCAGCGGCCTGATCGCCCTTGCCATTGTGGGAGCGATCGCCCTGGGCTGCAGTTGTAACAAGCAGTTCGGGGACCTCGGCAAAACCGACGATAAGCCCAGCAATAGCAGCACGGCATCCAACACGTACACCCCGCCGCCTCCCTCAAAGCCGGATGCTTCGACCGGTGAAGTTCCTAGTGAAGCTCAACTTCAGGAACTGACACGTACGACGATCCTCGACTTCAATTCCGCTATCAATTCCGGCGACTTCTCGAACTTCCATCGCACGGTCTCCAAGCCCTTCCAGAAGCAGGCATCGGCAACGAAAATGGCTGATGCGTTCAAGGCCTTCACCGATGCCAAGATAGATTTCAGCGAGGTTCGCACGCTTCCCGCAACCTATACCCCGCCGGCGTCGATGCAGACCAAGTCCGGCGTAAAACACCTTCAGGTTCTTGGCCATTACGACACCTCCCCGCGGAGAATGAAGTTTGACCTTAAGTACATTCCGGAAGGAAAGGACTGGAAGCTCATCGCTATCGAGGTAAACACGAAGGATTAGGCTTTCTTTCGCAAAGTTATTTTCCAAAAGCGGCCTTGTGCCGCTTTTGCCTTTTGCCCGTCAGAGGGCTAAAATTGGGTTTTCGAACCATTAACCTATGAAGATCCATGAGTATCAGGGCAAAGCCCTTCTCAAAGAATATGGCGTTCCCGTCCCTCGCGGCATCGTTGCTCGTACTCCCGAAGAAGCCGAAGCGGCGGCGATCGAGCTGGGCACTGATGTAGTCGTCGTAAAGGCGCAGATCCATGCCGGCGGCCGCGGTAAAGGCGGCGGCGTTAAGCTTGCCAAATCTCCTGCCGAAGCGAAAGAGATCGCTTCGCAGATCCTTGGGATGCAGCTTGTCACCCACCAGACCGGCCCGGAAGGCCGCAAGGTGAAGACCCTGCTGATCGAAGAGGGCCTGCCCATTGACCGCGAATTTTACCTCGGCATTACGCTTGACCGCGTCACCGGCCGCAACGTCTTTATGGCGTCGTCAGAGGGCGGAATGGATATCGAAAAGGTCGCCGAGGAAACGCCGGAATTGATTTTGAAGGAAACGATCGACCCGTCGGTCGGGCTTCGCGGATTTCAGGCGCGTAAGCTGGCTTTCGGCCTCGGCATTCCCAACGAGCTGATCAATCAGGCGGCAAAATTTATGCTCTCGCTGTACGACGCGTATGAAAAAATGGATGCGTCGCTGGTAGAGATCAACCCTTTCCTCCTTACGAAGGACAACCGATTGATCGCTCTCGACGCCAAGGTCACCTTTGACGATAACGCAATGTTCCGCCATAAGGATTACGCCGATCTTCGCGACCTCGATGAGGAGGAGCCGCTTGAGATTGAAGCGTCGAAGTATGACCTTAACTACATCAAGCTCGACGGCAACATCGGCTGTATGGTCAATGGTGCCGGCTTGGCGATGGCGACGATGGACATCATCAAGCTTGCCGGCGGCGAACC